>NZ_JAMYQF010000001.1:0-309491 GCF_040320745.1 Mesorhizobium sp. M0621 | reverse complement strand
TCTCCTCTCCACCCCCCCCCCCCGCCCCCCGCGCCCCCCCCCCGCCGCCGCTGGTGGGTCGCCTCCTTCCTCCCGCCGCGGCCCCCCCCCCCCTCCCCCCCCCCCCCCCCCCCCCCCCGCCCCCCCCCCCCCCCCCCCACGCTGCTGAGGGACGTTTAGCGGGCCGCGGTCCAGCCCTTGTAGTCCTTCAGGTTCTCAGCCGTGATCAGCTTCGGGTCGAGCAGCACGGTCGGCTCCGCCGGCTTCTTGCCGGCCAGCAGTTCAGCCGCCATCGTCAGCGACTGGCCAGCCATCACATAAGGGTCCTGCGAGGCCGACGCCTTGATCATCGAGGTGCCGGAGGAGAGTTCCTTCTCGATATCGGGCGCGCCGTCGACGGCGGTGAAGAGGAACTCCGAGCGGTTGAGCTGCTTGGCCGCAAGCTGGGCGCCAATCGCCGTCGGGTCGTTGATGGCAAACACCGCATCGATCTTGTCGAAGCGGGTGAGCAGCGACTGGAATACCTTCAGGCCGCCGTCGCGCGAGCCTTCGGCGTTCTGGTCGTCGGAGAGGATCTTGATGTCGGGATGCTGCGCCAGCACGTTCTTGCAGCCCTTTACCCGCTCCAGGATCGACGACGATGCCGGCCCGTTGAGGATGACGTAATCGCCCTTGCCGCCCGTGTGGTCGACCAGGTACTGGCAGGCCTCTTCGCCCGCCTTGACGTTGTTTGTCATCACCGTGACGTCGGCGCCCGGCGCCGAAACGTCGAAGGCGGCAACGACGATGCCCGCCGCCTGCGCCTTCTTCACCGCCGGCGCGATCGCCTTGGCGTCGACCGCATTGAGCATGATCACGTCGACGCCGGCGGCGATGAATGAATCGACCTGCGAGACCTGCTTGTTGAGGTCATAGTCGGCCGACACCGATGTCACCTCCACCTTCGGGTTGATCTTCTTGGCCGCGTCCTCGATGCCCTTGATGGTGGCGACGAAGAAGGGGTTGCCGAGCAGGCCGACCGAGATGCCGACCTTGTTGAGGTCCTTGGCAGAAGCAGGCGCGATGGCGAGCGACGCGAGTGCGACGCCGCAGAGCAGTTTGGCGATGGTCTTCATTGCTTTCCTCCGATTGCCCCGCGCCTCTCACGGTGCGTTACATAAACCGGTCGTTGACGCCGGCGACTAAGGTCAATCACGTTCTTGCTCCTGCCTGGAGCCTGTAGCGGTCGAGGGCGACCGCCACGATGATGACCAATCCCTTGATGATGTACTGCCAGATGTCCGAAACGCCGGCCAAGATGAGCCCGTTGGAGAGCACCGCGATGATCAGGCCGCCGATCAGCGTGCCCCAGATCGAGCCGACGCCGCCGACGAAGCTGGTGCCGCCGAGAATGACCGCGGCAATGGCGTCGAGCTCGTAGGACTGGCCGAGCTGCAAGCCGTTGGCGGCATAGAGCCGGGCCGCCGACATGGCACCGCCAAGACCGGCCAGCAGGCCGGAAACGCCGTAGACGAAGAGCAGCACCAGCGGCACCTTGATGCCGGTCAGCCGCGCCGCTTCTGCATTGCCGCCGACGGCATAGATCCAGGTGCCGAGCACGGTGCGCTTGAGCACCAGCCAGGACAGCACGACGACCGATAGCGCGATGATGACCAGCCAGGGAATGCCGAACAGCGAACCGTTGCCGATGAAGTCAAACGGCAGGTCTGAATTGAACACCGTCGTGTCCTGGCCGAGCAGACGGGCGACGCCGCGCACCGCAGTCAGCGAACCCAGCGTGACGATGAAGGGCGGCAGCTTGATGTAGGCGATGAGCAGCCCGTTGATGACGCCGAAGCCGAGGCCGACCAGAATGGCCGCCGGCACGCCGAGCAGGCCCCAATCGGGCACCAGCGATACGATCACCGCCACCATCGCCGAGGCGGCAAGGATGGCGCCGACGGACAGGTCGATGCCGCCGGTCAGGATGACGAAGGTCATGCCGGCCGCCAGCACGATATTGATCGATGATTGCTGGGTGACGATCAGCAAATTGGTCTCGGTCAGGAAGCGCGGGTTCATGAACTGGAAGCCGGCCGCCAGCAAGATCAGCACCGGCAGCATGCCAAGGGCAGCGATTGCGGTGCGCAACCGCCGGCTCGTGCCGGTGGCCCGGCCGCCCGCGCTGATCTCGGTCGCCTTGTCGGTCATTGCTGAGCCGCTCCCGTTGCAAGTTCCATGATTTTCTCCTGGCTGAGCGGATGGCCTTCGGATGCCGCCACCTCGCCCGATATCGTGCCGTCGCGCATCACCAGCACGCGGTCGGCGACGCCGATCACTTCCGGCAGTTCGCTGGAGATCATCAGGACGGCGATGCCCCGCTTGGCGAGATTGTCGATCAGCCGGTAGATTTCCGATTTCGCCCCGACGTCGACGCCGCGGGTCGGCTCGTCGAGGATGATGACCTTCGGCTCGGTTTCGAGCAGGCGGGCGAGCAGCACCTTCTGCTGGTTGCCGCCCGACAGCGAGCCGGCATTGGCCTGTACCGAACTGGTGCGGATGGAGAGATCGGCAACAGCCTTGGAAGCGCGCCTCTCGGCGGCCGCGAAGTCGCGCAGGCCGCCGGCGCGCGAATCCCTTGCCAGCACGCCCATGCTGATGTTGTCGGAGATCGACATGTCGAGGAACAGGCCGAGTTCCTTGCGGTCTTCGGTCAGATAGGCAATGCCGGCATCGAGCGCCTCACGCGGCGAGCCGATGGCTACAGGCTTGCCGTCGAGTTCCAGCGTGCCGGATGTACGCCTGTCGGCGCCAAAGATCAGCCGTGCAAGCTCGGTACGGCCGGAGCCGACCAGACCCGCCAACGCCAGCACCTCGCCCTTGTGCAGGTCGAACGAGCAGTTCTTCAGGAGACGACCGTCGGACATGCCGCGCACCGAGAGCGCCACCGCGCGCTTTGCATCCGGCGGCCGATGGTCCTTCTTGTAGAAAGCCGACAGATCGCGGCCGACCATCATCGACACCAGGCGCGAGGCGCTGAGATCGGCGCGTTCGAGCGTGCCGACATAACCGCTGTCGCGCAGCACGCTGACGCGGTCGGCAAGCTGGTAGACCTCTTCCATGCGGTGGCTGATGTAGATGATGGCGATGCCTTGCGATTTCAGCGTCGCAATGACCTCGAACAGCCGGTCGGTCTCGCGCGAGGTCAGCGACGTTGTCGGCTCGTCCATGACGATGATGCGCGCATTGGTCGACAGCGCGCGGGCGATCTCGACCAGCTGGCGCTCGCCGAGCGACAGGCTGGAGACCATGTCGCGGGCCGAGAAGGAGACGCCGAGACGCGCGATGATCTCCCTGGCGCGCCGGGTGCATTGGTCGCGGTCGACGATGCCGAAGCGGCGCGGCTCGTTGCCGAGGAAGATATTCTGCGCCACGGTCAGATTAGGCGCCAGCGACAGCTCCTGATAGATCACCGCGACGCCACTGGCGCGTGCCTTGATCGGATCGCCGGTCGCGGCGTGCATGCCGTCGATCAGGATCTCGCCGCCGACATCCGGCCGA
The DNA here is from genome assembly GCF_040320745.1 of Mesorhizobium sp. M0621. Taxonomy (NCBI): domain Bacteria; kingdom Pseudomonadati; phylum Pseudomonadota; class Alphaproteobacteria; order Hyphomicrobiales; family Phyllobacteriaceae; genus Mesorhizobium; species Mesorhizobium sp. M0621. Next base: position 305,972 of record NZ_JAMYQF010000001.1, on the reverse strand, counting down.
TAGGCGCCTGAAAGCACCTTCATCAATGTCGACTTGCCGGCGCCGTTTTCGCCCATCAAGGCGTGCAACTCGCCGGCATGGACGCTGAGCGAGACATCCTGCAACGCGCGGATCGCGCCGAACGTCTTGGAGATATGCCGCATCTCCAGTACCGGCTGACGCGCGGTCTCGACCTTGGCAGCCGCACTCATCGCGCGCCTCCCGCCGCCGCCCCAGCGACACCCCGGTCCATGGCGAAGGCACGCCAATCATCGCGATAACCGGCCAATCCGGTGAAATGGGACGCACGCACCGGCTCCGGAACTTCGGCGGCAAATTCGCGCCCGACGCTCTCGAAGGCGAGCGCCGCGGCACCCGTGGCGCTGCCTTCCAGCGTGGCGCCCTGCAGGAAGGACTGGCCGGGACGCAGCTGCGCCAACAGGCTGGCGAGCAAACCGCCAGCGTTCAGCCCTCCATCGACGATCACGGTGTTGTTCGAATGGATGAGGTCAAGCGACAGATCGACCATCAGCGCCACGTAGAGCAGCGCCACGGCGGCCCGCTCCTCGGCATCGGGTGTGCGCCCGACCAGCCGGCCCGCACGGTCGGGCATTGGTCCGCCGGGCGCGAAGCTCGGCAATGCCATGACGCTGGCGTCGATCACCCGCTGGATCGAGGACAGGCCGATCGCGCCTTGCCAGCCGGCGCTGATCGTTGCGAATTCGCGTCCGCCCATGAAACGAATGGTCGGCACCGGACCGCCATCGACATCGACATTGACCAGCATGTCGCGATCCTGGTCGAGCGCGTCGAGCGGGCAGTCGGGATTGAGCACGATGACCCAGGTGCCGGTCGAAACGACGGTGACCGGGCCGAGCTCTTGCCGGCGATAGGCATGCAGCGCCGCATTCGAATCATGGACGCCATTGTGGATGGCGACTGGCCGCGCCAAACCTCCGAGGTGCCGTTCGCCGATCACGGCGCCGGCGCGCTCAAAGGAAGGCATCCGGTCCCGCCAACCCTGGGCGTCGACCAGCGAGGAAAAGTCTTGGCTGCGCGGCGCCCACAGATGCGAGTGGCAGCCGAGATAGGACACTTCCGAGACCGCTCGCCCGCCAAGGCGCCAGCTCCAGTATTGCGGATAGCCGAGGATCGATTTCGCCGCAGCGAACGCGTCGGGATCGACCTCCTGCAGCCACAGCATGTGGCGACCGTAGTTGAAGCCGAGCGGCAGGCGCGGCGAGAAGGTTTCGGCAAAGTCCGGAATGCAACGATCGATCCGCGCGGCAATCTCGGCCGGCGGCTCCTGCTCGTAGTCGAGGATCGGATGCGTCAGCGCCGCTTCGTCGATCAAGGCGAAGGTGCAGCCATGGCCCGACACCATCAGCCCCTCGATACCATGGCTGTCGACCGCATCGGCGACGGCATTGAGCGCCCACTCGTGGAGCGCTGCCTCGTCGAGCACGCTGAAGCCGCCTTGGCGCACCCATTTCGGCTGTGTCCGACGCTCGTCGAGAATGCGCCCGTCCTGCCCGAAGACGAACAGTTTCGAATTGGTCTTGCCGAAATCGAGGACCGCCACCTTCACTGGATGGCTCCCGAGGATGAGGCTATCCGGACCATGACGCCGGCGTCCTCCAGCATCCGTGCATCGGTGTCGGAGAGGCCGTCGTCGGTGACCAGCGTCCCGATGCGGGAAAGCGGCAGCGCGACATTGCGCGCATGGATCGACAGTTTGCGGCTGTCGGCCAGCACCACGATCTGGTCGGCGCAGAGGCTGAGGTCGATGATGGAGCGCACCAGCAGCGGGTGCGATTCCAGCACGCCTTCCGCGCCAATGCCTTGCGCGCCGAGGAAGAATTTCGAGCCGTAGAAGGGTACGGGCTGGGTGAGCGAATGGATGATGCCGGGTTCGCGATGCAGGTCGCCACCGGCAACCGTCAGGCTGCAATGGCCGTGGTCGCTGAGATAGGCCGCCAGCGGCATCGAGTTGGTGTATAGGCGGATGTTGCGCTCGGCGAGCTTGACCCCGAGATGGAAGCAGGTCGAACCGCCATGCACGATGACCGCATCGCCGTCGCGCACCATGGTTGCCGCGAGAGCGGCGATCTGCCGCTTGGCCTCGACCGCAAGGTCGCGGTTCTCGTCATAAGGCCTGGCATAGGCGACACCCGCCTGGGAAGCGCCGTCGAGCGCCGAGATGCCGCCATAGACCTTCCGCGCTTCGCCGGCCTCGTCGATCCTGTCTATGTCGCGTCTGACCGTCGCGGCTGAAACGCCGAGCCGCTCCTGCAGCTCGCGCACCGAGGCGAACGGGCGATCTCGCAGCAGTTCGACGATCTGACGCTGACGGCCGGAGTCGCTCACTCTTTCCTCCCGAGTGCCCTTTTCCGTGGCAATTGGCGCAACTTACTCAACATTAGCCAGATTGCAAGCGGGTTTTGATGATAGTAGATCACTATTGACGTAGATCACTCGTATCTGCGATATCAGCGCCAGTTCGATCCCGGCAACGGGATTTCGCGCAGGACACGGCCGAGCCGTTGGAGGAAAAGCGCCATGGCAACCCAAGCTGACGCGCAGGAACTGGCCGCCTTGCGGACGCTTTCGGCCAGCATCGGGCGGAGCCCGCATCTGACACAGGCGGCAGGCGGCAACACCTCGCTGAAAGCCGGCGACACGTTGTGGATCAAGGCCTCCGGCACCTGGCTGAAGGATGCGCTCACCGACGACATCATGGTGCCGGTGGCGATGGCGCCGCTGCTCAGGGCTGTCGAACAGCGCGACCGTGCCGCCGACCAGCCGCAGGGCTTCACCATTGCGGCGCTCAACCCGCGCGGCCTGCGTCCGTCGATCGAGACCACGGTGCACGCCCTGATGCCGCAGCGCGTCGTTCTGCATGTCCACTGCGTCGACACCATCTCGCTTGCCGTGCAGGCCGATGGCGAGGCCGAGGTCGCCAGGCGGCTCGATGGCATCGAATGGGCCTATGTGCCCTATTTCCGGCCGGGCCTGCCACTTGCCCGCGGCATTGCCGAAAAACTGCGGCCTGATGTCGACGTGCTGATCCTTGCCAATCACGGGCTGGTCGTCGCCGCCGAAACCGTCGCCGGGGCGGAGCTTCTGCTGCGCCGTGTCAGGTCCCTGCTGGCCCGGCCGGCGCGTGCGACCGCTGCGCCCGACATTGCGGCCCTGACGACACTTGCCGGCGACACTGGCTACAGATTGCCGGCCGATGTCGAAGCACATGCGGTTGCGCTCGACCCGGAGAGCCGTCGCATGGCGGAGGCCGGCAGCCTCTATCCGGACCACGTCATTTTCCTCGGCCAGGGCTCCGTCGTCGCCGGGCCCGGCGAGACTGTCGCTGATGTCATCGCGCGGCTGGACACGGCGCCGGCGGCGATCCTGTTTCCCGGCGCCGGCGTACTGATGCGCGGCGATGCCGGTGCCGGCGCCGACGCCATGCAACGCTGCCTCGCCGATGTAACGGCGCGCATCGACGTCGCGGCGCGGCTGAACTATCTCACCGCCGCCGAGAATGACGAGCTGGTCAACTGGGACGCCGAGCAGTATCGCCAGAAGCTCAACGCGGCCGGCGGCTAGAGCATGATCCCGAAAAGTGGGTACCGGTTTTCGGAAAAGATCATGCTCAAACGAACATAGAGCAAAGGACAGATGCCATGATGCCACTTGCTATCGGCATCGACATCGGCACGTCAGGTGCGCGCGCCGTGGCCATGCGCCCGGATTTCTCCATAGCCGGGCATTCGGCTGTTCCGCTCGACAGATTTAGTAGTGATGGCCGCGACCCGGCGGCATGGTGGCAAGCGGTCGAGGCGGCGCTGATCGAGCTGCTTTCCGGCATCGACCGCGCAGCGGTCCGCGCCATCGCCGTCGACGGCACGTCGGGCACGCTGCTGCCGGTCGACGCCGCCGGGCGGCCGCTCGCCGAACCGCTGATGTACAACGACAAGGTCGCCGACAACGACATCCTGGCCGCGATCGCTCGCGCGGCGCCGGCTGCAAGTGCAGCGCATGGCCCAACATCAGGGCTTGCCAAGGCGCTCCAGTTTCAGCGCCTGTCCGGCGTCGCGAAGATGTTGCATCAGGCCGATTGGATCGCCGGAAACTTCTCCGGCCGCTTCGATATCAGCGACGAGAACAATGCGCTGAAGACAGGCTATGACGTCGAGGCCCGGCGCTGGCCGGATTGGATCGCGGCGGCCGGAATGCGCATGGAGTTGCTGCCGCGCGTCGTCGAACCGGGCGATGTTACCGGCGCCCTCACCGCTGCCGCCGCAGAGCAGTTCGGCTTGCCGCGCGATGTGGTCGTTGTCGCCGGAACGACTGACGGCTGCGCCTCGTTCCTGGCCACCGGTGCCGCGGCCATCGGCGACGGCGTCACCGCGCTGGGGTCCTCGCTGACCATCAAGATCCTGTCCGACCGGCCGATCTCGGCGCCGCGCTTCGGCATCTACAGCCATCGGCTTGGCAACACCTGGCTGGCCGGCGGGGCGTCGAATTCCGGCGGCAAGGTGCTGGCGCAGCATTTTCCGCTCGCGCGCATCATCGAACTCAGCGCGGCAATCGACCCCACGACCGAGACAGGCCTTGACTACTACCCGCTCAGCACCGCTGGCGAACGCTTCCCGATCGCCGATCCCGCTCTGCCGCCACGCCTCACACCCCGGCCAGCGGACGATGCCGACTATCTCCAGGCGATGTTCGAGGGCATCGCCGCGATCGAAGCGCTTGGCTATGACCGGCTTGCCGAACTTGGTGCGCCCGCACTGACATCGGTCAGGAGCGTTGGAGGCGGGGCGGCAAACCCGACCTGGACGGCGATCCGGCAGCGCAAGCTCGGCGTCGACTTCCTGTCCGCGCTTTCCGACGAGGCCGCCGCCGGCACGGCGCGGCTGGCGCTGCAGGGTGCAAGCGAGGCGGAGTTCCTATGAGGACGAAAAACGTAGAACGTCTGGACGGCATCGGGCCGCTGGCGGAACGTTACGACGTGTTCCTGCTCGACCAATTCGGCGTTCTGCATGACGGCACGCGTCCCTATCCGGGCGCAGTGGCCGCCCTGTCGGCGCTGAAGCGCGCCGGCAAGACCGTGGTGCTGATTTCCAATTCCGGCAAGCGGGCCCAACCCAATGAAAGCCGGCTCATGAAACTCGGCTTTGAACCGGGAAGCTGGGACCATTTCGTCTCTTCCGGCGAGGTGGCGTGGCGATCCTTCAATGACATGGCGGCATCGGGAAAGCTGCGCCCGGGGACAAAATGCCTGCTGATCAGCCGCGACGACGACCGTTCGGCGATCGAGGGCCTGCCTTTTGTGCTGACCGGGACAGGCGACAACGCCGAACTGGTTCTGATCTCGGCCAGCGAGGGCGACCGCTACGACCTCGACCACTATCGCCGGCTGCTTGCCCCGGCAGCGGCGCGGCGGGTGCCGTGCTTCTGCACCAATCCCGACAGGATCATGCTGACGGCGGTCGGACCCCGCTTCGGCGCCGGCGAGATCGCCGATCTCTACGAAAGCCGTGGCGGCAACGTCACCCGCATCGGCAAGCCCTACAAGGCGATTTTCGACGCGGCCCTGACGCTGGCCGGCGAGCCGGACCGTGGCACCGTGGTCTGCGTCGGCGACAGCGTCGAGCACGATATATCAGGCGGTAACGGTGTCGGCATCGCCACGGCACTGGTGCTCAGCGGAATATTGGCGGACACATCAAATCTCGACGCCGTTTTCGATGAACGGCAGGCCTGGCCGGACTACATCACGGATAGCTTCAGCTTCCGCTGACCGCTTCCAGCATGCGCCGAGCGCTCTCCTCGTCGGTGATCAGGATCGTTGGCGCGATAAGGGTCATGGCGCCGAGCAGCGCCTCGGTCTTCTCTGCACCGCCCGAGGTGAGGATGCGGATCGGCGCCTTGCGCAGGCGATCGACATCCACCGACATCACGTGGCTGTTGACGGGATGGTCGACCAGATCGCCATTGCGGTCGAAGAAATGGAACAGAAGGTCGCCAACGGCGCCACGCGCAAGCAGGGCCTCCCGATCCGCTTCCTTGAGAAAGCCGCCGCGTGAAAAGGTGGTGGCCGAAGCAATGCCGCCGACGCTCAGCAGAACGGCATCGAGCACGTTGGCCATCTCAAAAACCTCCTGCAGGCCACAGCGCTCGACCAGCGCGATCTTGGTCTCGACGCTGTCGACGACGGCCGGCGTCGGGATCAGATAGCCGTCGCCCTGGAAGATTTGGGCGAAGCGCCAGGCGAACTCCGCCGGGTTGTAGCGCCGCACGACGCCGACGCCGCCAAGCAGCGAAATGACCTTGAAGTCGGTGAGCGACTTGGCGCTGATGAAGGGCAGGCTGGAAAACAGCGTTCGGCCCCAGCCGACGCCGACACGCATGCCGGATTTCATCGTATCTGACACGAAACTGCCGGTCTTGGCGCTGATTGCCGGTAGCGGATCGGCGTCGGGCGTGGAAAGCGGCGCCACCAGCGCCTGCTGCAGCCCGAACGTCTTTTCCAGCGCGCGTTCAAGCCGCACGATTTCCGACAATTCGCTCTCGATGCTGATCTTGACCTCGTTGCGCGCGCGGGCGTCCGCCAGCATGCGCACGATGGTGACGCGGCCGACGCCGAGCACATCGGCGATTTCGTTCTGCGTCATCTGCTCGACGAAATACATCCAGGCGGCGCGAATCCTCAGGCGATCCGTCCGGCTTTCGCTGGCGACCTGCTCGGTTGCCTCGCCCCGGCCGTTTTCGCTTTCGCCCTGTCGTCGCCTGCCCACGCCTGTCTCTCCCCCTGCGGCGATGGACGAGCGCGCCGTCGCCGATTCTGCATGCTGGTCTAGTATCGCCTATTGATCTACCAATCGATAGGAACAATGTAGAGGTGATGGCCACCCCCTGTTGGCGCCATCCGCAGCAATTTCGAGGCAATCCGCGATGCTCCGACAAATCTCCGAAGATGTCCGCGTCAACCTGAAGGACCGGCTGCGGGAGGTCCGCGACGCGATCCGCCAGAGCCGCCATGACGGCAGCGGCGACGCCAGTATCCTGCGCGAAGCAACCAGCCATTTGCCGCCCTTTCCAGGCAAGGGCATCGAGGGCCTACTCAGCCACGCGGCGAGTGCCGTCGACGAAGCGCTGTCGATCGCTGAATCCTTCGTCCCGCATGAGCGCCCGATAACGGTGGACGGCACCACCGTAAAGGGCCTCGGCACCTATTTCCCGGTCGGCAACGAGGATCGCCAGCTGAGCGCGGAGCGCCTGTTCCGGCGCGATATGTATTATTTGACCAAGGCGGTGCTTGCCGGTCTGAACATCGACAATGCCCGGATCCACGAAGCCGATTTTGCGGCCGTCCATGCCACGATGCGCAAGCGGCATGGCGACCTTTTGGCCGCATTGGGTGCGCCGGGTGCCGGACTGCAGGCGATCGCGGCCATTTGTTCGGCGTTGCTGGTCGAGTGCCTTAACCAGCGTCCCATTCGCTTTGCCGAGACCGCGCCTGAAACGCCGGCGGTGGGCGGCCAAGCGCTCGACATAAGCTGCCTGGCGCCGCTCGCCTTGGCCTGCGGCCTGGCAACCACCGGCAGGGACGGTTCGCCGGAACCGGATATGCTGGAGATCGCGATCCTGGCAGCCGATATCCGTCACGACCGCATCATTCAGGCCTGCGCCAAGGCGAGCCCGATCGCTGAGCTGACACCGGTTTTCGCCACCTTGCTTGCCCATTTGCCGTAATTATCGAGACTTCGGCTAGCCTTCCGCCGCCATCGCCATAATCGTCTTCTTGGCGCGCTGGATCGAGGCCGGGCTCATCGAAAGCTCGGTCAGCCCCATCTTCACGAACGTCGCAATAAGGTCAGGGCGGCCAGCCGCCTCACCGCACATGCCGACCATGATGCCGGCGGCAACGCCTGCTTTTGCCGTCATTTCGATCGCCGACATGACGGCCGGATTGGTGACGTCGTTGAGCTTTGCCACTGTCGGGTTCAGCCGGTCGGCGGCCATGATATACTGGGTGAGATCATTGGTGCCGATCGAGAAGAAAGCCACCTCCTTGGCCAAAGCCGGGGCGATCAGCACGGCGGCCGGGGTCTCGATCATCACGCCGAGATCGAACGTCGCATGCGGCACCCCTTCGGCTTTCAGTTCGGCGGCACATTCGGCGACCAGAACCCGCGTCTGCCTAACCTCTGATATGTCGGAGACCATCGGCAGCATCACCTTGATGTTGCCGTGCACGGCCGCCCGCAGCAGCGCCCGCAGTTGACGTTTGAAGATATCGGGCCGGTCGAGGCACATGCGGATACCGCGCCAGCCGAGGAAGGGGTTTTCCTCATCGGGAAATTCGATGCCGGCGATCGGCTTGTCGCCACCGATATCGAGCGTGCGCACGATGACCGGGTACGGTGCAAAGGCCTTGGCCAGCGCCGCATAAGTTTCCGCCTGCATGTCTTCCGACGGCAGATGCATATGGCGCATGAACAGAAGCTCGGTACGGAACAGGCCGACGCCCATGGCGCCAGCCTCTAGTGCTGCCTCGATTTCCTCAAGCGAACCGATATTGGCCGCGACCTCGATGATCCTGCCGTCGGCGAGCTTCGGCGTCACCGTCTTGAAGACGGTCAGCCCGGCGCGCTCCTTCGCCGCCGCTTCGACGCGGCCGTCGAAGTCAGCGTGGGTCGCCTCGTCGGGATCGATGATCACATGGCCGGCGTTGCCGTCGAGCGCGACTTCTCGCGCGGTGCGCAAGGCGTTGACCTGGTCGCCGAGGCCGAGCACCGCCGGAATGCCGTGCGAGCGGGCAATGATGGCGATGTGCGAGGTGGCGCCGCCATGACCGCAGACCACGCCGCCGATGCGCTTCAGCGGCGCGCGCGCCAGATCCCAGGCGCCGATGTCGTCGGCAATCAGGATAGATCCCTGAGGGATGTTCTCGAGGGTGACATCGTCTTGCCCAAGCAGCACCAGGCAGATCTGCCGGCCGACCGCGTGAACGTCATCCGCCCGCGCGTTGAGGTAGTGATCGTCAACGGCGCTGAAATCGGCGGCGATGGTGGATGCGGCGGTGATGACGGCCGAGACCGCATCGTTGCCGCCTTTGATCAGGCCTTCGGCCTCGCCGGTCAGGCTGTCGTCGGCGGCAATGTCCCTGAGCGCGGCGACGATGCCGCGGTCTCCGGCCGACAGGCTGTCCTGCGCCAATGCATCGTCCATGCGCGCCTGGACGGCGGCGACAGCAGCGCGGAACCTGTCGATCTCACCGGCGATCTCCTCGGCTTGCAACATACGGCCCTGCCCCGCGATATCAGGCGGGAAATGCGCAAAGGCCGGGCCGATAGCGAAGCCTTCGCTTGCGGCTACACCGCGCAGGCCGTTTGCTCGACCAGGTGCCGCCGACGCGGATTCGGGCACCGGCGCGGGTGCCATGTCCTGCCCGGCCGCATTCGCCGGGCTCTGCGACTCGGCTTCATCATCCAAGCCCGCCTTGGGATTCTCGAGATAACCGATCAGCGCCTCGATCGCCTCGATGGCGTCGGCGCCATTAGCCCGCACAGTGACTTCCTGATTCTCCTTGACCGCCAGCAGCATCAGCTTGACCGAACTCTTGGCGCTGACCGCCTTGCCATCCTTGACCAGCTCGACATCGGATTCGAAACCCTTGGCGAGCTTGACGAACCGCGTCGCGGGACGGGCGTGCAAACCTTCATGCACTCTGACGATGGTCGAGCGTTCCATGGCAAATACTCTGGTTTTGGGCGCCGCTCCCAACATAGACCGCGGCGCGAATGCTGTCAGGCGGCGATGGTGATGATCGCGCCCGTCTTCAGGGCGGCCACGAGCGCTTGCGTATCGACTGGCGATGCGCAGATCTCGCCCGGCCTCTCGGCCTCGTCGGCACCGTTGAACGAGATGACGACATGGCCCATTTCGAGCACCTTGCTCCAGGCGCTGGAGCCGACCGCGGTTATAACCGCTGAAACCGGGCCGAGGGTGATCGAAGCGCCCTTGGCGGGCGCTCCGTCACTCGGTCCCTGCTCGGTCTGATGGAGCACCGAAACCTCGGCAAGCTCCGGCGGCGAGCCATCCGCAAACAGGATGACCACGCCCGCTTCGGCGAGGTCCGCCACTTCGGGTCCGATGGCGGTGACCCGTGTTCTCAGAAGAACCGTCATATGGCGAACCTCATTTTCCAATAGTCCCTAGAGCGGTGAACCGCTCTATTTCTTTGTTTTGACGCAATTCCGGACGGAAAACCGTTTCACACTTTTCCTGGAATTGCTTCAGAACACGATCAGGCTGACGACCCAGGCGATCAGCACCGAGACCGGTCCCATGATCTGGCGGCTGATCAGCACCGCCGGAACACCGATCTCGATCGTCTTCGGTTTGGCTTCACCGAGCGCCAGACCGACTGGGACGAAGTCGCAGCCCACCTGGGTATTGTAGGCAAACAGCGCCGGCAGTGCCATCGCCGGCGAAATCGTGCCGTTGGCGATCTGCGGGCCGATGATGGCAACGCCGATGACCTGCGCGATGACAGCGCCTGGCCCGAGGATGGGCGACAGGAACGGCAAGCCGCAGATCGCCGAGATGATCAGCAGGCCGACGATGTTGTTGGCCAGCGGCCCCATCGGCTGTGCCAGCACATCGCCGATGCCGGTGTACAGGATCAGACCGATGAGCATGGTCACGAAGGCCATGAACGGCAGCACGTTGCGGATGACCTGATCGATGGTGCGGCGCCCGGCATTGAAGAAGATACCGACGATACGCCCCATGACGCGGCCGATCGAGCTGATGAGGCCGATCAGCCCACCCTCGCTTGGCAACGGCTGTGGTACCGCAGTGGCATTGCTATTGCTCGAACCCATCGCTGCTGCTCCCCCTGCAGTGGTGACCGTTTCGGATCCGTCCGCCATTTTGATGTTGGCCGGCTTTACGCCCGAAACGTAGATGTCTTCGGTGATGAACTGGGCCAGCGGCCCGGATTGACCGACCGGCGTCAGGTTGACGGTCGGGATGCGCTTGCGCGGATAGACGCCGCATCGTGCGGTGCCGCCGCAGTCGACGACGACCACCGCCATCTCGCTTTCGATCGGCGGCGCCCTGAAGCCGTCGACGGCTTCGGCACCGGTCATATCGGCGATGAGCTGTGCCACGGGGTGAATACCTCCGCCGGTCACCGAAACAACCTTGCTTCGTTGTGCGGTCGGCTCGATGACCAGTGGGCCACCCCAGCCGGTTTTGCCCTGGGAGATCTGTACGGCTTTGTATATCTTGTCCATGATGTCCTCCCCCGCCCTTACAGCTCGACGCCCTGACGGCGTGCCATGATGGCGGTGATGCGTTCGGTCAGCATGCCCTTGAGCAGGATGACGACGAGGCCGACGATGGCGTACCAGATCGCCACCTTGACGTGGTAGCCGGCGACGACGACGCCCTTCTTCTCCAGCTCCAGCAGCGCGACGAGAATGCCGCCCCAGACGAAATATTCACCGGGATTGATGTGCGGGAACAGGCCGAGCGGCGGGTGCACATAGGACACGGCGGCGTCATAGAAGGCCGGCTTATGCTTCTCTTCCAGGAACGATCCGAACGTGTAGGCCATCGGATTGGTGAGGAAGAACACCGCCAGCAGCGGCAACAGCGTGTAGCGGGTCAGTGCGATCCGGCCGGCGCCGCGCGCCAGGCCATGCACACGCTCTTCGCCGACCAGTTCGGTGACGGCGTAGAAGGCCGTCATCAGCACCACCAGCGTCGGAATGATGCCGGTGACGAAGCCGGCGAACACCTCGCCGCCCTTCTGGAAGATGCCGATGAAGTACTTGCCGATGGCGGTCAGCCAGCCGAGCTGCTCTTCCTGCTGGACGTCCTTTAGCTTTTCCTTGAACTGATCGACAGTGATCGGTCCGCTGTCCGCTTGCGCAAGGACAACGAGATGGTCAGAGGCATGCTCGACGGCGAGCTTGCCATGCAATGCAGCATCCGAGACCATGGCACCTGCGACATGCAGATTGTGCACGGCCATATCGGCATGTTGCGCCAACAACGAAAATACAGACATTTCTCCTCCTTATGCCGCCCGCCGGTTGATCCCAGTCGGTGCGCGGCGTCCTCTCGTCCTCTAGACCCTTGCTACGTTCAAGCCGGACAGACCCGGCTTCTTTCCCGGCTCCGACCGTGTTTTGTCGATCTGTTCGATCGCCCGTTTCACGGCCTCGGCCACACCGGGTTCCCCCTCCCCCATGATTGCAGGGTTGGACCGGAGTCGATCGAGGGGAACGCCCTCGAACTCTTCATGTCTTTTGAATTTGGTGAACACGGAACGGCCGCTCATCACCATCAGGCGGCGCACGACCATATCGGGTGTCACCACGACGAGCGCGATAGTGCCCTTGGCCAATCGACCGCGAAAATTGCCGGCTCCGACGAAGCCATCCTTGTATTGGTCGGTGACGCCCCTGAAGACGTCCGAATAGTGCCGCATCTGCAGCCAGACGCCGAGCGACTGCAGCGCCCACACGATAACCAGCAGAAGCAGTCCCCACTGCCAAATTGCCATTCGGTTCTCCTCCCGAAGCCTCAGTTGAACCGCACCTTGGACCGACGCGTGACAACAGCAAAGTGAGAACATTTGTTTCCGAGAATGTCAATATGTATGATATTGGCATTGACCATTGTCATCCACAGGGGCCGTCAACCGATTTCGGCGGCGGCGCCATTGTGCTACCGTGACCGGGAAACAGGATACGCGGAATATGGATCTGCCCTTTAGGGACGAACTGGCCCTGATGCCCGACCTTCGCCATCGGTTGCGGCAATTGCGCTGGTTCCGCGCTACCTTCCGCGGCAGCGCCAAGGTGGTCTCGGACACGTTTGGCGTGCGCTTTGAGATCGATGAGGCCAAGCTCACCAGGGCCTTTCTCGACTGGGTCGAAATCATGGAGGCGCAGAAGCGCTTCGCCGCGATCGACCGCGCCGACTTCATCGTCTTTGCCGCCGGCCTCGTGCTGCGCGAACTGATAAAGCAGGCGCCGGCCAAGGAAATCTCCGGCCTCACCCAGCTGATCGAGACGGAAACGAATGCCGGCACGCTGGAAATCGTTCGCTTCTGGCCGGAGGGTTTCCTCTATACCAACTACTGCGTCTCGGTGATTTCGGCGATCCACGAGCAGGAATTCGGCACGGCACCCAGCATCGACAAATGCGCCGACGACCTGCGCACCTGGTGGTCCTATCGCGAGAACGTGACCGAGATGCCGGCCTATGCGGTGGCCTTCCTCGATCGCTTCCTCGGCGCCGAACCGAACTGGATCACGCCGGATCGCGCACAGTCCCGGCAAGCCATGCAACGGGCGCTCGGGACTTCCCGTGCGAGCGATGCGCTGCGTCGGCTTTGAGCCCGCCGGCTTGTGGCCCAAAACACCCGCGCTATTGAACATTTGATTTTTTGCCGATAGCGATGTGCGAAATTAACTCGAAAGGGAAGCGCGTGGCGCGATCAAGGCCTATCATTTTCGATTGCGACGGCGTTCTCGTCGACAGCGAGCCGCTGGCCGCACGGGCCTACGAGCGCGTCTATGAAAAGCATGGCATGCCCGGCGTAAACACCGGCATCATCGCCCAGTGCATCGGCATGAAGCAGTCCGACATCATCGCCAAGATCAAGGAATTGACCGGGCACCAGTTTCCGGCAGCGTCCGACGGCGACATCTGGGCCGAGACCAAAGTGCTGTTTTCCGAAGAGTTGAAGCCGACACCCGGGATCACCGCGTTTCTGCGGACGCTTGCCGGCGACCGCTGTGTCGCCTCGTCATCCTCCGTCGAGCGCATAAACCACAGCCTTGCCGTTACCGGGCTGGCAAGGTTTTTCGGCGATGCGATCTACAGTTCCTCGATGGTCAAGAACGGCAAGCCCGCACCGGACATCTTCCTCTTCGCCGCCGACAAGATGGGCGCCAACCCGGCTGATTGCATCGTCATCGAGGATTCGCCATTCGGCATCCAGGGTGCGGTCGCGGCCGGCATGACGGCGATCGGCTATACCGGTGGCGGTCACACCTATGCCGAGCACGGCGCGCGACTGACGGCGGCGGGCGCCGATTTCGTCTGCGGTGATTGGCAAGAAGTTAGCCGGCAATTGGCCGGGCTCGGCATGCCTGCCTAATTTAGCGGATACTTAGCGAATCCACGGCTGGCCCATTCGCCAGGAGGGACCAATGACCCCACACTGAAGTTGAAGGATCGGACCCTCGTCGCATCGGGATCGACCTCACACCGGAAGGTTAGATTATACCAGGTATTTCTGGTGCTAAAGGCGGCCTGAGTAGGATTGAGAACATTGCCTTTGTCCAGCCTAATGGTTGGCACCCATTTGACCGGATAGTCGGCACTTTGCAGTTCCCGGCTCAGAACATTGCCGCAAAGGGTGGCCACGCGCTGACCGCGCGGCACATTCTCCATCGAGCTTGTGGCGAACGCGTTGCCGGTTGCCCCCTGCGAGTAAAGCTTTCTGACGCCCGGGAGGCCGGAATAGATCGGCGATCCTGCAACGTCGTTGTTGGTGGGATTTGACCTTCCGGCATTCCCGATCGGCGCTTTGAAGGCTCTTGCGGGTTTAAACGCCATTGTCTTGGCAGGTTTGGGCTTTGCCTTTCCAGTTGAGGCCGGAGGCGCCGGCTTACCATCGGTCTCAGCCGCCAATGGTTTTGGCGTCACGACCGCTTGCTTTTCGGCGGGTTGCGGTGCGAGCCTCTGATTGTCCGGCTGCTGTTTGTCAGTGTCCTCGGTCTCCTGCTTCTCCTCGTTTTGCGCAGGTTTGGCGCCCGGCGCGGCGGTGGCCGGCTTCTCATCGGGCTTGCTGGGTTCTGCCTTCTGTTGTGGCGTTGCAGCCGAGGCGGGCTGGGTCGGCGCGGGCGTCGGTGCTTCAGGCGGCTTCGCCGCCTCATCCTTGGCCGGCGACGGCGTGTTGGGTTTAGCGCTGCTTCCGTCGAGCGATTTCTCCGGCCCGGTATCTTTCTGGCCGTATTGGAAAACGCGCTTCAAAACCTGGTCGTCTGACGGTTTCGGCGGTTTTTGTTCAGGCGGCTTTTCAGCCTTCTTTTCAGGTGTCGGCTCCGGCGGCTTTGGAGCAGGTTTCGGCTTAGGCTTCTCGGGCGGCGGCACGATCGCGACATTGACGGGCTGCTCCTGCTGATCCGGCTGCTGCTCGGATCTCGGCAGGCCAAAGAACAAGAACGCTGAGATCAAGGCATGCAGGATCAGCGATGCGGCTAAGGCCCATCGCCAATTGCGAAACCATTCTCGTATCTTGCCGTTCATTGTGCCCGATGTGGAATGAAATAAAGGCGGCTTCAAGCATAAGCACGGGATTGACGCAATTTGACCGGTGACAGCTTGGTGATCTGCGGTCGCACGGGCCAGCGTCACCAAAATGCTGGCGCGGTTCAAGCAGCTCGACGATCCAGACCTGAAATCAGCTAGCTTTGCCGCTGGCGCTGAATCCCATCCAGAAACCGCTCATCCAGCCGGGTTTCGCCAAACCAGTTCAGCCGGTTGATGCTGACGAAGCCGGCATCGATCACCTCGTTCTCGTCGCCCGGCTCACTCGCATGAGCGCGCCCGCGCGGGACAGTGATGACGGTGCGATCACCATCGCTCTCCACGATCTCGGCCTTGCGGGCGATCTTGTCGCGGCCGATGCGCGGCTGGTGGATTTCGGCCGGCAGCGCGGTCGGCAGGTTGATGCTTAACCAATGCCCCTCCGTCGCCCAGTCGGCGCGCGATTGCCACAACGAGGCGATAAGCTCCCCCAGCCACCGGTCGTCGGCATCGGTGAAATCAGGATTCTTCACACGCGAAAAACCAACGGCCGGCACGCTCCAGAAGGTCGCCTCGCGCGCAATGCCAAGTGTGCCGGAATAGGCGAGATCTTCGGCGACGTTGCGGCCGTCATTGACGCCCGCCAGCACCAGGTCCGGTCTCCGCGCATCGGCAAACAGCCACGTCATCGCGCTCACCACGCAATCGGCTGGCGTGCCGGAACAGGAATACCAGCCTGGCTTTGTGCGCCGCATCGTCAAGGGCCTGGCGATCGTCAAGGACGAACCGGCGGCGGTGCGCTTGCCGTCGGGTGCGACCACCCAGACATCGTCGCTCAACGCGCTTGCGGCCTTGACGAGACGGGCAAGCCCCGGCGCCTCGATGCCGTCGTCGTTGCAGATCAGAATTCTCATCGTCTTCTGGCCTCCGGTACCGTGATGCGCTGGCCGGTGCGGTATTGTGTGCGCAGCGATGGGATATGGATTTTGAGACCGCCGAGAAGTTCGACGGCGCAGGAGTGGCCGAGCGCCACAGGACGCCCGGCCCTCTCCCAGATATCGATATTGCCTGACAGCGTCGGATGGGTGGGCATGCGCACCCAGTCCGCCCGGCCGGCTTTGTGCAACAGATCGCCTGGTGAACCTGAAGGCAGATGCCCGGTGAGCAGTACTGGAAGCCCGGTCTCGCTCGCGCGCGGCAGCAGCCGTGACGATGGGCCGGCCTCACCCATGCCGTCATCAGCAAGCAACGGCATTGACGGCAGGGGATCGGCATCGGTCCAGTCGGCTGCTTCCTGCAAGCGGCGTCGCAGAAACTCTGAAACACCCGGCAACAAGGCTGCCGTGGCGCCGATCTGCGCTTCCAGGGACGAACGCATGCCGGCGTGGATGGCAAACGGTCCCGGCAAGGCCGCGATCAGCTCCAGCGACCGCCCCGAAAGCGGTGTCGGCAAGAGGCACCCTTGCGGATGCTTCGCGATCCAGTCCGAAATGGCTTGCGCCCGTGCTGCCCCCGGCACCGGATCGGCGCCATAGGACGCATCGAGGACAAGCAGGTCGCAGTGCGGGATCGTGTCCATGACGAACACGTTGCTGTCCGGCACCACGTCGGCCGAATAGGCAACCCGGCTCTCGCCATCGTCGACGGCAAACCAGACGCCGCCCACGACATGCCCCGACCGTCCGGTCCGGATGGAGAAATTGCCGCTCTCCAGCGTATCGCCCGGCTCGAACAATTCGATGCGGTCTTCAGGAAAGGGGAACTGCCTGAAATCCTCGGGATCAGCATAGCCGGCAAGTGTCGCAGGAGCCTCGTTGCGGGTCTCTGCCGTCATGAAAATCGGGCCGGCATAGCCGCGCGACAACAGCCAGCTCAGTGCACCGACATGATCCTCATGCGCATGTGAGACGAACAGCGCATCGATGTCGGCGATCGACCCGTTCAGTGCCGGATAATATTCCGCCCCCAGTGCGCCAACCTTGATGCCGACATCGAGCAGGATGCGATCGTTGCCGCTGCTGACAGCAAGACTGGTGCGGCCTTTTTCGCCGAAGCCGCCGAGCAGGTCGAGCATCATCACGATGCCGCCCCCGCTGCTGGGATCAGCCAGCCGGATCGTATCCGCAGACGCGCCTGGGCTCCGCTCTCCAGCATGACTGGATCGGGCTGTTCGAAATGCAGGGTGAGGCTGGGGTCGGTCGAAGGCGTGAATTCGATGCGTGCCGCGCCGCCCTGGTAGATTACCCTCTTGACGAGCCCATCGAAGCCTGGGCCGTCTGGCGACACGTCGAGATCGGCTGACCGGCAGCAGATCTTTGCCCCGGCCCTCGGCCGCTCGCCAGGCCGGCAGCGCACAACCAGTTCAGCGCCGAGAACCCGGACCTTGCAGTGGCCTGCCTGCTCCGCGCTCAGCACTTCGACGGGCAGCAAAATGCCTTGCGAAATGAAGGACGCCACCATTTCATTTGCCGGCTCATGATAAAGCTCGCGCGGCGTCGCCAACTGGGCGAGGCGCCCGCCGTCCATCACCGCGATCCTGTCGGCCAGCGCCATCGCCTCGGCCTGATCGTGGGTGATGTAGACGATGGTCGTACCGGTGCGCTTGTGGAAGGACGAGAACTCGTCCTCCATCGAGGCCCTCAGATGGACGTCCAGATTGGCGAGCGGCTCATCGAACAGCACCAGCGAGGGCGCGGCGACAAGGCAGCGTGCAAGCGCCACGCGCTGGCGTTGGCCGCCGGACAGATTGGCCGGCCGGCGATCACCCAGCCCTTGAAGATTGACCAGGGCCAGCGCGTCTTCGACCTTCTGGCGCGCGACCGCCTTATCGAGCTTCGCAACCTTCAGCGAATAGCCGATGTTCTCGCTCACCGTCATGTGCGGCCAGAGCGCATAGTTCTGGAAGACGATGCCGACCCGCCGCTTCTCCGGCGCGACACTGCCGCCCTTGTCCGACACGACCTCGCTGCCGATGCGGATCTCGCCAGAGGTCACCTTCTCGAATCCGGCCACCAGCCGCAGCAACGTCGTCTTGCCGCAGCCGGAGGGCCCGAGCACCGCCAGGAACTCGCCGTCACCAACATCGATCGACACGTCCTTGACGGCGTCGAAATTGGCGAAGCTCTTGGTCACATTGTCCAGGCTCAATCGCGCCATGGCAGCACTCCGGTCGGAAGGTAGGGGGCAAGCAGATTGGTCACCAGCATCAGCACGAAGGTGACCGCCACCGTGATGACCGACATCGCCGCCGCGTAGTTGGAATCGCCGCCCTGCTCGAAGGAAAACATCACCACGCCGATCGTTTCCGAACCCGAAGACCACAGCAGCGCCGACACGGTAAGTTCGCTCAGCGCCGTCATGAAGATCAGCAGGCCGCCGGCGATCGCCGCCGGTGCGACCAAGGGAAAGATGATCGTGCGCATGCGTGTGAACAGCCCGGCGCCCGCCACTTGCGCTGCCTCCTCCAGCGCCCGGTCGATCTGGTGATAGCCGCTGATGGTTGGCCGCAACGCCAGCACCAGGAAGCGGGCGAGGTAGGCATAGAGGATGATCCAGACGGTGTTGTAGAGCTGGATGCCGGTCAGCGGGATCGGCCGCAGGAACAGCAGCAACGAGGCGATCGCCAGCACCACACCGGGCAAGGCATAGGGCAGTTCGATCGACAAATTGAGCAGCCGCACCCAGCGCTGCTTGCCCCAAGCGATCAAATAGCCGATCGGCACGGCGACCAGGACCGCGAAGAAAGCGGCGGCAATCGACAGCCAGAAGCTGTTGAAGAAGGCGCGGCTGGCCGCATCATGCTCGAACAGCACGAAGCGATAATTGTCGAAGGTTGCCGTCTTGGCGGTAAGCGCGATGCCGTAGCCCGGCACCAGCGACGTCAGCACCAGCCCGAACAGCGGCAGGAACAGCACCGCCACGATCAGCAGCCACATGCCGGCCTGGACGGCCGGCCGCCAGCGGCCGAGTTCATAGGGCTCGGCCACCAGCGATGTGGAGCTGATGCGATAATCACGGCGACGGCTCATGACCTCCTGGGCAAGAATACCCGCCATGGCGATGATACCGATCAGCACCGACAGGAATGCGGTTTCGCCCAGCACCGCCGGGCCGCCGCCGGCCAGCTTCTGGTAGATGAGCGTCGGCAGGACGAGGTAGTTGGCGGGAATGCCGAGGAAGGCCGGAATACCGAAGTTGCCGACGCAGGAAACGAAGGCGAGTGCCGCGGCCGCCATGATCGACGGCGTCATCAGCGGCAGCACGATGGTGACCAGCACCGTGAACCAGCCGGCGCCCCCCGCCCGCGCCGCTTCGACCAGTTCGCGCGGCAGCTTGCGCAGGCCGGCGCGCACCAGCAGGAAGACCAGCGGGCCGTATTGCACGCCGAGCAGCAGGATGATGCCCGATGTGGAATAGAGCGGGTTTTTGGTGCCGAGCGGGGGTGCAGCGCCAAAAAGCTTGAGGAACGGACTTGCCGGGCCGAACAATTGCAGCCAGGCCAGTGCCGTCACCTGCGGCGCGATCATCAAGGGCATGACGTAGCAGAGCACCAGCGCGCCGCGGCCACGGATATCGGTCAGTGTGATGAGGACAGCCACCAGCGTTCCCGACAGCACCGCAAGCAAGGTGCCACCAATGCCGACGACCAGCGTGTGCCAGGTCGCGATCCAGGTCACCGGACTGGCAAGCCCGGCCTTGATCGCTGCGGCCGACAGCGCGCCGCCTGGTGCCACGATCTCCTTGATGAGACGCAGCATCGGCAGCAGGGAGAGCAGGACGATGACGACGGCCACCGCCGCCGTCAGGACCATTTCCTGGCCCCGGCTTTCCCTGATCCGTGTTGACATGATTGCTTTTCCTGGGATCGATCAGCCGATGCGCTCGGGTTTCGCCCGTCGGCATGCCGACGGGATTGCCGGCTTAGCCGCCGAACAGTTCCGAGAACTTCGCCTTGTCGGCGTCGGTCTTGGTGACGATTGCCTTGGTGTCGAACGGCATCACTTTGATCTTGACGCCTTCCGGCAGCCATTCGGGGCGGCCGACCGAGGCGCGCGCCGGCAGATAGCCCATCGACAGCGCCAGCTTTTGGCCGTCATCGGAAAGAATGAAGTCGACGAACTTCTTGGCGCCGTCGACATTCCTGGCGGTCTTCATGATCGCGACCGGCTCGGTCACCGCCGGCACGCCTTCGCTGGGGAACACGAACTCGACCGGCGAGCCCTTCTTCTTGGCGTTCATCGCCATGAAGTCGACCAGGATGCCATAGGGCTTCTCGCCTGATGCCACCGACTTCAGCACCGCACCATTGCCGCGCACGCTGACGGTGTTGTTGGTCTTCAGCTTCTGGAAGAAATCCCAGCCATAATTGCTGTCGCCGACGAAGCCCGAAAGCAGGTAGGCGGCCGCACCCGAATAGAGCGGGCTCGGCATGACCAGCCCATCGGCATAGGCCGGCTTGGCGAGGTCGGCCCAATGCTCCGGCTTTTCGGCGGCCGCGGTGTTGTAGACGATGCCGGTGGTGATCAGCTTGCTGCCGAAATAGGTCTTGTCGGCGTCATAGGCACCCGGCTCGATGCCATCGAGTTTGGCCTCGGGATAAGGCAGCAGCCGGTCGTCTTTCTTCAACAGCTCCATGCTGACCGCGTCGGCGATCAGAAGCACATCGGGCTGCGGGCTGCCGGCGGCGAACTCGGCCGCCATCTTGGTCAGGATGTCGCTCGTTCCCGAACGATAGATGGTCACGTCGATACCAGGCTGCGCCTTCTTGAAGGCATCCACGGTCTTGGCCGCGTCGGCCTCCGGTTGGGATGTGTAGAGCGTCAGAGTTTCGGCGTTTGCCACGCCGGCAAACAAAGTTGCCGCGAGCGCCAACTGGCTGGCCAGCAGCTTGATGAAGTGCGTCTTCATGAGACCTCCTGTCTTGTCTGTGCATGACCGGTCCGGCCCCTGGCCAGTTCCCCGTCTCTTCCTCCCTGCACGGCGCATATGACTGGTGGATGACACAGCGCGTGAAAGCCACAAAATATGTTCATATGTACAATGTCAATTACAAATGAACAGCATTGTGCGACAATCGACGCGCCGGAGGTCCGGCACCAGTTGACATCCGGCCGGCGCTTCCTCGAAGAGGCATCCGGTCAGGCCACGGCTCATGAGGGACAGCAACCGATGCCCACGGAAAAACCCGGACCGGCTCGCCTGCCGATGGTCTCGTCCGATCTCAGCGTCAAGACGGCCTGGCTCTACTATGTCGAAGGCTTTACGCAGGAGCAGATCGCGGAAAAGCTCGATGTCTCCAGGGTGAAGGTCATGCGCACGCTTGCCGCCTGTACCGCCGAAGGCATTGTCGTCACCATGATCAACGCGCCGACCGCCGGCCAGGTGGCGCTCGAACGGGACCTGGAAAAACGCTGGGGCCTCAACGCCGCCGTCGTCATCCCGACGCCTTCGGCGCATGAGCATCTGGAAAAGGCGATCGGCCATGCCATCGCGACCTATCTCGGCGAGCAGATGCAGGACGGCATGACGCTGGCGATCGGAGGGGGCGCGACGCTGCATGCCAGCCTCGGCTTCCTCGCCCGCCGGCAACTGAAGCGCGCCTCCGTGGTGGCGCTCGTCGGCAGCCTGCCGCACTCGCAATGGATCAATCCATCCATCGTCGCCGCCAAGGTCGCCGATGTCTTCGAGGTCGACAACTACCAGATCACCGCGCCGGTGACGGTCGACAATTCCTCGCTTCGCGATCTGCTGTGGGCACAGCCGACCCTGCAGGAGGTGCGCCAACGCGCGGCGGCCGCCGACATCGCGTTGCTCACCGTCGGCGACATGTCGCCCGATGCCACCATCTTCCGGCATGGTATCGTGCCGTCATCGCTGATCGCTCCGCTAAAAGCGAAGGGCGCGGTCGCCAACATGCTGTGTTATTTCGTCGACGCCAATGGCGCGTTGGTCGATCACGAGGTCAACGGACGGGTCATGGCTATCGATCTCGATGTGGTCGGCCAGGTGCCGAACGTGGTGCTGGCCGCGGGCGGCAAGCGCAAGGTTCCGGCGATCCTCGCCGCGCTGAAAGCCGTCAGCACCAATGTGCTGATCACCGACAGCGATACAGCCACGGCGCTGTTGGCGAAGGGCGGCTGAGCCGGCTTTCGGTTTAAATAAGCCCGCGCTCGCGCAAAAAATCCTCGACGCCGACATGGGTCATGGACTCGAACTCGGCGATCGCCTCGGCCACCCGCTTGCGCTGGGCCGCCAGCAGCGTGAACACCTGCTTCATCTCGCCGGAAACGCCAAAACGGCTCCAGCGTTCGGCGATATGCAGGGGAAGGCCGATGTCGGCGCAGAACGCATCGAGGCTGTCATAGCCGAGGCCGACGACAAGCTGCTTCGTCTCCTCCGCCGACATGCGCGGCTCGAAGGCGTGATCATGCAGGCGCTGCGCCACCAGCTTGATGTCGGACGGCGACGCACCCATGACCTTGCCGAACAAGGCTTTCACGTCCAATGGGTCGAATGCAGGCATGTTGGCCTCCCTTGAGCGCAATCCAGCTAGAACATGGGTCAAGGGTTGGCGCCTGACAAGTCGTTTCTGATGTATGCCAGGGCATCATTTCGCGCCGGCTCCCGACAGAGCCTACACGAGCAAACCCATCGGATTCTCGATCAGCCGCTTGAAGGCGACCAGCAGTTCGGCACCCAGCGCGCCGTCGACGGCACGATGGTCGGTCGACAGTGTCACCGACATCACGGTGGCGATTTTGATCTCGCCGTTCTTGACCACCGCCCGCTCCTCGCCCGCACCAACGGCCAGGATCGTCGCATGCGGCGGGTTGATGACGGCGGCAAAATCCTTGATGCCGAACATGCCGAGGTTGGACACCGCCGTGGTACCGCCCTGATACTCTTCCGGCTTCAGCTTGCGGCTGCGCGCGCGGCTGGCCAGATCCTTCATCTCGTTGGAAATGGTGGACAGCGTCTTCTCGTCCGCATGCCGAATGATCGGCGTGATCAGGCCACCCGGGATCGACACCGCAACGCCGACATCGGCATGCTTGTGCTTGACCATGGCACTTTCGGTCCACGACGCATTGGCATCCGGCACCGCCTTCAAGGCCATCGCCATCGCCTTGATCACCATGTCGTTGACCGACAGCTTGTAGGCGGGGGCGTCGCCCTTGTCGGTTTTCTTCACCGAGGCTGCCGCATTGATCTGCGTGCGCAGCGCAAGCAGTGCATCGAGTTCGCAATCGAGCGTCAGGTAGAAATGCGGGATGGTGGTCTTGGCCTCGACCAGACGCCGCGCGATGGTCTTGCGCATGTTGTCATGTGGGACCAGATCGTAGGAGCCTTCTTCGAAGAGCCGCAGAACGTCCCCCTCCCCCTTGAGGGGAGGGTGGCCGGCCGCAGGCCGGTCGGGTGGGGTCGGTTCGACGGGGCTCGGCGCAAAGGAGGTGCCTTCTGAGAGGACCCCCTCCGTCCGCTTCGCGGACACCTCCCCCTCGAGGGGGGAGGAAAGTGCCGCGTCGATGTCGGCCTTCATGACGCGGCCGTATGGACCTGTGCCTGACACATTGGAGAGCGCAATACCCGCTTCCCGAGCCAGTCTTCGTGCCAAAGGTGTTGCGCGGGTTCTCCCCTCCCTCTCGAGGGGAGGGTGGCCGGCCAAAGGCCGGTCGGGTGGGGTCGGTTCGACCGGACGCGGCTCAAGGGCGGTGCCTCCTGAGGCACCCCCCTCTGTCGACTTCCTCGACATCTCCCCCTCGGGGGGGGAGATTGGCGCATAGCTTTCATCCTCGGCATAAATCCAGGCAACAGCCGCGCCGACCGCAATGTCGACACCCTCCTTGCCGGTGACATCGCGCAGCACGCCGCTGGCAGGCGCGTCGATTTCCATCGCCGCCTTGTCGGTCTCGATCTCGAACAGCACGTCACCCTTCTTGACGTGCGCACCTTCCTCGGCAAACCAGCGCGAGATCTGTCCTGTCGCCATGTCCATGTCGACCTTGGGAAGAATGACTTCGGTCGGCATTTCTCAGCGGACCCCTTTCACGAGGTCGCGCGCGGCGGTGATGATGTCTGGAACCTGCGGCACCGTTGCCTTCTCCAACTCCGGATTGTAGGGGATCGGCGTTTCTGCGCCACCCAGCCGCACGATCGGCGCATCGAGATAGTCGAACGCCTCGCTTTCGGCGATCATGGCGCTGACCTCGGCGCCGATACCCAGCGTCTTGACCGCTTCGTAGACGCACATCAGCCGCGACGTCTTCTTGACGCTGTCGATCACGGTCTGCTTGTCCATCGGTCGGATGGTTCGGAGATCGACGACTTCGACGTCGATGCCTTCGCTCTCCAACGCGGCTGCGGCGTCGAGCGCCTTCTGCACCATGATCGAGGTGGCGACGATGGTCAGGTCGCTGCCCTCGCGGCGGATATCGGCCTTGCCGATCGGCACGGTGTAATAGCCTTCGGGCACCGGGCCCTTCATCTTGTAGAGCAGCTTGTGCTCGAAGATCATTACCGGATCGGGGTCGGCGACCGCCGCCAGCAGCATGCCCTTGGCATCATAGGGCGTCGCCGGCTGGATGACTTTCAGACCCGGCACGTGTCCGAGCCAGGCCTCTAGGCTCTGGCTGTGCTGGGCCGCCGCACCCGTACCGGACCCGGCGGGAAAGCGCATCACCACCGGCACCGAAACCTCGCCGCCCAGCATGAAGCGCATCTTGGCCGCCTGGTTGACGATCTGCTCCATGGCCAGCGTAGCGAAATCGGAAAACTGGAATTCGAAGATCGGCCGCATGCCGGTGAGGGCAGCGCCGACGGCAACGCCCGCCCCGCCCAGTTCCGAAATCGGCGTGTCGATCACCCGCTCGGTGCCGAAGCGCTCGACCAGATCTCCGGTCACCTGGAAGGCGCCGCCATAGACGCCGATATCCTCGCCCATCAGGAAGACGCGTTCGTCCATGTCCATGGCGATCGCCATGGCTTCCTGGATCGCCTGGGCGTAGCTCAGTTCACGCACCATCGCGTCCATTACGCCTGCTCCGTATAGACATAATTCCCAGTGTCGCGGACGTCCGGCGACGGGCTCGCCTTGGCGAACTCGATGCCGTCGGCAATCTCCTGCGCCACCGCGCCACGGATAGCCTCGATGCCCTTGTCGTCGATGAAGCCGAATTCCCTGAGTTCGCTTTCGAACAAGGCGATCGGATCGCGGTTCGACATCCAGTCCTCGATCTCCTCCTTGGTGCGATAGCGGTTGCGGTCGCTCTTGGAATGGCCGCGATGGCGATAGGTCTTGGATTCGATCAGCGTCGGCCCCTCGCCCGCGCGGGCTCGGGCGACAGCCTGATGAGACGCCTCGGCGACCTCGGAGAAGATGTTGCCGTTGACGATGACGCCCGGCATCGAATAGGCGGCGGCGCGCTCGGCGATGTTCTTGACGGCGGTCGAGCGCGCCGTCGATGTCGACATGCCGTAGCCGTTGTTCTCGCAGACGAAGATCACCGGCAGCTTCCAGATCGCCGCCATGTTCAGCGCCTCGTGGAAGGCGCCCTCATTGTTGGCGCCATCACCGAAGAAGGAGACCACGACCTTGCCGGTCTTCATCATCTTCGAGGAAAGCCCGGCGCCGACGGCGATCGGGATGCCGCCTGCGACAATGCCGTTGGCGCCGAGATTGCCCTTGGCGACATCCGCGATGTGCATCGAGCCGCCACGGCCCTTGCAGTAACCGGTGGTCTTGCCGAAGAACTCGGCGAACATGCGCTTGACCTCGGCCCCCTTGGCGATGCAGTGGCCATGGCCGCGATGCGTCGAAGTGATCTGGTCATCCTCGGCAAGCGGCATGCAGATGCCCATGGCGCTGGCTTCCTGGCCGATCGACAGGTGCATGGTGCCGTGGATGAGGCCGCGCGTGTAGCACTCCTCCGCGCCCTCTTCGAAGCGACGGATGAGGTACATCTTGTGGAGCACCTCCCTGAGCTGTTCGGAGCTGTACTGGCGATAGACGAAAGGCAGGTTGGCGCGACCATCAGTGACGGCTTTGCTGGCTCCGGCCATGATCACGCCCCCATGGACCCGTAGACGAGCTTGTCCTGGCGGGCGCGCAGTTCGGCGATCTTGGAGCCCACCGCGGGAGCTGCATTCGCATAGGTGATGAGCTCGCCCTTCTTGATCGGCGCGGTGACCGAGCCGCCCTGCAGCAGGCCGCAGGGAATGGCCTTGGCGGCGCGCGCCTCCGGCGCCGTCATGATCCAGGCCCGGTAGCAATATTCGCCGATTGCATCGAGCTTCTCGCCGGGCTTCATGTCCTTCTTGGCCACCGCGCAGACCTCGGCGACCGGTTTGGCCAGCGGCACCATGTCGGCCTTGCCGTAGAGCACGACGCGCGCGCAGGTCAGCGGCACTTCGAGCGAGGTCAGGTGATAGGGACGGTGGAAGGTGAAGTACGGTCCTTTACCCATCTTCAGATCTTCCATGCGCTCGGAGATGCGCGGATGCGACATGTCGGCGACGACGAAGACGCCGGGCGCGACACCCTTGCCGATCGAGTAGTCGACGACGCCGACCTTCGACAGCACGCCGCCATCCTTCCGCGGCACCAGCACCTTGGACAATTCGCCAAGCGTCGCGGCCGGGCCGTGCATGCCAGCCTTGTCGGGAACCAGCCCGGTGGCGTTGGCGATCGCCGCCATCTCGACCATGGTCTTCGAGCCGTCGACGAATTCGACCAGCATGCGCACATTCATGTGCCGGCGCCTTGCCTCCTCCTCATAATCGGGGGGGATGGCGTCGATGTTGAGCGGGTTGTTCTTGCCTTTGCCGGCGGCAACGATCGGGTGCCCCATGGCCGAGACGAACTCGATCAGCTCCATACAGGAGGACGGCTCGTCACCGGCGCCCAGCGAATAGGTGACGCCGAGCCGGTCGGCTTCGCTCTTCAGATAGGCGCCGATGGTGACGTCGGCTTCGACATTCATCATCACCAGATGCTTGCCATGCTCCATGGCGCGCAGCCCGATCTCGGCGCCGACGGCGGGGACCCCGGTGGCGTCGATGACGACGTCGATCAGATCATTGTTGATGACCAGGCCGGCATCGTTGGTGACCGCCACCTTGCCGGCCTCCATCGCCGCCGTCATCGCCGAAGCGTTCGAGACTTCGCGCGCATGCCCGGTTTCCTGGAAGGCGATATCCACCGCCTTGCTCGCGGCGGGCAGGTTCAGCTCGGAAATGGCGCCGATCTCGATGCCCGACATATGGGCGACGCGGGTGACGATGTCGGTTCCCATCTCGCCGGAGCCGATCAGGCCGATACGGATTGGCTTGCCCGACTTGGCGCGTTCCTCGAGATCGCGGGCAAGACCCGTCAACGAAACATTGGAAGCCATACCGCTTATTCCTCCCACATTGCAGGCTTGTTCAATTGCCTGACGGGTATTGAACATATGTATTTCTGTCAAGACTAATGTCCATATTCTTGCGCTTTTTGATACCCTTTCGCGAGGCTCCGTGGACCAAAAGCCTTCCGCAGCCAGAGGCGGGCGCGCGGGACATTGCACTCGAACAGATAGCGCCGCGATATGATTCTTGGAGGCAGTATATGGGAGCTATCCCGGCCCGCGCCGGCCGCTCCGTCATGACCGGTGCCAGTCTCGGATTGAAGAACTCTACAGAACTAGACCAGGCGCCGACAGCACCGGGAAATCCTGGAAACGCACGACGGCGGATGGTGCATGAACAGGAAGACCGGCCGGTCGCGCGCCTCTTCCAGTCTCTCGCTCAACCAGCGCAGGCGCACCTCGCAAAGCCTGCCGTCGACGTGGCCGCTGTCCAGCGTGTCGAGCAGGATCAGGCGGGCCTGCGCCGCGACATCGAGCGCGCCGTGGATTGAGCACTTCGATCAGGCGCGCCTATCTGGCAATCTCAAGCAAGGACGATACCAGCAGTTCTCGCTCGTCTTTCGACAGGACATCCGCGTCGAAGAGGTTCATGCTGCGCAATCCCTCGATGGCGAGATAGCAGACCAGCAGCGATTTGAGGTCTGGCGTCTCGCCCTTCAGCCGCTCGAAGAGCTGCCGTTTGAATGTCTTTATCGGCGTCATGAACTCGGGATCCTCGGCGATCGCCGAGAAAATCCAGGACGCCGACGGCTGCTTCTCCTCGCAATCATTGGCCGACAGCCTGATGTAGACGGCAAGCGTGTTTTCATCTTTGTCATTCACGCAGGCGGTTTCCAGCGCCTGCTCGAACTCGCGCAGATAGTCTTCGACCAGCCCTTGCATCAATTTGGCCTTGGTCGGGAAATTATAGAGAAGCCCGCCCTTCGATACGCCGGCACGGCTGGCGACCGCTTCCAGCGACAGGCTGCCAGGCCCCGATTCCCGTGCGACATCGGCCGCCGCAGCGAGAATTTTCTCGCGCGAGTTCGTTCGTTGGGCTCTCATGGCGCCTCCCTTCGCAAGCTTAGGCCCAATTGACAAGACCGTCCAGACGGTACAGTAAGATCGCCATTATTTGAAATCGGGACCCGCAGTCGATATGTGTCCCGATGTCCGCGCTTCGCGCCGGATTTCGACTGAGGGGACTTCCTTGTTCAAGCGCATACTTCGTATCGTTATCATCATTCTTGTTCTGGCCGTGCTCGTCGTCGTGGTCGGCGGCATCGTCGGCTTCAACTTCCTACGCGACAACGGCATCAAGCAGTATTTCGCATCGATGAAGCCGCCGGCGGCAACCGTGTCGACGGTCATTGCCAAGCCGTCGAGCTGGAAGCCGGGCGTCGAGGCCATCGGTACGGTCAAGGCGGTGCGCGGTGTCGACCTGACGGTCGAGACCACCGGCATCGTCAAGGACATCCTTTTCCATGCCAACCAGAAGGTGGCGGACAATGTGGTTCTGCTGCAGCTCGACGATGCCGTCGAGCGCGCCGATCTCGACGCACAGAAGGCGCAGGCCGCGCTCGATCAGACGTCGCTGGCCCGCGCCATCGAACTGACGAAGCGTGGCGTCGGCTCCGACTCGACGCTGGACACGGCGCGCGCGGCGGCCTCGGCCTCGGCCTCCCAGGTCACCAAGCTGCAGGCCTTGCTCGACCAGAAGCGGCTGACGGCACCGTTCGGCGGCACGGTGGGCATTCCCAGGATCGATATTGGCCAGTATCTGGCACCCGGCACCGCAGTGGTGACGCTGCAGGATCTCGACACGATGCGGGTCGATTTCTCGGTTCCCGAACAGCAACTCCCGTTGCTCAAGATCGGCCAGACGGTTCGGTTGGGCTTCGGCGGCGAGGATATGCCGTTTGCCGGCGCCATTCGCGGCATCGACCCGAAAATCGACTCGTCCAGCCGTCTGGTGAATATCAGGGCGGAAGTCGCCAATCCCGACGGCAAGCTGACCCCTGGCCAGTTCGTGCAGGTGCGTGTCGAACTGCCCGAACAGCAGAACGTGCTGACGCTGCCTCAGACGGCACTGACGACAAGCCTCTATGGCGACTACATCTTCGTGGTACAGCCGGCGAAACCCGCCGAGGCAGCCCCGGCGCAGCCGGCCAAGCCGGATGAAAAACCCGCCGCGCCGGCAGCCGACAAATCGGCGGACGCCAGACCGACTGACACCAAGCCGACTGATACCAAGCCGGCTGATGCCATGAAGCCGGCGGCTGATGCAGCCAAGCCTGCCGCCGATGCGGCAAAGCCCGCGGACAAGGCTGCCGGTCCGGCGGCGGACGGTGACAAGCCCGCGCTGGTGCTGTCGCAGGTGTTCGTCAAGCCAGGCCGCCGCAATCAAGGCATGGTCGAGATCGTCGAGGGGCTAAAGGCTGGCGACGAGGTCGTCACCGCCGGTCAGAACCGCCTCTTCAACGGCATGTCCGTCGTTGTGGACAACACCATCGACCCGACCAAATCGGCGAACAAGCAGGCCGACCAGCAATGAGCTTTTCCGATCTCTTCATTCGCCGGCCCGTCCTTTCGACGGTCCTTGCCTGCATGATCCTGCTCTTGGGTTTCCAGGGCATCTTCAACCTGTCGATCCGGCAGTATCCGAAGGTCGATGAAACGGCGATCACCATCACGACCGCCTATCCAGGCGCCAGCGCCGATCTGATCCAGGGCTTCATTTCCGCCCCGATCGCCCGCGCCGTCGCCTCGACCGAGAACATCGACTACGTCACCTCGTCCAGCCGCCCGTCTTCCAGCACCGTGACGGTGCAGATGAAGCTCGGCTCCAACCCCGATGTCGCGCTGACCGAGGTGCTGTCCAAGGTCCAGGGTGTGCGCGGCACCTTGCCGGACGCATCGAAGGACCCCGTTATCGTCAAGGGCACCGGCCAGCAGTTCGCGATGATGTACATCTCGATGCAGAATCCGAACATGACCAAGGAGCAGCTGACCGAGTATATCGAGCGCGTCATCAGGCCGCGCATGTCGACGGTCGAAGGCGTCGCCGATGTGCAGATCTTCGGCGCCCAGGAATACTCGATGCGCGTCTGGATCGATCCGATCAAGCTTGCCGCGCGCGGCGTGACGGCTTCCGAACTGCTGACGGCGATCAACAATTCCAACTTCCTGTCGGCGCCCGGCAATACCGAGAACGAATACGTCGTCTCATCGATCACCGTACGCTCGACATTGCAGACGCCGGAGGCGTTCGCCGAGCTGCCGCTGCGTTCGACCGACGGCAATGTGGTGCGGTTGCGCGACGTCGCGCGCGTCGAGCTCGGCGCCGAGAACACCGACACCAGGGTCAGCTTCAACGGCAAGCCCGGCACCTTCCTCGCCATCTTCCCGACGCCGGCGGCCAACCCGCTGACCACGGCGGCGGCGCTCACCAAGCTGGTGCCGCAGATTCAGGAGACGCTGCCGAAAGGCATGACGATCGAGGTGGTCTACGACGCGACCGGGCAGATCAGCGCCTCCATCGAAGAAGTGTTCAAGACCATAGGCGAGGCGGTTGCCATCGTCGTCGTCGTCATCCTTTTGTTCCTTGGCTCCTTCCGTTCGGTGATGATGCCCATCGTCACCATCCCGCTGTCGCTGATCGGCGTCTGCTTCCTTTTGTTCGCGGTCGGCTATTCGATCAACCTTTTGTCGCTGCTGGCCATGGTGCTGGCGATCGGTCTGGTTGTCGACGACGCCATCGTGGTGGTGGAGAACATCCATCGCCACATGGAAGAAGACCACATGTCGCCGATGCAGGCTGCGTTCAGCGGCATGCGCGAAATTGCGTCGGCCATCGTTGCCATGACCATGACGCTGGCTGCGGTCTTCGCGCCGCTGGCCTTCACCGGCGGCCTCACCGGCGCGCTGTTCCGCGAATTCGCGATCACCCTCGCCGGCTCGGTGGTCCTGTCGGGCGTCATCGCCGTCACTATCACCCCGATGATGTCGGCGCGCCTTTTGAAGTCCGGCACGCCGGGCCTTTTCCAGCGTATTGTCGACGGCGCCTTCGCGCGTGTCGAGCATGTCTACGAACGTGCGGTCACTGGCTCGCTGAACTATCGCCCCTTGACGCTGATCATCGTGCTTGCGCTTGCAGGTGTGACCGGTTTCATGTTCACCAAGACCTCGACCGAGTTGGCGCCGGAAGAAGATCAGGGCTTTCTGCTCTCGATCGTGACAGGACCACGTTATGCGACGTCCGATTACACCGAGACATACGTCAATCAGATCCTCGGTCTGGTGAAGGATATTCCCGAGACACGGGCGCAGTTCTCGGCCGTTGCCTTCGGCGGCACGACAAACAGCGCCTTCGTCGGCTATGCCTTCAAGGATTGGGCGGAACGCAAGCGCAATTCGAAGGAACTGCAGGCCGACATCACGGCCCGTATCGCCAAAGTCGCCGGTGTCGAGGCCTTCGTCTTCGCGCCGCCGACGCTGCCGGGCTCCGGCGGCGGTCTGCCGATTTCCATGGTGGTGCGATCGACCGGCGCTTCATCGGAAGTGTACGAGGTGGCCGAGCAGATCAAGAAAAAGGCGCAAGCCTCCGGCCGCTTCATCGTGGTGCAGAATTCTATGGCCTATGACGCACCGGAAGTGACAGTGACCATCGACCGTGACCGCGCTGCGGCACTGAACCTGCCGATCGCCGATATCGGCCGCACGCTGACACTGCTGGTCGGTGGCGCCGAAGTGGCGCAGTTCGACCGCGACTCTAACAGCTACGACATCATCCCGCAGGTGCCGCAGGAATTTCGCGACAACCCCGACAAGCTCGGCGAATACTTCGTGCGCAGCGTAACGGGCGAGATGGTGCCGCTGTCGGCGGTGGTCAAGATTTCGACCAATGCGGCACCTGCCGCCATCGAGCAGTTCAACCAGCTGAATTCATCGACGATTTCAGCACTTCCGCTGCCCGGCGTCACCACTGGCGACGGCCTGAAGGCGCTGGAGGACATTGCCAGGGAGAGCCTGCCCGAAACATTCTTCATCGACTATTCCGGTCAATCGCGACAGGAAAAGGAACAAGGCAACACCATCCTGATCGCTTTCGCGGCGGCCGTTGTCGTCATCTATCTGGTGCTTGCGGCGCAGTTTGAAAGCTTCCGCGACCCGCTGATCATCATGATGGCGGTGCCGCTGTCGATCTTCGGCGCGATCGTGCCGCTCAATCTGGGCCTCGGCACGCTCAACATCTATACGCAGGTCGGCCTGATCACGCTGATCGGCCTGATCACAAAGCACGGCATCCTGCTTGTCGAGTTCGCCAACCAGCAGCGCGAAATCCATGGCATGCGGCGGCATGACGCCATCATCGCCTCGGCCAAGGTGCGCCTGCGGCCGATCCTGATGACGACAGCGGCGATGGCGCTTGGCGTTGTGCCGCTGATCACGTCCAGCGGCGCCGGTGCCGCGGCCCGCTACTCGATGGGCCTGGTGATCTTCACCGGCATCTTGGTCGGAACCATGTTCACGCTCTTCGTGGTGCCCATGTTCTACACCTTCATCGCCAGCAAGGACCTGCCTCACCTGGCCGAGAAACCGGATCCCAAGCTGATGCCGGCGCTGCCGAGCTAAGAGCAATTCCAGGAAAAGTGT
Source organism: Mesorhizobium sp. M0621 (assembly GCF_040320745.1). Taxonomy (NCBI): domain Bacteria; kingdom Pseudomonadati; phylum Pseudomonadota; class Alphaproteobacteria; order Hyphomicrobiales; family Phyllobacteriaceae; genus Mesorhizobium; species Mesorhizobium sp. M0621. The sequence continues at coordinate 272,613 of NZ_JAMYQF010000001.1, read as the reverse complement.
GAAACGGTTTTCCGTCCGGAGATGCGTCAAAAATAGCTGGAAATAAAAAGAGGCCGGATTTTCCCGGCCTCTTTTTTCTGACGGTCGCTCCACAGCTTCGGCACAATAGGCCAAAGGCAGCGACCCCGTCAGGCTACTTGACGATGACGATGCTGGTGTTGGTCGCCCCGAAGGTTTCGACGAGCTGGTAGAAATCGGCGGCGTTGTCGGGATGCAGCCGCACGCAGCCATGCGAAGCCGGCTGGCCGAGGCGTTTGATCGCATAGGTCGCGTGCACCGCATAGCCGCCGCTGAAGAAGACCGAGTGCGGCATCGGCGCGTTGTCGTATTTCTTCGAGTACCACATCTCATGCATGCGCGTCGGCTTGAACGAGCCGGTCGGCGTCACATGGGCCCGGTCGCCGGTGGAAACCTTCCAGGCGAAGGTCGGGCGGCCGTCGACCGAGACTTCCATGATCTGCTGTGAAAGCGAAACGCGCGCCACGATCTTGTTGGCGGCGTGCGCGGCGCCCGAGCCAAACAGCAGTGCGGCACCCGTCAAGGCGGCGGCGGTGATGTCGATGAGCTTGGCGGAAATGGCGGTATGCATGATGATGTCCCCTCTCTCTGCCGGTTCCGGCCGGCTCCAATTCGATGGGCTGCTTATCCCAACGTCATGTTTCGAGCAGATTTCGCAAAATACTCGTTTGTGTTTCGAAGCCGTTTCCACTGGTTAACAAACGCAGCCCTTCATAGAACCCAATAAGAGTCGGTTCCGTATTCCGGCCGGCTAGGCCAAGGTCAGGAACATGGGTATCTGCCTCTAAACGAAAGTCGAATTATCATTATTCGAAGAAAATCCGGCAATCTCGAAACCGAATTGCAACAAAGCGCGGCTTCGAGCGGCATGATCCGGATACGGGCCGCAAGCAAAGTTGACGTAACGAAAACAGCCGGTAACGAAACATGGGAACGAAATCGAACGCGCTGCCTGGCTTCTCAGGATCAGCATCGCGGCAGCGGTCATCGGGGGCGTCGGCACGGTTGCCGGCACCCCAGTGGCCAGACTCGGTGCGATGACTTCAGGCGAGATTTCGACGCTGCATGCCGCACTGTTTTTCGCCTTGGTCTGGATTGTCTCCAGCCTGCGCATTGCTCGGCTCAAGGCCCTCTGGCGGGTCGGTCTTAGGCTGACGGGTTTGCGCGGCCCCTCCGGCAACTTGCTGCCGAGAGGACCGAAGGCCCGCGCCGCGACGGGGGATTCCGTGGGCGGCGCGGGCACTTCGGGGGTGTCCTGAAACGATCGGCAACACGTTTCAATTTTGGGGAACTGCTACGATGAACACGAAATTTGCCGCTTCGGTGCTGTCCGCACTGCTCTACGCACAGGGTCTGCTCGGCTTTGCCGGGCTTGCCACCGTGCTCCTGAGGGACCGCGCCCATGCCAGTGAGCTCACCATGGGCGGCGACATGCCGGTGGGCCCATCACTTCTGCTGGTACGCTGAGCGCCGGGAGCATCGGGCCCAGAGATGGAAAATCCGATGCCCGACAAAAGAGACTGCGTCAGCGCCGGACAATCAGTCGGCGAATTGCCGCGGCGGATCGAACCGGTAGCCGGCGCCACGTATGGTGGTGATGGTTTCGGTGTCGAGCTTGCGGCGCAGCCGCACGATGCGCGAATCGATCGAGCGATCGAAGGCGTCGGCGTTTTCCGCCGGTGCCGCGGCGATGATGTCGTCACGCGTCAACACCTTGCGCGGACTGGCCAGGAACAGCCTGAGCAGCGCCACCTGCCCAGGCGAAAGCTGCTCTTCCGTGCCCGAGCGATGCATGACCATGGCCGACCTCAGATCGACGGTCGCGTTCTCCAGCACGATCAACTCCTGGGTGCCCCTGCCGCGTCGCGAAAGCAGACCGCCAACACGGGCGGCGAGCTCCCTGACATTGAGCGGGCTCTCGACGACATCGGCCGCACCAAGCTCCAGCGCCAGCACCTTGTCGACGAGATCGGCCGGCCGGCAGATCAGGATGAAATCCGGCCCGCCCTCGCCACCCCCGCCTTGGCCGCCATAACGCCGGAGCAGGTCCCGCCCCTCCGCCTGGCTGAGACTGTCGCCGACGACGACGACATCGATACCCCTTCCCGACAGCAGCGATTCGGCCTCCCAGGGCTGGCGCGCCTGATGCACATCGTGGCCACGGCGCTCGAGATGGTCGGCGAGCTCGGTCGCGACCACTTCGGCAACGGAAACAAGCGCGATGATCGATCGTGCGGCCATGTTTTCCAACCGTTCCCTGGCAACCGGATATGAGTGCTGGACATCATGTTTATACCCAATCTACTTTCCACTGAAAGTGGGAGCGCAAACATCGTGCGGGCAAGAATTGTCATCGTCGAGGATGAGCCCGATTTGAGGGATGCGGTCGCCGAATATCTTGGCGCCGCCGGCTATGACGTAGTCACCGCTGAAAGCGCCGCCGCCGCGCGCAGCCTCGTTGAAACGCAGTCGTTCCATCTCGCCATCCTCGACATCGCCATGCCCGGCGAGGACGGCCTTTCGCTCGGCCGCTGGCTGCGCTCGAAACTGCCGATCGGCATCATCTACGCGACCGCCGCCGGCACCGCGCTCGACCGTATCGTCGGGCTGGAACTCGGCGCTGACGACTACATCGTCAAGCCCTACGAATTGCGCGAGGTGCTGGCGAGGGTCCGCAGCGTGTTGCGCCGGGTTCCCCAGCCGCAGGAGCTTCAGGACAAGAAGGCCAGGACGGATCGCCGAGCCGTTGCCTTCGGCCCTTTCCAGGCCGATCTCGACGGCAGGCTGGTCACCGGCGCCAATGGCGCGGTGATCGACATGGCCAAGAGCGAATTCGACGTGCTGGAGGTTTTCCTCACCCGCGCCAACCGGCTGCTGACCCGCGCCGCGATCTCCGAGGCGATCGGCTTCACCGAAGACCCGGAATCGTCGCGCGCGGTCGACATTCGCATCATGCGGCTGCGCAAGAAGATCGAGACCGACCCGGCAAATCCGAAATTCCTGCGCACGGTGCGCGGCGAGGGCTATATCTTCTCGCTGCCGACCGGCGACGGCAACTGAGCACCGAGGCCACAGGTTCGGATTCGCAGCCCTTGCTCGCCGATCGAATTGGCACGACTCCGGAATGACGGCAGAAGATGATCGCTGAAGCAGCAAGCACGGATATGCAAGGGTTCAGGCAGGGCGCGGCGATGGCGGCCGTGCGTGTCGTTCGCCGGCTGCGTGAGGCCGGCGACTGGCAGCGCGAGATGGACGGCATTCTCGAAACGCTCTGCCGAGCCATGGATTGCCAGCGCGGCATCCTGTTTCGCCTGCGCGAGCTGCCCGGCCAGGGCTTCGCCCAATCCGTCGCAGCTTACTGGATCGACCCTCTTTTCGGTGGCGAACTGGCGTCGCCGACCGTCATCATGCAGTCGATCGTCAATTCGGATCCGCTGTTGGAGCGGCTGGCCGAGGACGAAAGGCAAGGCAAGATCTTCGCCGGGCATACGCGCGATCTCGAAGGCTTTCTGAGAACCGACTTCGAAAAGCAGAACATCAAGTCGTTCCTGTCGGTGTCGGTCTTCGCGCATGGCCATCTGTGGGGCACGCTGGCGGTCAATGACTGCGTCAACGAGCGCGAGTGGACCGACGAGGAAGAAGCGACGCTGCACATCATCGCGCTCGCCATCGGCGATGCCATCGAACGCTCGCCCTCAGAGGCCCATGCCAGCGAGGTCATTCGCCGCACCATGCTGCAGGCCTCGCTCGACGCCATCGTCGTCATCGACGAGACCGGCTCGATCATAGAATTCAATCCGGCCGCCGAAAAAATGTTCGGCTTCCAGCGCAGCGACATCCTCGGCAAGGACCTGCTCGATACCATCGTGCCGATCTACTATCGTAAGGGTTATGCTTCGGGGGCCGAATACATGTCCGGCCGCGGCGCGCCGATGGTCGGCCAGCGGCTCGAGACGGTGACCCAGAATGCCGCCGGCGAAGTGTTCCCGATCGAACTGACGGCGACCGAGATGCGGGTCGCAGACCGTCGCCTGATCTTCGGCTCCATCCGCGACCTGCGCGACAAATTGCGCGCCGAGGAGGAGATCGGCCGCCAGCGCGAGAAGCTGCACCAGAACGAGAAGATGGCGGCGATGGGTTCGTTGCTGGCCGGCGTGTCGCACGAACTCAACAACCCGCTGGCCGTGGTGGTGGCGCAATCGACGCTGCTGCACGAATTCGCTTCCGATCCGCAGACCAAGGTGCGCGCCGAGAAAGTGCGTGCGGCCGCTGAGCGCTGCGGCCGCATCGTCAAGAGCTTCCTGTCGATGGTCCGGCTCCATCCCGCGGCACAAGCCGAGACCGACCTCAACCAGGTGATCCGGGCGGCACTGGAAGTGACCGCCTATGGCGCGCGCTCGAGCGGCATCATCATCGACACCGATTTCGCCACCGGCCCGCTGCTGGCCATGGCCGACGCCGACCATGTGACGCAGGTAGCGGCCAACTTCCTCATCAACAGCCAGCATGCGCTGGCCGGCATTGCCGGCGATCGGCTGATCAAGGTGCGGACGTTCCGCAGCGACCGGGGTCACCCCTGCTTCTCGGTCGAAGACAATGGGCCCGGCGTGCCGGCAGCGATCCGCAGCCGCATCTTCGAATCCTATTTCACCACCAAGCCGGTCGGCGTCGGCACCGGCATCGGCCTGTCGATCTCGAAATCGATCATCGAGCGGCACAATGGCAATGTCTGGTTCGAGGAAGTGTTGCCGAGGGGCGCGCGTTTCGTCGTCCAGCTGCCCACCATTGTAGCCGGCCTCGCCACCGCCGGCGATAACCAGCCGCGATCGAGCGGCCTGCGCCACGCCTTGATCATCGACGACGAGCCGGATGTTGCCGGCTCGCTCTCCGATATTCTCGAATTGATGGGCATCAAGTCGCGGATCGTTCCTGTCTGGGAATCGGGCGCGGCCACCTTGGGCGGCCACATGCCGCCGGACATCGTCTTTTCGGACCTACGCATGCCGGGCATCAGCGGCATATCGATCTATCGCGAACTGCTTGCCGAAAAGCCCGACCTGGCGCGTCGTTTCGTGCTGGTCACCGGCGACCTGATCGGCGCAAAAGCCGAAATCGAGGCCCTGCCGGCGCAGCAACGGCCGCAGATCCTGGAAAAGCCGTTCAGTACGCTGGATGTGCGCAGTGTGCTGTCCGCCATCGCCGAACAGGCGGCCTTGAAAGGATAAAAAAGAGGCCCCCGGGGGCGGGGGCCGAAGAAGAGCGCGCTGGAGGGAGCGCTCGGGGAGTTCAAAGCATGATCCCAAAGTGGGAACCGGTTTCGGGATCAGGCTTCGACGAAAAATCAGAAAATATTCGGCGTGCCGGTCAACGGCGCGGCGTTGGCGATCATGCGGATCGCGCGGGTCTTGTGCGCTCCGGACTGCTCGGCGATGGCGCGCAGGCAATCGATGCTCTCGGCGCCCCAGGCCTGGCCCTTGCAGGCGAAGTCGGTCACCGGCATCGGCAGACGCGCGGTCCTGGTCGTCGTCTGCGCGCCCTCGACGAGGTTGGCCGGCGGAGTCAACGAAGCAAAGGCCGGCCCGATTGTCGGCGTAAACGCCATGCCGACGAAGGCGCAAGCAGCCAGCACCATGAACATCGCCATGGGGTGGTCGCTGGCCCGCTGGCGCAGCGCCAGTTTCGGACGGCGGTCATTGCGCCCTGGAGCCTGAAGGCGGCACTCGCCGCGGATCGTCTGGATTTTCGCATGCATTGCCTTCCCCTTCGCTGAGTTTCTTTTTGGTGATGAATCGAACTTAGCCGCGCTTTGTAACAAGGCAACGGTGGTGCGAGACTGACAATGTAACGAGCCTGAAACAGTATTTCGGGCAAAATCGGGCGAAACCGGGCACATCGACGCGCTCATCATGCCGGCGGGCGATTTTCGGCCTAGTTACGGCCGACCGTGCTGATCCGAATGCCTGTGAACCAGCGGACCGATCGAAGAATAGCGAAGCCATTTTCGCCCTCGGGGAAGCGTTTGTCCTGCACTCTGTTCGCTTCGCAAAGTCGGGCCCAGACGGCATGCCCGAAACTCCGACTAACACCCGGATTCTCCGGGATTTTCCGGGCCGACATTTGTGTGTATTTCGGCCTCGAACAGCATGGAGATTCCGGCACGGAAGCAGCCGAATTTTCACAAACCATTGCATTTCAATGAGAAATATGATTTTATTGAATAAGTATTCAATAAAAAGAAGAGACGTTTTATGAACCCGCACCTCCGCGACGTGGCGATCCCCAACGATTGGGACCGGCGGGGACTGCCGGGCTGGAGTTACCATTCGGATGCCCTTCTCGAGCTCGAGAAGGAGCATGTTTTCCGCAATCACTGGCAGATCGTCGGACATGTCAGCGACATACCAAATGCCGGCGATTACCTGACCATGGATGTGGTTGGCGAACGTGCCCTGGTCGTACGCGGCAAGGATGGCGTCGTGCGCGGCTTCAACAACATGTGTCGCCATCGCGGCAGCCGCGTCGTCGCCGACAGCCAGGGCAATTGCAAGAACGCGCTGGTGTGCCCGTTCCATGGCTGGGTCTACAATCTTGACGGCACGCTACGCGGTGCCGCACGCCCGCGTTCCTTCCCCGACCTCGACAAGACCGAGTTCGGCTTGATGCCGCTCGATCTGGAAGTCTGGATGGGCTTCATCTTCATCCGCTTTCGCAATGGCGGGCCGCAGCCGTCGGTCGCCGAACTGATGAAGCCGATCGAGCCGGAATTCGCGCATTACAACGCCACCGACATGGTGCCCTCCTGGGGCACCTGGAGCCAGAAGACGCCGGTCAACTGGAAGTCGGTGCGCGATGTCGACAATGAGGGTTATCACGTCGCCATGGCGCATCCTGCCTTGCAGGATCTCTATGGCGCCACCTATTTCGACGAGCCCTTCATCAACGGCGTGTCACGCTCATTCGCCACCTACAACCCGCATGCCGGCCGGCGCTGGAGCGTCAAGAACTACGTCAAGATCGCGCCCGAACCAGCGCATCTGCCCGACTATCTGAAAAAGGCCTGGGTCTATTACGGCATCTTCCCCAATGCGGTCATTTCGGTGATGCCGGAATCGGTGCAGTTCTATCAGGAGTTCCCGCTGTCGACCGGGCAGACCCTGCTGCGCGGCGCCATATACCGCTACCGCGATGAAAGCCGCGAACAGGCCGCCGCCCGCTACCTCTCCTTCCGCATCGACCGCGACACCATGTCGGAAGACGTCCAGCTCTCGGTGTGGTCGAACGAATCCATGCTGTCCGAAGCCTTCGAGGGCTTTTATCTCTCGGACCTCGAATACGGCGTGCGCACCCACCACGACCATCTGCGCAAGATGCTGCCGGTGCTGGCCTTGGAGACCGCGCCCGAGGAGAAGGACATGTGGAACTTGAACGACGCGCTGAGGTCGCGGTCGTAGCCAAGCTGCCGATCTCCCCGGGGGAGATTGGCTGTCACCCCCGCCACACGCCCTCTTTCCTCAAATCATCCATCGTCCTCGAAATGCCTTCCCGCAGAATGCCGACCATGTCGTCGATCTGCTCGCGGGTGATGACCAGCGGCGGCGACATCACGCACATGTTGATCAGCGGCCGGACCAAAAGGCCGAGCTCATGGCAATGTGCGTCGATGCGTTTTCCTACATCCTTGTCGAGCTGCAGCGGGTCCTTGCTTTCGCGGTCCGCCACGCACTCGACGCAACCCATCAGGCCGAGGCCTCGCACCTCGCCGACCAGCGGCAATTCTTCCAGTGTCTTTAGCTGCGCCTGGAAATAAGGCGCGACCGCCTGCGTGTGGGCAAGCACGCCCTCTTCCAGCAGATCGAGGTTCTTCAACGCCACGGCACAGCCGACGGGATGGCTGGTGTAGGTCAGGCCGTGGCCGAACATCGCATCGGGATGGTTCGAGCGCCGCAGCTCTTCCAGCAGCCGCTCCGAGATGATGACGCCGCCGAGCGGGAAATAGCCCGAGGTGACGCCCTTGGCGAAAGTGATCATGTCAGGATCGATGCCGAACATTTCGCCCGAAGCAAAGACGTGACCGAGCCGGCCGAAGGCCGTCACCACCTCGTCGGAGACATAGAGGATGTCGTTGTCGCGGCAGATCTGGCGGATGCGCTTGAGATAGCCGTCTGGCGGCACGACGACACCGCCGGATGCCTGCACCGGCTCGCCGACGAAGGCGCCGATTCTGTCGGCGCCGACACGGGCGAGCGTGTCGCGGAACTGATCGACCAGGAAATCGGTGAAGGCGGCTAGGTTCATGCCGTGCGGACGGCGGAACGGATCGGGCGAGGACAGCTTGATCACCAGTTCGTCGGCGCCGTCCATCCAGTCGCGGTCGCGCGGGCGGCCGTTGAGCGAGGCCGACAGATAGGTCGAGCCGTGATAGGCGCCGCCGCGGGATAGGATCAGCTTCTTTTCCGGCCGGCCGCGCACATTGTTGTAGAACTGCATGAAGCGCAGCGCCGTCTCCACGGCCGAAGAGCCGCCGGTGGTGTAGAAGACATGGCTGAGATCGCCTGGCGCGTGGCCGGCGATGCGCCTGGCAAGTTCCGCCGACGGCGCGTTCATCGTGTACCACGGCGTGTTGTAGGACAGCGCCATCGCCTGGTCGTACATCACCCTGGCGAGTTCCTCGCGGCGGTGGCCGACATTGACGCACCACATGCCGGCCGGCCCGTCGATCAGCCGCTTGCCGGTGCTGTCGGTGATGTAGATGCCGTCGCCCTCGCCGATCAGCGCGCGCGCCTCAGCGCCGACTGAGCCGGCGAACGGCCAGGGCTGGATGAGATGGTGCTTGGCCAGTTCGACGGCATCGTCGCCGGGCTCCGTACCGGCCATCCCGGTCGCCTTCAGGTCTCTTGCCGCAGCCATTGTCGCCTCACATTGCTTCACAGAATTTCATCGATCATGAAATGAGATGCCAAGCATTGGAAACAGCGGCTTTCTTCACTTCATTTTGAATGTCCGTTCAATCAATATTGCAGAATTAGAGCTTGATTTCAATCCAAGGATGCGCGCATGATGAAAGAAAGCCGGCAAGGGGAACAAGCAGCCGGCACCAGCACAATGGGATGCCGCATGGCGGGACAGTCCAGGCCAGCAACCGAGATCGCACCCGGGCCCCTGTCTCCCGGAGCCTGGCAATGACGGCGGCTGCGGAAGGGGCACCCCCGTTGCGCATGACGCGGGCCAGACGAAATGCCCTTCTGCAGTCCGAACCCGTGCAGGGCCTCGCCCTGATCAGCCCGACCTTCATCTACGCGCTTATCCTTCTGGTCCTGCCGATCCTGGTGGTCATCGCGCATTCCTTCTGGACACAGCACTACCTGACCATCGACCGCACCTTCACGCTGGAAAACTACCGCGTCGCGCTGACCGAGCCGATCTACCGTGATCTCCTGTGGCGCTCGCTCTACATATCGCTGACGGTCAGCCTGCTCACCGTCCTTTTGGCCTATCCGGTCGCCTACTTCATTTCGTTCCATGGCGGTCGCCATAAGAGCCTGTGGCTGTTTCTCATCACCATCCCGTTCTGGACCAGTTATCTGCTGCGGGTGATGTCGTGGAAGGTCATCCTCGGTTACAACGGCGTCCTCAATTCCGGCCTGATGGGCCTAGGCATCATCGACGAGCCGTCAACGGCGCTGCTCTACAATTCGAGCGCCGTCATCATCACGCTCACCCATGCCTGGGCGGCCTTCGCCATCCTGCCGATCTTCGTCTCGCTGGAAAAGGTCGACCGCACGCTGGTCGAGGCAGCCACCGATCTCGGTGACGGCCCGCTGCGCTCGTTCCTGCGCGTGACCTTGCCATTGTCGGCGCCAGGCGTCATCTCGGCGGCGCTGATCGTCATGATCCCGACCGTCGGCGACTACGTCACGCCGAAGCTGGTCGGCGGCAAGGACGGCGTTATGATCGCCAACGCGATACAGGCGCAGTTCGGCAAGGCCTCCAACTGGCCGCTGGGTGCGGCCCTTTCCGTCACCACCATGTTGATCGTGACGCTGATGGCGGGCGCCACGGTGCTGATCATTCGCGCCGTCCAGAGGCTGGCGCGATGATTGCGATGCGGCGCTTCCTATCCGGCGGCTGGCTGGCCACCTATGCGTTTCTCTACGTCGTGTTCCTCTATCTGCCTGTCATTTTCCTGCCGATCTTCTCGGTCAACACCGCGGCGACACCAAAATTTCCGCTCACCGGCTTCACCTTGCATTGGTACGAGGACCTGCCGCGCACGCCGGCGCTGCTCGACGCCACCTGGAACAGCCTTATCGTTGGCGTCTCGGCAGCGATCCTGTCCACCGTGCTCGGCATCCTCGCCGCCCGCTCGATCACCCGCTACCGCTATCCCGGCCGTCGCACCATCAACGGCCTGATCATGGCGCCGCTGGTGCTGCCGGAAATCATCGTCGCCATCTCGATGCTGCTGGTAATGCTGCAGCTTGGCTTGAGCCTGTCGCTGTTCACCGTCGTGCTCGGCCATGTGCTCGTCTGCATTCCCTATTCGATGACGGTGCTGACCTCCGGCTTCGAAGGCTTCGACCGCAGCCTGGAGGAAGCCTCCGCCGACCTCGGCGAGAGCGCCTTCGGCACCTTCCGGCGGGTAACATTGCCAATGGTGGCGCCGGCCATCATCTCCAGCCTGCTCGTCTGCTTCACCATCTCGCTCGACGAATTCATCATCGCCTTCTTCCTCACCGGCACCGAGGCGACGCTGCCGATCTACATCTGGGGCCAGCTGCGCTTCGCGGCGAAGCTGCCCGGCGTGCTGGCGCTGGGCACGCTGTTGCTGGTCGCCTCCTTCCTGCTGATGACCGTCGCCGAAATCCTGCGTCGCCGTGCGGCCAGACGCACCCAGAACGAGGGAGGCCTCTATGCCTGAGCAGCAGAAGCGATCCATGATCGAGATCAAGAACGTCACCCGCAGCTACGGCGCGTTCAAGGCGCTCGACGACGCCTCCCTGACCATCCGCGAAGGCGAGTTCTTCTCGCTGCTCGGTCCCTCCGGTTGCGGCAAGACCACGCTGCTGCGCATGATCGCCGGCTTCGACAATCCGACCAGCGGCTCGATCTCGGTCGGCGGCCAGCCGATGGAAGGCATCCCGGCCAATCGCCGGCCAACCAACATGGTCTTCCAGAGCTATGCGATCTTCCCGCATCTCAATGTCGAGCAGAACGTCGCCTATGGGCTGAAGCGACTGAAGCTGCAGGGCGGCGAGGAAAAGCGCCGCGTCGAGGAGGCGCTGGCGCAGGTCTCGCTGACCGGGCTCGGCAAGCGCCTGGCCACCGAGCTTTCCGGAGGCCAGCGGCAGCGCGTGGCCCTCGCCCGCGCGCTGGTCATGCGCCCCAAGGTGCTGCTGCTCGACGAACCGCTGTCGGCGCTCGACAAGAAATTGCGCGAGCAAATGCAGGTCGAGCTGCGCCGCCTCCAACAGGCCGTCGGCATCACCTTCGTGCTAGTTACCCACGACCAGTATGAAGCGCTCGCCATGTCCGACCGCATCGCCGTGATGTTCGGCGGCAGGATCGCGCAGGTCGCTTCGCCGAAAGAAATCTACCAGCGGCCGGTCACCCGCCAGGTCGCCGACTTCCTCGGCGGCATGAATTTCGTCAAGGCGGAGATTGTCGAGGAGAACGGCGCGTCGCTGGTCGTCGATACGCTGGGCTTCGGCCGGATCAAGACCGACAAGCCGAAGGCTTTTGTGCGCAATGGCGGCGGCGCCACGCTCGGCATCAGGCCCGAGCGCCTGCGCGTGCTGTGGGACAATGCGACGGCCAAGTTCGAGGTCGCCGGCAAGGTGGTCGAACGCCACTATTTCGGCGAGATCACCCATCTGATTGTCGAGATACCGGGCCTGGAAAAGCCGCTGTCGGTGACCGAAACCAACGATTTCGGTGCCGACGACATACCGGTGGGAACCTCTATCCGCCTCGCCTACGACCCGGAAGCGCTGGTGGCGATGGCCGACTGAACTTCCGTGATGATATTGCGCGCGGCGATCCGCCCGGCGACGACCGCGCCTTCGACATAGCCCGGAAATGACGGCGACAGTTCTGAACTAGCGAAATGCATCGCTGGCGCGCCGGCTCGGATTATACGCTCGGCGTCGGTCGCATCCATGTCGACGATGAGGTCGCTGTAGCCGCCAACGCTGCCTTCGTCGTCGAACCAGTATCGGACGGCAAAGCCGACCCATTTTGCAGCTTCTGGACCGAGTGCCGCAACGAGACGCGCCGCAATTCTGGTGCGGAGGCCCTCCTGCCCAAAGCCACGCCATTCCATGGCAGACGGACCGCCAATGAAAACCACCAGCGCCGGATGATCGTCATCCTTGCTGGCGTCGCAGGCAAACAAACCCGGCTGGTCGCGCCACATCACCATGCCGCTCAAGCCCTTGGCTCGCCAGAAGGCGGTGGGATAGCGCACCAGTACCTTGATCACCGTACCGCTCCGCCAGACGCCGAGTGCTTTCTCCAGGGCCGCCGGCAGTGGCGGCGAATAGTCGATCCTCGACGCCATGACTGGCGGCACGGCGACGAGCAGGCAACGAGCCCCTATCGAACCCGCGCCGGCATGGACGGACACGCCATTTGCGTCTTGCTCGATGCGCGTGACATGCGCGCCAAGCCGCACCCGGCCGCCCAGATCTCGAGCCAAATCCTCCGCCAGCGAATGCATCGTCTCTGCGAGAAAGTATTGCAGCTCCGACACCTCGTTGGTGATACGGCGATCATTGTCGATGAGGTGCCAAAGCGGCAGCTTCTCCAGTGCTTGGCACCATAGACCTTCGATCATCGAGCGAAAGGCTGCCTTGCCGTCCTCGGGGTCGTCCTGGCGATCGAGCCACGCGGCGACTGATAAGCCGGCGATATCAGGATCATCAGGCGCGATCGCGTTCATGCGATCGCGGATCCCCATCGAGCCGACATAGGTTCGTTCCGCCTCTCGGGCAGACATGGCCGGCTGGGCGACGAATTCGCCGTCGACATAGGTCTCGACCAGCGTCTTGCCGTGCTCCTCAACCAACGCCATCAGCGCCGGCATATCCTCGCACAGGAACTGACCGCCGCTGTCGATACGCTCTCCGTCGCCTATCTCCATGGACTCGACCCGCCCGCCGACGCGATCGTGTGCTTCGAGCAGGAAGAAATCGATGCCGGCTGCCTTCAGCTCAAGTGCTGCCGACAGGCCGGTGAAGCCGGCGCCGACGATGACGACATCGGTTCTTTCCGGTTCGCTGTTCAATAGCCGGCCTTCATCTTCTCGAACTCGGCGACCATGCGCTGCTTAAGCTCCGGCGTCACCGGCTGCTGGAACAGCGTCTTGTCGAGAAACTTGTCGAGATTGTCTAAGCCGCGCTCGGTCAGCACCTTGTGGTCGATCGCTCCCATGCCGGCGCCATTGCCGTGGCCGTAGCCGAAGGTCTTGACCAGGTAGTCCGACACGCCGGGTGCATTGACGGCGCTCAGAAATTCATAGGCTTCGTCGAGCTTGCCGGGCGCGTCCTTCATCAGCACATAACCGCACACCCAGGTGGAAATCCCTTCCTTGGTGTCGCGGTTCATGGCGATCGGCGTGCCTTGCCCTTTGAGCGTCACGAAGGTCTCGTTCCAGCCCCAGACGAGATCGACCTCATTGCCGATAAAAGCTTGGTTGAGGTCGGTGTCGTCGGTCCAGTAGAAGCGGATGTTCTTGTGCACGTCGCGCAGGAAGGCGGATGCCTCCTGGAACTGCGCGTCGGTCATCTTGGTCCAGTCCTTGAGGCCGATCACCAGGCTCGCCAAGGCATAGGCGTCGTCGACATTGTCGCCGATGGTGACGCGGCCCTTGAACTTGGGATCGGCGAAGATCCTGAGCGATTGCGCCTCTTCCGCCGTCACCTTGTCGGTGCGGTAGAGCAGCGAGGTATTGCCCCAGTCGAACGGCATGAACCAGGCCTTGCCGTCAGCGGTGACAGCGAGATCCTTCATCGCCATGATGCCGGGATTGAGGTCCTTCCAGCCTGATATCCTGGAGGTGTCGAGCGGCTGCAGCATCCCGGCCTCGCGCCATTTGACAACGCTTTGCGAGCAGGGGTGGGCGATGTCGGCCTTGAAGCCCGCCCGCATCTTCTCGAACGCTTCGTCCTCGTCGCCGAAGAAAGCGAAGGTCGGTTCGGCGCCGTATTTGGCGGTGTAGGCGGGATACAGCAGCGGATCTTCATAGCCCGACCAGTCGAACACCACGAGATCGCCGCCGCCTTCGGCGGAGGCATAGACCGCGCCGGCACCGATCATGCACGCGGCGGCAAGGGCAAGGCGGCGTAGCATCGATTTCATGGCTGAGAATTCCCCCGGTCGCGAAAACATCACCGCCAGGTTAGGAGAATTCCCAGACTTTGGCGAGCCCGTCTGCCGCCCGATGGGCGCGCAGACGGGACGCCCAGAACTGGGCTCAGTAGCCGGCTTTGATCTTCTCGAACTCGGCGATCATCTTCAGCTTGAGGTCGGACGGCACCGGCGACTGGAACAGCGTCTTGTCGACGAATTTCTGCACGTCGTCATAGCCCTTTTCCTTCAGCACCGCCTGATCGACGCCGGCCATGCCCTTGGCGTTGGCCTGGCCATAGCCCCAGTCCTTGACCAGCACCTTGGCGGTCTCCGGATCGTCGACCGCGTTCAGATAATCATAGGCCTTGTCGATGTTGCCGGGCGCGTCCTTGAACAGCACATAGCCGCAGACCCAGGTCGAGATGCCTTCGTCGGTGTCCTTCTTCGCCATGATCGGCACGCCGGCGGCGACCGACTGTACGGTGGCGTCATTCCAGGCCCAGGCGAGGTCGACCTCGCCACCGCTCAGCAGCTGCACGACGTCGGTGGTGTCGGTCCAGTAGGAGCGGATGTTCTTATGCACCTGACGCAGGAAATCGGATGCCTGCTTGAACTGGTCGTCGGTCATCTTGGTCCAGTCCTTGACGCCGATGGCGAGGCTCGCCAGCGCATAGGCGTCGTCGACATTGTCGCCGATCGACACTCTGCCCTTGAACTTGGGATCGGCAAAAGCCTTCAGCGATTGCACGTCCTTGGCGTCGATCTTGGAGGTATTGTAGGTGAGCTGGGTATTGCCCCAGTCCCAGGGCATGAACCACGCCTTGCCGTCCGGCGTGGTGGCAAGGTCCTTCATCGCCATGATGCCGGGATTGAGGTCTTTCCAGCCTGTGATCTTCGACGTGTCGAGCGGCTGCAGCAGGCCGGCCTCGCGCCATTTCACCACGCTCTGCGAACAGGGATGGCCGAGATCGGCCTTGAAGCCGGAGCGAACCTTCTCGAACGCCTCGTCCTCGTCGCCGAAGAAGGCGAAGGTCGGCGAGTCGCCGTTCTTCTCGACATATTTCGGATGGAAGCCGGGGTCCTCGTAACCGGACCAGTCGAACACGACCAGGTCCTTGTCGGCGGCGACTGCCTGTGCTGCGGCCGAAGCCGCCAGCGCACCAGTCAGCGCCAGGGTCAATGTCAGGCGTCGGGTCAGTTTTTTCATTGTTCCATCCTCTGCTTTGTTCTGGTGTTCTTATGGTTTCGTGGTGCCGGCGGCCTTCGACGGATAGTGTTTCGGGAAGGCCGCCGACAGGAATTCGTTGGCTGCTTGCAGCGCGCTCTCGCGGGTGGTGTCCTCGGTCCCCATCATCAACCGCAGCCACAGCCCTTCGAGCATGGCGCTGAGCGCCAGTGCCATCACCTGCGGTTCATAGGCATAACCGCCGCTCTGCTTGAGCGTCACGCACAGGTCGATGAAGATGGTCTGATAGACGGCATCGCGCGCACTGCTCAGCGCCTGATAGGTCGGCCGCGACTTGGCCTCGCCCCAAAAGGCGCACCAGGCGGCGAGCTTTCGCTTGTTACAAATCGAACGGTCGAAATCGGCCGCGACCAGGGCCTGGAGCTGATTGGCGGGGTCATTCCCAGCCTTCTGCAGGGCGTTGCGCCAGTGCGCCGAATACTCGTCATACATATGCTGCAAGGTCGCGATGAGCAGCTTTTCCTTGCTCTCGAAATGGAAATTGACGATGCCGCGCGACAGGCCCGCGCCGTCGGCGACATCGGCCATCGTCGTTTCCGAATAGCCGCGCTTGGCCAGTGAATCGATCGTCGCCTCGATGAGCTGAAGCTGCCTGACCTCCTTCGAGGCCTTGCGCCCTCGCTTTTCGGCCTCGCTTCTCCGCGCCGATTCAAGGAGGGCTTCCTTGGCGACTGTTGTCTTCATGGGTCTGATGGTCTCCAGCATCGCCGGCTATCCAACCGGCTTTCGACCGCGAAGATGAGTGGGACGGTGTTCACCACTGTCAAGCACCTTCTGCATGGCTTCCCAGGTTCGTATGTTCTTGTCGACATAGGCTGCGCCAACAGCGGCCGCGACCGTTGGATAGAGCGGCCCCTTCAGCTTCTCCAACTCGCCGCGCGCGACATCGCGATACCAGGGATTGCGGTCCCTGACGGTGACATCGGCGAAGCCGGCGCGACGCATCGCCTGCGCATAGCGTGCCGGCGATGCCATGGCGAAGGAGAGCCCTTCGGCCGCGATATAGGCCTTCATCTCGGGCGATGGCTCACTGTCATGCGAGATCATCCAGTTGGAGGCGGCAAAGACGCCGCCCGGCCTGAGCACCCGGAAGATTTCGGCAAACAGCGCGTCCTTGTCCGGCGCATGCAGCAGTGCATCCTTGGAGAACACGATATCGAAGGAGCGATCGGCGAAAGGCAGCCGCCCCGGCGGTGCCTGGATGAAGCTGACACGATCCGCGAGCCCTCGCGCAGCGGCCCGTTGTCTCGCCGTCTCGATCACCGGCTGTTCAACATCGAAACCGGTGGCCTGGGCGGCACCGTGGCGCTCGACCAGATGCAGCGTGATACCGCCTGAGCCGCAGCCGATGTCGAGGATCGTCTTGCCCTTGAGCGAAAGCCCTTCGACCACCCGGTCGACCTCATCAGGCCCGCCGGGCGACAGATAGCCATCGCCCCACAGCGCCTCGAGGAAGCGGATGGCGGTGTCGTCATACTCCGGCTCGGCATCTGCCCTTTCGATCATCGGATGTCGTCCCGTCAGCCGATTTCAGAACTTTAGAACGCCGGCAAAGCGTAGCGCATGTCAGGG
This sequence comes from Mesorhizobium sp. M0621, assembly GCF_040320745.1. Classification (NCBI taxonomy): domain Bacteria; kingdom Pseudomonadati; phylum Pseudomonadota; class Alphaproteobacteria; order Hyphomicrobiales; family Phyllobacteriaceae; genus Mesorhizobium; species Mesorhizobium sp. M0621. The sequence goes on along the minus strand of NZ_JAMYQF010000001.1, from coordinate 255,431 downwards.
AAAACGCAACACCATTTGTTGAACATTCATTCAATATGGCTGGACAAAATGCCGGCTGCCATGCCAAATTCCACGCATTCGGGAACAGATCACGCAAAAATGAAGAGCGGGTCGCACGGGAAGACTTGGCCAAAATGAAAGCTTGGGACGCGATCATCATCGGCGGCGGACATAACGGCCTTGTCAACGCCTGCTATCTGCAGCGCGCCGGCCTCGACGTGCTGGTGGTCGAGAAGAACGACTGGGTCGGCGGCGCCGCCACCAGCCGCGAACTGACGCCGGGCTTCCTCTACTCCAACTGCTCCTATGTCTGTTCGCTGTTTCGCCCCGAGATCATGCGCGACCTCGAACTGCCGCGCTTCGGCCTGCAGGTCATCTCCTACGAGGGTGGCGCGGTGTTCACCCGCGACGGCGACTACCTTGCCAACTACCGCGATCACGACGCCCACCGGCGCGAGTTCGCCCGCTTTTCCAAGCGCGACGCCGAAGCCTATGACCGTTACGCCCGCGACGTGACGCGGCAGTGCCGCTTCATCCAACCGCTGCTGATGCGCACCGCGCCCGACCCGACCAGCCTGCGGCCGCGCGACCTTGGTGAGCTGCTTTATCTCGGCAAGAAATTCGCCGGCCTGTCGGCTGAGGAAATGGCGCTGACGCTGCGCTTCTGGACCATGTCGATCTCGGAATTCCTCGACGAGTATTTCGAGACCGACGTCATCAAGGCGAACTTCGCTCTGTCCGGCATCATCGGCACCGCACTCGGGCCGATGTCGCCGGGCTCGGCTTACGTGCTTTTGCACCACTATATGGGCGAGGTCGACGGCTCGGTCGGCGCCTGGGGCTATGCGCGCGGCGGCATGGGCGCGGTGACCAAGGCACTGGCCGCATCCTTCAAGGCGTCGGGCGGAACCATCCGCACCGGCGCCGAGGTCGACCATGTGCTTGTCCAACGTGGCAAGGCCAAGGGCGTGGTGCTGGCCGGCGGTGAGGAGATTTACGGCAAGCTCGTCGTCTCCAATGCCGACGTGAAGCGCACTTTCCTCAAACTGGTCGAGGAAAAGGAACTGCCCGACATTTTCCTGCGCCGGGTCAGGAACTTCAAGATCCGCGGCTCCTCCGGCAAGGTCAACATCGCGCTCGATTCGCTGCCGGAATTCCCGGCACTGCCGAAGGATTCGCCGGTCTATCGCGGCGACATGCATTTCACCGATTCGATGGAGCGCATGGAGCGCGCCTATGACGACTGGAAGGCCGGGCGCTGGTCGGCCGACCCCTTCCTCGACATGGTCATCCCAACGACGCTCGACCCGACCATGGCGCCACCCGGAAAGCACTTCATGAGCTGCTTCGTGCAATACGCCCCGCCAAAGGTGAACGGCCGCGAATGGACCAATGCCGACCGAGACGGCTTCGCCGAAAGCGTAATTGCGCAGATCGCGGAGTATTCGCCAGGCTTCCGCGACCGCATCGTCCACATGGAGGTGCGCACGCCGCGCGAGATCGAGGCGGAAGTCGGCCTCACCGAAGGCAATATCTTCCAGGGCGAACTGACCTTCGACCAGCTTCTGTTCAACCGGCCGGTGCCGGGCTACGCGCAATACCGTTCGCCGGTTGGCGGCCTCTACATGTGCGGCTCCTCGACCCATCCCGGCGGCGGCGTCATGGGCGCCCCAGGCCGCAACGCCGCTGCGGAAATCCTGCGCGATCTTGCCAAATCCACCTCGCATATGAGCCCGGCCCATGACGTCATTTGATGCCATTGTCATTGGCGGCGGCCACAACGGCCTCGTCGCCGCTGCCACGTTGGCAAACGCCGGCCGCAAGGTGCTCGTGCTGGAAGCCCGCGCCGACGTCGGCGGCGCCGCACGCACCGAGGAATTCGCACCGGGCTTCCGGGTCTCTTCGATCGCCCATCTGCTGAACCGGCTACATCCCGACGTGGTGAAGACGCTGGAGCTGGAGAAATATGGGCTAGGGGTCGCACGCGCCGACTTCATGCCGTCGGTGGCTTTGTCGAAGGACGGCCCACCGGTGGTCCTGCATGGCGCCTATGGCGAGGTGCTGACCGGCGCCAGTCTCTCCGAGCAATCGGCATGGAAGGACCTGCGCGCGCAGCTGCTGCGCTATGCCGGCATCCTGAAGCCGTTCCTCTCCCGCCGACCGCCCGATCTCGCCGGCATGTCACTGCTCGAAACCGCTTCACTCGGCCAGACCGCGCTGGCGCTGAAGAAGCTCGGCAAGGAAGACATGCGCGACTTCCTGCGCGTGCTGCTGATGAACGTTGCCGACCTGCTCGACGAGCAGCTTGCCGATATCAGGCTGAAAGGTCTGCTAGCCTTCGATGCGACGCTTGGCAGCCACCTCGGCCCCCTTTCGCCGACCTCATTGCTCGGCCTTTACTATCGGCTGGCCGGCGAGACCGCCGGTGCGGTCGGCGCCCAGGTTCTGCCAAAGGGCGGTATGGGCGCGGTCGTCGCCGCCATCCGTGCCTCGGCGGAGAAGGCTGGCGTCGAAATCCGCACATCGGCGCCCGTAGCAAAAATCATCGTCGAGAAAGGTCGCGCCGTCGGCGTCGCGCTCGACAATGGCGAGGTGCTGCGCGCCAGCACGATCGTCTCCGCCATCAATCCGGCGACGACTTTCCTCGACCTCGTTGGACCGCGCGAGATCGACACCGGCTTCATGCGAAAGGTGAAAAACATCCGCATGAAGGGCGATGCGGCCAAGCTCAACCTGGCGCTCGACCGGCCGCCGCAATTCAGCGACATCGATGCCGCCGGCCACAAGGGCCGGCTGGTCATCGCCCCCTCGCCCGATCACGTCGAACGCGCCTTTAATCCCTCCAAATATGGGGAGTTCTCGCCGGAGCCGGTGATGGAGATCACGCTGCCCAGCCTCGCCGATCCATCGCTAGCACCCAACGGCGCCTGCGTGCTGTCGGCGGTCGTGCAATACGCGCCCTATCAGTTGAAACAGGGCTGGGCTGCCGGCAAGCCGAAATTCCTAAAGGCGATCATGGCGCAGCTCGAGTCTCACGCGCCTGGCATCGGCAAGAGCGTCGTCCATGCCGAGCTTCTGACACCAGCCGATATCGAAACGCGCTACCGCATGCCGGGCGGCCACTGGCACCACGGCGAATTGCAGGCCGACCAGATGCTGATCTCGCGGCCCGTGTCAGGCTGGTCAGGCTACAACACGCCGGTCGAAGGCCTGTTCCTGGCCGGCGCCGGCTCGCATCCGGGCGGCGGTGTGTCCGGTGCGCCTGGCCTCAACGCGGCGCGACGCATCATTGCGATGAAGGGGTGACATGGTTTCTCGACTGGCCAACGTGGCACTCAACGGCGCCCCCCTCTGTCCTGCCGGACATCTCCCCCACGAGGGGGGAGATCAGAGGCTTCGGCGCCCTCACTCATTCCTGGATCGTTCGCGATTGGCGAAAGCCACGATGACGGCCAATCTCCCCCCTCGTGGGGGAGATGTCCGGCAGGACAGAGGGGGGCGCGAAGGATCGCAATCATGAATCACCAGCCCACCATCGACCCATCGGCAGCTCGCATCGCCGCCCAATCGCATTTCCGCACGCTGCGTCTGGGCACGCCGTTCCAGCCGCGTATCGACGCGCTGGCCAAAACCCAGGACTGGTACAATTGGGCCGGCTACCGCGCGCCGCACTCGCTGTGGGACGAGGAACTCGAATATTTCGCCATCCGCAGCCAGGCGGCGCTGTTCGACATTTCGCCGATGATCAAATACCGGATCGAAGGGCCGGACGCCGAAGCCTTGCTAGATCGTGTGACGCTACGCGACGTCACCAAGCTCAAACCGGGCCGCGTCCACTACACCGCATGGTGCGACGACGCGGGTTTTGTCCTCGACGACGGCATGCTGTTTAGGCTGTCATCGACGCGTTTCCGCCTCTGTTCGCAGGAGCGGCATCTGCCCTGGCTGCTCGACAGCGCCTGCGGCTTCGACGTCACAGTCGAGGAAGAGACAGAAGCCATCGCGGGCCTCGCCTTGCAAGGGCCGACTTCCTTTGCGGTGCTGCGCGATGCCGGCTTCACCGGCGTCGAAAAGCTGAAAATATTCGATCTTGCCGACTTCCCGCATGATGGGGATAGCGTCACGATTTCGCGCACCGGCTTCACCGGCGATCTCGGCTACGAACTGTTCGTGCCGGCCGGCAAGGCGCTGAGCCTGTGGGACCGGCTGATGACATCAGGTGAACTGCGCGGCATCCGCGCTATCGGTTACACCGCGCTCAACCGTGCCCGCCTCGAAGCCGGGCTAATCGTTGCCAATGCGGATTTCACCACCGCCGAGCATGCCATCCGCGCCGACCGCTTGCGCATGCCCGACGAGATCGGGCTCGGCTTCATGATCGACCTGGAAAAAGGCCATTTCAATGGCCGTCGTGCCATCCTCGAGGCTCGCACCAAACGCAAGCTGCGCCATGTGCTGGTCGGGCTGGAAATCGAGGGCAACATCCCGGCCGAACACGCCATCGTCTACCACAAGAAAGCCCAGGAGGTTGGCCTGGTCAGCGGCGCCATGTGGTCGCCGATGGCCAAGCGCAACATCGCCATCGCCTCGCTGGCGCGGCCATACGGTGATACAATTGTCGAGGACCTCTGGGTCGAGATCTACGCCATGCGCGAGCTGCAGTATCAGAAGCTGATGAAGCGGGCCAAGGTGGTGGCGCGACCGTTCATCAAGCTCGACCGCCGCACCGCCAACCCGCCGGCGGACTTCTGACCATGACCGACGAAGCCGACAAGCCTAGAGAAGATCGGGAAGCCGCCGAGCAGTGGGAGCTCGTCAACACGCCGCTCGGCGAAAAATGGTCCGGCCGCACGCGCTATGCCGCGGCCATGTTTTTCTACAAGCGCGACGAGATGAGCGCCGAAACGCTCGAAGTCTACCGCATCTGCGCACGGCTCGATTCGGAAGATCCGCTGCCGATCATTCGCGATCGCGGCGTCGGCAAGGACTGGTTGAAAAGGATCGGCTTCGAGTAGCGCTAAGCGCTATCCAATTGTCTTTTCCAGCACGCCGAGCCAGTTGCGATAGGCGATCTTTTCGATCAGCGCACGGCCGAAACCCCGTGCCGAAAAAGCATCGAGCAGCTTCGGCAGGCCGGCAACGTCGCCGATGACGGCCGGGATCATGGCCCCGTCGAAATCCGAGCCAAGGCCAACGCCGTCTTCACCCAGCGCCTGCAGCAGCGAATCGACATGGCGCACCATGATGTCGAGGCTGGTGTCGGCATTCATTCGCCCGTCCTCGCGCAGGAAGCCGGTGGCGAAGTTCAGCCCGACCATGCCGCCGGACTCGCGGATCGCGCCGAGCTGCCAGTCGGTGAGATTGCGCGAATGACCGCAGATCGCGTGCACGTTGGAATGGGTGGCGACCAGCGGCGCGTCGCTGAGTGCGGCGACATCACGAAAACCTTTCTCGTTGAGATGCGACAGGTCGATCATGATCTTCAGCTGATTGCAGGCCTTGACCAGCGCCTTGCCGGCATCGGTCAGGCCGGGCCCGGTGTCGGGCGAGGACGGAAAGCGGAACGGCACGCCGTGACCGAAGGCGTTCGGCCGGCTCCAGACGATGCCGAGCGAGCGCAGGCCGGCAGCGTGGAGCACGTCGAGCATGGTGAGTTCGGGATCGATCGCCTCGACCCCTTCGATGTGGAACACCGCCGCGATCGAACCTTGCGCCATGGCGTTGCGCACGTCGCCGGCGCTGCGGCAGACGGTGAGCGCTCCGGCCCGTTCCAGCCGAAACAGGATCGAGGCCATGGCGATCGTCGAGGTCAGCGCGTCATTGCGCGGAACCTCGGGCGGCAACGGCTCGGCATCACTCGGCGCCAAGGGCACGGCGCTGCGCCTGGATTTCTCGACAGGCGGCGGAAAGATGGCGAACATGCCGCCGGCAAAGCCGCCGGCTTTGGCACGCGGCAGGTCGATATGGCCGCCCGATTTCCCCTCGATGAACAGCTTTTCGACATCGGTGTCTTTCGACTGATAGAGTCTGAGCAACGTATCGTTGTGGCCGTCGAAGACGGGAACGAGGTCGGTTTCGGTCATAGGGGGATCATTCGGTTGGTTTGTCGGCAAGGGGCTGAGATGGATCATATCTACATAGGCAGGATGCGCCACCCGCGCAAATGCCAAAGCCACCCCCGCTGGGATGGCAGCCGCTTGTCGCGCCGTTTACGAGCGACGAAATCCCTACCGCTTCAGCACGTCGGCCCATTCCTGATGGCGGCGGAACTGGGCGTTGGCGAATGGGCAGAGCGGGATGATCTTCTTGCCTGCCGCACGCGCATCCTCGACGGCGCGGGTGACGAGCCGAAGCCCGGCGCCTTGGCCGCGAAACGCGTCCGGCACCTCAGTGTGATCGATGATGATCTGGTGCTCGCCGATCTTGGTGAAGGTCATCTCGGCTTCGGCGCCACCGGGCCCGCGAAGGACGTAGCGACCCTTGGAACCGCGATCCTCCAGTTCGATCTCAGGCAGTTGATCCGGCATCGCTATACTCCTTGGGCAGCATCGGCAAAGAACCGTCGTGCCGCCTCGATCTCGTTTGGCCGCACCTCGTGCCCGCCTTCATGCCATTCCACTGTGACATCGGCGCCGTCGGCACGCAAATAAGCTTCGAGCCGCGTGGTCAGGTTCGGTGGGCAGATCGGATCGTGCTTGCCGGCGGTCAGCAGAATATGGCGGCCAGCGAGACTGCCCTTGACCTCAGGTTCGAACGGGATCAGCGGATGCATCAGCACCGCAGCGTCGAACTGTGCCGGTGTCGCAAACACCACCGAGGCCAGGATGTTGGCGCCGTTGGAGTAGCCGAGACCGAGCACGGCCGATGGCTTCGCAGCCTCGACATGCGTGTTGACGAAGCCTGCCATCTTGTCCGTCGCCCGCGTCAGGTCGTCCATATCGTAAACGCCCTCGCCGGTGCGGCGAAAGAAGCGTGCCGCACCTTGTTCCGACACGTCGCCGCGCGGCGAGACGATGGTTGCCTGGGGCGCGAGATCGCGCCCCAGCGACAGAAGCTGGTTTTCATCGGCCCCCGTGCCATGGAAGACGAACAGCAACGGACCGCCCGGCGAACCGGGCAGCAGCTTGTGGATGTACGCGTCCTTGCTCATGGTCTCAGCCTTCCAGCTTCTGCAGATGCTGTTCGAGATAGGGTCGCAGGTGCTGGTGCTGCGTCGGCAGCTTCAGCGCCTCGCCGAGATGAGCGGTATCCTCATCGCGATCGAAACCCGGCTCGTTGGTGGCGACTTCGAACAGCACGCCACCCGGTGTGCGGAAATAGATCGCCCAGAAATAATCGCGATCGATCACCGGCGTCACCCCATAGCCGGTGTCCATCAACGCCTTGCGCACTTCGAGCTGCTTGGCACGGTTCTCGACGGCGAAGGCGACATGGTGGACTGAGCCGGCGCCGAGATCGGCGAAGGCCGTGGTCGGCAGCGATTCGATATCGACGACATCGGCGCCGTTGCCGTTCTTCACAGCGAGCCGCCTGACGTTGCCTGATTTCTCGATCTCCTCGTAGCCCATGAATTTCAAAAGCTCCTCTGTGGCACCGCCATCCTTCAGCCGGAGCGACACCGAGTGGAAGCCGCGGATCGCCTCATCAGCAGGGATGCCGCCTTTCGCCCAGGGCGCTCTGCTATCCGCCTTGTCCTCGACCAGCGCGAAACCGTCGCCATCGGGACCGGAAAAGGCCAGACGCTTCTCGCCGAATGTCTCTTCGCGCGACACGCCGGTGACGCCTTCATCGGCAAAACGCTTTTCCCAATAGGCAAGCGTGCCTTCCGGCACCGAATAGACCGTGGTGCCGACCTCACCGACGCCATGACGGCCCTTGCCGATGTTGGGGAACGGGAAATAGGTCATCACCGAACCGGGCGTCCCGGATTCGTCGCCATAGTAGAGGTGGTAAACATCGGGCGCGTCGAAATTGACAGTCTTCTTGACCCGGCGCTGGCCGAGCTTTTGGGTGAAGAACTCATTGTTCTGCCGGGCATCCCTGGCCATTGATGTGACGTGATGCAGGCCCTTGATCTGGTCGAGCATTGTCTTGCTCCTTCCCTTGGTGCTTGTGCGGCACTCGCCGCTGTCCACGCCAATATGAGGATGCGAGCGCTTTAGGCAAAGGCGGCAAATACAGAATGGACTGTGCTGTAAAAGTGAACAATTGAAGGAAGACTGTTCACCAATTAGCCCGCAGGACACGCTTGCGCCGTCACCGGAATTCGGTTCCATGAGCGGCGTTCGACCATCCAGGGACAAGGGCTATCGCGAGTGACTGGAAAAGCCAGGCGGCCTAATATTCTCCTGATCACGTGCGACCAGTGGCGGGGCGATTGTCTGTCGGCCGCGGGCCATCCGGTTGTGAAGACGCCGAATGCCGATGCGCTCGCCGCCGAAGGAGTGCTGTTCAAGCGGCACTATGGCGGCGCCGCGCCCTGCTCGCCGGCCCGCGCCTGCCTCTACACCGGCCTCTACCAGATGAACAACCGCGTCTGCCGCAACGGCACGCCGCTTGACGCCCGTCACGGCAACATCGCGTTGCATGCGCGCGGCCTTGGCTATGATCCGACGCTGTTCGGCTACACCGACGTGTCGCTCGACCCGCGCCTGCTGGCGCCGGGCGACCCGCGGCTGCAAAGCTATGAAGGCGTGCTGCCGGGCTTTACGGTGCGCCAGCTGCTGCCCGAGCATCAGAAACAGTGGCTATCCTGGCTGAAGCAGCGAGGTATCGACACCAGCGCCGGATCTCCCGACATCCACCGCCCGGTGACCCAAGGCAAGGCCAGCGCATCCGTCAGCAACGCGCCACCCGTTTACGCCAGGGATGAAACGCTGGCCGCCTTCCTGACCGGCGAATTCACGCGCTGGCTCGGCGAGCAGGAGCGCGCCGCGCCGTGGTTCGCGCATCTTTCGTTCATCAGCCCGCACCCGCCCTTCATCGTCCCGGAGCCCTACAACACGCTGTATGAACCAGCGGACGGCCCCGCCTTCCAGCGGGCGGCAAGCTGGCAGGAAGAGGCGGAAAGCCATCCCTATCTCGCCTATGACATTGGCCGGCAGAAGCAGGCCAAGTTCCGTCCCGACGCCAGTGGCAGGGTGCACGACTGGAGCGATGACGACTTTCGCCGCATCCGCGGGATCTACTACGGCATGATCTCCGAGGTCGACGCGCAGCTCGGCCGCATCTGGCAAGCGGTCAAGGCCGCGGGCGCGTGGGACGACACCATCATCGTGCTGACATCGGACCATGCCGAGATGATGGGCGACCATTTCATGCTGGGCAAGGGCGGCTACTTCGATGGCAGCTACCACATTCCGCTGATCATCCGCGATCCGCACCACCGCAAGGCGGCCGGCGGCAGCGTCGACCGCTTCACCGAAGCGGTCGACATTGTGCCGACGCTTCTCGACCTGCTCGGCGAGGCTCCCGCGCCACATCTCGACGGCCACTCGCTGAGGTCGTTCCTGGACGGAGCGAACCCTGCAGCCTGGCGCGATGCCGCGCATTGGGAGTTCGATTTCCGCTCGATTGCCGATGGTGAGGCCGAACGCCATTTCGGCATCAACTCACGCCAATGCAACCTCGCCGTCATCCGCACGGAAAAATTCAAATATGTCCATTTCGGTGGCGGCCTGCCGCCGCTGCTGTTCGATCTGGAAAATGATAGGGGCGAGTTGAACAATCTGGCCGCCGATCCAGCCTATCTCGTCGTGCGCCTGGAGTTCGCCGAACGGCTGCTCGCCTGGCGAGCCGAACATCTCGACCAGTCGCTGGCACTGGCAGAGCTGACGGAGCACGGCGTGGTTGGACATGTCAGTGAGGGGAATAGGCAGTAGGGAATAGGGCTTGCCTACTGCCTACTGCCTACTGCCTACTGCCTACTGCCTACCGCACAATCATGCGCTGCTGATCGCGCCTCTCGGCATAGCTGCCCTTGTCATAGGCGGTTTGAGCCTCGAGCTGTTCCTTGGTGAAGGTCGTGTAGAGATACTTGTTGCCGTCCTTGTCGGTCATGAATTTGAGATTATCCATACCGACCGCGACTTCCTTCGCGCCAATGCCGAGGAAGCCGCCGACATCGACGATCACGGCATCGGGTTTTTTGTCGGGGGTCAAGACGACGTCGCCGATCACGCCGACCTTGGCATCGTTGGCACCGTAGACGGTGGTGCCCTTCAGATCGTCGGCGCGGATCTCACCAACCGGCATTTCGGTCAGCGCGGACTTGTCGATGGCTGCGGTCTTTGTCTGGTCAGGAGTCTGATCAGGAGCCGTCGCCGCGGCCGGTGCGGTTGCTGGAGGCGCATTGGAAGCCGTCGTTGCCGGCAGCGGGTCATAGGCCTTGCGGTTGAAATCCGGCTGCGCCTGCAGCTCTTCCTTGGTGGTCTGGGCTACCAGCCAGCGGTCGCCATTCTTCTCGGCCCACTGGGCCTTGTTGAAATCATAGGTGACATTCTTGGCTCCGAGGCCAAGGAAACCACCGACGCCGATGACCAGGGACTCGGCCTTGCCTTCCTTGGTCAGCACGATGTCGTTGACGCTGCCGATGTTCTGCGCGTCATCACCGGTGCCATTGTAGACGGTTTCCCCGATGATGTTGGTGGCAAGGTTGCCATCGGCGCGCTTCACAGGTTCCGCCGGAGGGGCATTCATGTCGACAGGTTTCTGCGCTGTATCCGTCGTCGCGGGCGCGGTCGGCGCCGTGGCATCGGTCGATGCGGTTGGCGCAGGAGGCGGAGCGTAGGGCTTGCTGTCGAATTCTGCCTGCGCCGCCAACTCGTCCTTGGTCGTCTGGGCAACCAGCCAGCGGTCACCGTTCTTTTCGGCCCATTGCAGCTTGGCATAGTCGAAAGCAACATTCTTCGCTCCGACACCCAGGAAGCCGCCGACGCCGATGACGACGGATTTCGCCTGTCCATCCTTGTCGAAGACGACGTCGCTGACCTTGCCGATGTTCTCGGCGTCGTCGCCGGTGCCGTTATAGACGGATTCACCGATGATATTGGTGACGATGCTGCCCTCGGCACGCACCGGGGCAGCGGCCGGCTCCTGAACGGCGGGCGTCTGCGCCGGCGCCGGGGTTGTCGCAGTCTGCGCGTAAGCCCCGGTCGCGACCAGGGTTGCGATTGCAGTCGTGGCTAAAAGATTGCGGATCATGTCAGTCTCTCCTCGTGCGTAATTTCGTGAGCCGCAACCGTCGCTTAGGGAGTTCGGACGCGGCGTCATCTACAATTTCACAACGTTGTGAGCATGCTGTTGTTCCGACAAAAACGCGGGCGCGGATGCGCGGCTACTGAAGGACGGAGCCGGTATTGGCTGCTTTCAAAACGGAACCTTTCCCGCTTCGTCGCGTTTCAGCCGTTGGCTGGGTCTGTGCCGGCCCGAGCGACGGAGCGGGGCATGAAATTTGCAGCGGTGCTGAACCGGGATGGCGGCACGTTGCGCACTATCGACCTTGCCGCTTTCTCAGAAAGGATGCATCAGACGCTGGAGGCGTCGGGGCACTCTCTCAGCATCGAGATTGTCGCCGGCAAGGATGTAGTGGAAACGCTCGACGGAGCGGCTTCATGCCGTTCCGTCGATGTCGTGCTGGCCGGTGGCGGCGACGGGACCATTTCCGCCGCGGCTGCTCGGCTGATGGGCACGAAGAAGGCGCTTGCCATATTGCCGGCCGGCACCATGAACCTGTTCGCTCGTGGGTTGGGTATTCCGCAGTCCCTCGATGCCGCGCTGGAGTCCTTCGCCAACGGCGAAATTATCGCAGTCGATATGGCCACGGCCAACGGCCGGCCCTTCGTTCATCAGTTTTCGATCGGCATGCACGCGAAAATGGTGCAACTGCGCCAGAAGATGGAATTCGGTTCGCGTCTGGGAAAGATCCGCGCCTCGGCCAAGGCAGCCTGGGCGACAATCAACAATCCACCGGCGATGAACGTGACGCTCAGCATCGGCGAAGCCGAGATGGCGGCCCGCATCACCGGCATCGGCATCACCAACAATCTGTTCGGCGAAGGCCACCTGCCCTACGCTGACAACCCGGCCGGCGGCGTGCTTGGCGTCTATGTCACGGTGGCGCAGCAGCGCGCCGAGCTGGTCAAGTTCTTCTTCAACATGGCGCGCGGCAAATGGCGCGACAATGAACATGTCGAAATCCATCAGGCGAACAGAACGGTCCTGAAAATCCATTCGGGGAGCAGCAAGTTTCGCGCCGTGATGGATGGAGAACTGGTCAAGCTCGATCGTGAAACGACAATCGAAATCCGGCCTGGCGCACTGAATGTCCTGGTGCCGGCCAGCCTCGCCGAGGCAAAGGCTGCCTGATGCGACCTCGAACGACGAAGCCCGAAAATCTAGCCGCTTGGCGCGCTTCCTTGCTCCGTCGCCGGCGTCTTGACCAATTCACCATAGATTTCAGCGATGCCCCAGGCAGCGAAGGCCAGGAGCAGCGCGGCAATCAAAATGCGCAGGCCGTGCCAGCCCCATCGCCCCTGACGCGCTTTGTTCTCGGGAATGATCTTGGCCATGGTCGGTCCTTGTCTTGTTTTGCACCAGCTGACGCATCTGGCACGACATGGTCAGGTAACGGTTCCTTGCTAGGATGGTTCCGGATCGGCGGGCTGCTCCTGATCGGCAGGACGGCGCGGGAACGAAGGCCGAGACGGGGGCAGGCCAAGACGGGGCATTGGGGGCTTGGTGAATAGTAAGGCAGAAACGTTGCCGGGCCTGCCGGCCGAAGTTGCACGCGCGATCAAGGATCAAGACCGGCTGGCCGTGCTGCACGGGCTGGAGATGCTGGATACGGCTGCTGACCCGGATTTCGACCGCATCAGCAGCCTTGCCGCGGCGGCGATGCAGGTGCCGATCGCCCTGGTCACGCTCGTCGGCCATGAGCGGCAATGGTTCAAATCCTGCCTCGGCCTGGACGAGACCGAAGCCGCGACCGACATCTCCTTCTGCGCCCATGCGATTGCCGCCGGCGACGAGCCGATGGTGGTCGCGGATGCAACGACGGACCCCCGTTTCAAGGCCAACCCGCTGGTCACCGGCAAGCACCATGTCCGCTTCTATGCCGGCGCGCCGATGATCGTCGCAGGTGCCCGCATCGGCACGCTGTGCGTGCTCGACCGCAAGCCGCGTGCCTTTCCATCCCGCACCGAGCTCGACCAGTTGAAGGCGCTCGCCGGCCTCGCCGCCAGCCTGCTCACCTTGAAGGACGCGACTCGCAGCGGCGCCATCGCCGAGGCCGCACTGGTGCGGGAGGAAAAGCGGCGCGCCATCGCGCTCGATGCGGCGTCGCTCGCCAGCTGGGCGTGGGACATCCGCACTGATACCATCGAATGCGACACCTTGCTGTCGGAGCTGTTCAACCTGCCACGCTCGAACCGGCTGCGAGCACGCGACATCCTCACCGCCATCGACCCGCGCGACGTCTACCAGACCGAAACCCGCTTTCGCGACGCCTTGACCGGCAGCGACGACTATTTCGGCGAATACCGGGTGAAGGGCTTTCATCCGCCACGCTGGCTCGCCACGCGCGGCCGTGTCATCGAGCGCAACGGCGATGGCAAGCCGACGCTGATCTTCGGCGTCAACTACGACATATCGGAGCGCAAGCTTGGCGACGAGCGGCAACGGCTGCTGCTGCGCGAGCTCAACCACCGCGTCAAGAACACGCTGGCGACCGTCCAGGCACTGGCGACGCAGACCGTGCGCCATGCCCGCCAGCCGAGCGAATTCCTCGAAGCCTTTGGCGCCCGGCTTCAGGCCCTGGGCATCGCCCACAATTTGTTGTCCGACCGCGAGTGGCGCGGCATCGGCATTCGTGAACTCGTCCAGATCGAAGTCAGGCCTTTCGAAACGGCAGAGCAGCCGCGCATGACGATCTCCGGCGATGACTTGCTGCTGTCGCCGGACCAGGCCGTCGGGCTTGGCCTGATCCTGCATGAACTGGGCAGCAATGCGTTGCAATATGGATCGCTGTCGGTGGTATCAGGCAAGGTTGATCTCGACTGGAGGACGCAGGGCAGGAAGGGTGCTCGACGCCTGGTCCTGACCTGGCGCGAAAGCGGCGGTCCTCAAGTCGCCCCGCCGGAGCGACACGGTTTCGGCTCGATCCTCATCCGCCGCAGCCTTGCCAAGGTGATTTCAAGCGAAGTGACCCACGAGTTCCGGCCGGAAGGCGTGTTTGCCGAAATATCGATGCCTCTGGAAGATCTGTCGAAGTGACGGACCTGACCCCAAACCCGAAATCGGCGAAGCAAGAGCCGGTTTCGGGATCATGATCAAACGGAAAGGCCAAAAGGCTCATTTCCGCTCGCTCTCATCCGGATCGTCGGATTTCACGTTCTCACGATAGATAGCGTAAGCCGCGAGCGCTACGGCCGGACCCAGGATGACGCCGAGACCGCCCTTTCCCTTGAGCAGCGTCGGCAGCACGGCGAGCGCAGCGGTGATGCCGATTGCTTTCATTTCCGCGTTGCGTCGTTGTGCCCGGCGCCGGGCGCGCGAACCAGCGGATATCTGGTAAATCAGCAGGATCAGCCCGGCAAGCACCAGGAAACCGGCGCCAAAGCCCAGCGCGGCGGCAAGCGACCCGTAGCGCATCGCCGCCCAGATATAGGCTGCGCCGACCAGAAACCCGAGACCACAGAGCGCTGCCGACAGGGCGAGCCCATAGACGATTGCCGCCGTGCGCGCCCGGCGCATGGCGGCAACGGTTTCGCCCGACGCCAGGCCGGAAATCAGGGATGCGAGCATTCCCATCTGAGGATGCGATTAGCGACGCGCGAGAAGCGCGAAGAGGAAGCCAACGCCGGCAGCGATCGCCAGTGACGTCACCGGCTTTTCGCGCACGCTGGCCATCATCTGCGCTTCGATATCCTTGGCGTTGCTGCGCAGACTGTCGAAGGCAGCTTCGCCCTGCGCACGCAGCTGCTCGACCCCTTCGGTGGCCGCACGGCGGGCTGTGCCATAGCCATGCTCGCCGGTCTTGGCCAACTGCTTGGTGAGCTTGTCGATATCGGCCTTCAACTGCCTGATGTCGGCTTCAAGGTCTGCATTTGCACGGGCGTCGTTTGCGGTCTTTCCTGCGGCAGTTGCCATTGCTTAACTCCTTGTGATTGCTTGATTTCAAACGCGCCGCATGTCTCAAGGTTCCGACACCAGGGACAAACTAGCCGAAAACGCATCGGCGCGCACCCCGTCCGCCGATATGGTAAAAAAGCGCTTGGTCAGATCAGCGGCCGGCGCGCCTCCCCCAACCCTTCCCAGCCGGCCAGCCGCTTGAGCCCTTCGTCGTCGATGACCTCGCAGCCGCCGTCGCGCCAGACGACCAGCTTGCGATCCATCAGCTTGCGGATTGTCTTGTTGGTATGAACCAGCGACAAGCCGAGCGTGTCGGCGATGTGTTGTTGCGTGATCGGTATCTGGATGGCCTGCTTGCCGTTCAGCCCGACGACCTTGGCCCGGCTGCCGATGAAGGCGAGAAGATAGGCGGCGCGCTCGATTGCGCTGCGACGCCCGAGGCTGAGCAGATTCTCGTCCAGCATGCGTTCCTCGCGCGATGCGATCCAGGTGATGTCATAAGCCAGCCCGGGATGATTGCGGTAGAGTTCGTGCAGATACTCGCGCTCAAAAACGCACAACAGCATCGGTGACAGGGCCTCGACGGAATGCTGCATCTCGCCCATCACGCTGCCTTGCAGGCCGATCAGATCGCCGGGCATGAGATAGTTGAGGATCTGGCGGCGGCCGTCCCGCAACAGCTTGTAGCGGAACGCCCAGCCCGAGAGCACGGTGTAGAGATGGGCGCTATGGCTTCCCTCCACCAGGACGGTTGCGCCCTTGTCGACGGCGAGTTCGCCTTTCTTGAATTTGCCGATGAAGGCCAGTTCCTGTTTTTCGAAGTCACGGAAAACCGGCAACGACCGCAATGGGCAGTTCTCGCAAGGATACTTACGATTGGAGAAAGCGCGATTCTCCTGAGCTGACATTTCGCCCCTCTTCGAAAGCCCGCTCTTTGGAAGGCTGCATTTCAACGCGTTGCAAGGATTGAGGTTCCGCCGCCGGCCACATGTCTTTTTTAAATGACAGCACGCCAATTAGCGATCATGAGTCTATGCGTTTCGAGGAGTCCTTGCCTGTGCCCACATTGCTTGACGGATTGCGGATTCTCGTCCTGGAGGACGAATTTCTTATCGCCATGGATGTCGAGCAGCTTTGCCGTGACCACGGCGCCGGTGAGGTGGTGATCGCCCGCGATCTGACCGAGGTCGATGGCAGGGAGGTCGCCATGCAATTCGATGCCGCCATCGTCGACCTTATGCTGGGCGGTGCCTCGACACTCGATTTCGCTTCGGGGTTGCGCGCGGCAGGCGTACCTTTCGTGTTTGCGTCGGGCTATTCGGATGCCGATGAAATCAAGGCATCGTTTCCGGGCGTCAGGCTGGTCGGCAAACCCTATTCGGGTGAAGACCTCGTGCAAGCGGTGGCGGCGGCCTGCGGACGTGCTTCTCCCAATTGAGATCCGGACCCTTGCGGATCGCGCCTGGCGATCGCAGGTCAGCTGGCCGGCGAGCCCGTTACCTGGGCCGAAATCGCATCCGGACCATACTCGTCTTCGCCTGATATTTTCAGGATCTCCTGCAAGCGCGTGCGGGCCCGGCTGACGCGGCTCTTGATCGTCCCGACCGCGCAACCGCAAATCTCGGCGGCCTCCTCGTAGGAGAAACCCGACGCACCGATAAGGATGATGGCTTCGCGCTGGTCCTCCGGCAGTTGTTCGAGGGCGCCGCGAAAATCCTTCAGATCGAGCTGGCCATGCTGGGCCGGATGAACGGCCAGCCTGGCCGTCATGATGCCGTCGCTATCCTGCACTTCGCGCCCGCGTTTGCGCATCTGCGAATAGAATTCATTGCGCAGGATGGTGAAAAGCCATGCTTTGAGGTTGGTACCGGGCTGGAAGCTCTCATGCTTGTCCCACGCTTTGACCAGCGTTTCCTGGACGAGATCGTCCGCCTTGTCGGCATTCTGCGTCAGCGACACGGCAAAGGCGCGCAAGCTCGGGATCGCCCCAAGCAGATCGGTCTTGAAGCCTTGGGAGACCGCTGCCATGCTTCAGTCCTTCTTCTGTGCGGGTTCGGCCCGTTCCAGTTGGCTGAGCAACTGGGCAAAGCGATCCGGCACATCGTCGGAGACCAGCTCGTCGTAATATTGTTTGAGTTTGCGTCCGATTTCGGAGTTCGGCCCGAGGGCGTCACCGGAACCGTTCCGGCGCCTGCCCGCGGCGCCAGCTAGAATATCTTTCGTCATATCCTTCATTTTGCCCTTATATTCCCAGCACCAAGCCGCTCACAACAGACTCAACACAACGCAAGCGGCCCCCTCGTCTGGTTGCCCATCCCGGCATCCAAACGCCGCTCCCCCGCATTAGTTCCATCTAAACCGGAACTTTTTCTCAGGAACGGCGTTTCTTAACTGGGCTTGCAATCAGCTTGACCTGCAATCTATGCAATCACGTCATTCTGAGGGAGACGTCTTATCATGAGCTTATCCGCCACCATCGCACCACACCTGCCATTCCTGCGCCGCTTCTCGCGGGCCGTTTCCGGATCGCAGGAAAGTGGCGACGCGCTGGTCGCCGCGATGCTCGAAGCCATCATCGCCGATGTCGATATCTTTCCCGAGGCCTCGAGCGACCGCATCGCGCTGTACAAGGTTTTCGCCAAGCTGTTCACATCGGTCGCCATCCGCGTCCCGCAGGAGCAGGCGCAATCGGCATGGGAACAGCGCGCCGCCGCCAATCTGAATGCGCTTGCGCCGCTCCCCCGCCAGGCCTTCCTGCTCGTCGCCGTCGAAGGTTTCAGCGAGGACGAGGCAGCCGAGATCCTCGATGTCGGCGATCAGGAGTTTTCAGAGCTGCTGGCACAGGCAAGCAACGAGATATCCCGCCAGGTGGCAACCGAAGTGCTGATCATCGAGGATGAACCGCTGATCGCCATGGATATAGAGGAAATGGTCGAGAGCCTCGGGCACCGCGTTGTCGGAACGGCGCGCACCCATGCCGAGGCGGTGATGATGTTCGGCAAGACACGGCCGAAGATGGTACTGGCCGACATCCAGCTCGCTGACGGCAGTTCGGGCATCGAGGCCGTGAACGAGATCCTGTCGTCGACATCGGTGCCGGTCATCTTCATCACCGCCTTTCCCGAGCGTCTGTTGACCGGCGAACGTCCCGAACCGGCCTTCCTGGTCACCAAGCCGTTCAATCCCGACATGGTCAAGGCGCTGATCAGCCAGGCGCTGTTCTTCGATCGCCAGGCGAAAGCCGCCGCATAGTCGGGAATGGAGGAGTGGAGGAATTGACGAACCCAAGGCGATAGCCTCGCTCGCCGATTTTCTCCAGATCTTCAAATTCATCAGTTCTTCACTTCGTGCTCCCTGATGCACGCATCGGGCGGCAACGGCGAAATTCCTGCGCCTCCGGCTCCGAACGATTTGCAAGCATCGTCTTTTTCGGCAAAGGGTGGAACAAACCGCATCCACCCACGTTTTCATCGCACCATTCGAAGGAGATGAACCATGCTTTACTGGGCGCTCGTATTTCTCGTTGTGGCAATCATCGCCGGCGCGCTTGGTTTCGGCGGCATCGCCGGCACGTCTGCGGGGATAGCGCAGATATTGTTCTTCATCTTTCTCGCCTTCCTGATTATTTCCCTCCTCGCCGGCCTGTTCAAACGGGCGTCGTGAGGACCGGACACTGGAAGCCGCACCCCTCAAACGGTTTCCAGCCACCGCCGGGCGGTATCCTGCAAAGGGCACCGTCCGGCGGACCGCTTTTGGAGCTGGTTTTCGGGAATTCTCTTTTGGAACCCATTCAACAGTGAGCCGTTCAGCCTGAGTTGGGTGGACAGATTGGCCGATGCGTTCCAGAACCGGAGATAGGAAAGACGACGTGCAAAGCGATGAAGTGATCGCCCTGCATCCTGCCGAAAGCGGCATGCAGCTTGGCCGGGCTCTTCTCCACGCGTTGCACAATGCCGGCATTTCCGTGCTCTATCAGGATCGCGAGATGAAAACCGTATGGGCGCGCAACATGCGCGCGCCTTGGGTTTCCGACGCCGCCGACAGCAACGGCATCCTGCCGGCGGCGCAGGCCGATCGCATTGGCTCGGCCAAGCGCGACGTCATTGCATCCGGCACCCCGCAACGTCTCGAGATCAGCGTTCCCGTCGAGGATGGCATCCGCTGGTTTCAAGTCTGGATCGATGCCGACCACGGCGATGGCGGCACGGTGCAAGGCGTCGTCACCACGATGGTCGAGACGACCGAGCAGAAACGCCGTGAGCAGACCCTGACGACGCTGTTGCGCGAAGTCAGTCATCGCTCGAAGAATCTGCTGGCGATCATTCAAAGCATAGCCACCCAGACCGGGCGCTACTCCGACGGCATCGGTGATTTCCTGACACGCTTCCGCGGCCGGCTGCAGTCGCTGGCTTCGTCCCAGGATCTCGTGACCTCCTCCAATTGGCGGGGCGCCGCACTTCGCGAACTGGTATCGGGCCAGGTTGGCCGCTACGGCGGGGATCCGGTGCGCAGCCTGCGTTTTCAGGGGGCAAACCCCTATCTCAATCCCAACGCTGCCCTGCATATCGGCCTCGCCATGCATGAACTCGCCGTCAACTCGGTGAGCTATGGCGCCCTGTCGCGGCCGGATGGGTTCGTCGAGGTTACAGCCAACCTGACCGTCGCCGATACCGGGCCCTCTCTGTCTCTGACCTGGGCCGAGACTATCGGAGCCAATGACAACCAGCGTAGCGAGAAGCGCTTCGGCAGCGTCGCACTCGAACGGGTCGTGCCGGCATCGCTGAACGGCACGGCGACGCTTGAAATCGCGGCTGGTCGCCTCGAATACCGTCTCGTCGTTCCGCATGGCAATTTCGAGACGGAATGAGCGGCTCCTTAACCGGCTGTTCACCATAAAAGCGGATGCTGTTTTTCCCAGACACCGCTGGAACCTGTTGCATCGTCGGACATTTCCGCAGCAGGACTTGCAGCATGGTGTGGAAGGAATGCCTTTGACGGTTGCCGACATGAACAAACTGGAGCAGGCCGCTCGTATCTCCATGGGCGAGTTTGAAGACTCCGAGGCATCCGTGCCACCGCCTCCTGTCCCCCATGCCTCGATGCGCATTCTCGCCTTAGGTCTGGCCGCGGTCATACTCGCAGTCATGCTCTTCCAGCTGAGTTACTGACGTCAGCGCCCCGCGCGCGCTGGCCGCTCATCTTAATTGGTTGAAGAACCTTGCGGTGCAGGAACTTTGCAGATTGTGGACCGTTACTGTGGCGAGAGGACTTTTCCGCCATGGAACACATCGCTGCATTGTTCTGGTCATCGGCTGCTCGAACATGATGACCGACTGCCGTGAACTCCAGGTTCCTGTAAGTGTCTTTGAAACCGCCGACCAATGCGTTGCCGAACGGCCGTTTGCGATGAGCGATGTTCAGGGACAGGCTCAGCATATCATGGCCAAGTGCCTTCCGGTGGATCCGGCTCTGGAAGACGACTATGACCAGATCGTCTGGAATGTGCATCCGGACGGCGCGCTCGACGCTTCACTGGCGATTTCCAGCGTCGTGATAGCGTCGAACACGGTACGCCCAGAAAAAGACTATCTTCGCCAACAATAGATTGCAGCAGCAAAGGCCTCCATTTCATGCTAAATGGCGGTTGGAGCTTATTAAAGTGAGGACACAAAGTGAGGAGCGACTCTATGCGGAAGATGATTATTGCCATGGTTGCGGTGGTGGCGGTCAGTGGCTGCACCTCGACCGAACAGGACGTGGTTGGCGGCGGCTTGATTGGCGCCGGTGTCGGCGGCTTGGTCGGCGGCGGCAAGGGCGCGCTAATCGGCGCGGCCGTGGGTGCAGGTTCCGGCCTGCTGGTGCGCAATCTGCGCAATGGCTATTGCCAGTATCGCGATCATCGCGGCCGGATCTACACGGCTCGCTGCAACTAGTTCGGCGATAATCGAAACGTTGATCCGGAGACCGGTTAGCCGGCCTCCGGTTTTTCGTTGTTTGGATGGTTGATTCTGCGCCTGACGATCGCGCTCAGTTCGCCAGGGGGATTTTGATTTCCACGTTCAGGCCATTGGCCTGATAATCGCGCTTGATCGTGCCGCGCAATTCGCGCGTGACGTTGAGGTCTATCAGCCTGGTGCCGAATCCGGTCTTGACAGGCGCTTCGAGTTTCTTGTGCCCGGTTTCGCGCCAATTGAGAGCAAGCGTCCTGTCACGCCCGCGCCCTTCGAGCGACCAGTCCACTTTCAGCGCCCAGTCCCCCTTGAGCGAATTGGCCGAATTGCCGGCTTCGCCGTATTTCAGTGCATTCGTCGCCAGTTCGTGAAAAGTCAGGCCGAGCGCTTGCGTCGTGGTTTCGTCGAGCAGCACCTGCGGCCCTGACAACAGCTCTTCGGGCAGCTCCTTGCCGAACACCTGGCCAAGCTCGATGCGCAAGAGATCGCCAAGATCGGCCTTCTGCCAGCGCGAACGCGTCAGCATGTCCTGGGACGCCGCCATCGCCTGGAGCCGGGCCGAGAAGGATGCGGAAAACTCATTGACGTCGGTGGCCCGCGACGCCGTCTGGCGCGCGATCGCCAGCACCCTGGTGATCGAATTCTTGATGCGATGCTTCATCTCCTGCAGCATCAGGTCTTTTTCGAGCAGGCTCTTTTCCGTCGTCTCGTGCAAACGCGCCGCCGCCTCATAGGCCCGCTCCTGATAACGCGCCACCAGCGCGATGGCGCCCGCCAACAGCAGGCCGAACAGCCCCAGCATCACCGGAATGGCGCGCGACGACGGCTGCGAGAAGGCGCTCGTCGGCCGGAACAGCACAGTCCATGGCCGCCCGGCCACAATGATCTTGCGGGTGACCAGCAGCCTGTCCCCCAAGGTCGAAGCCGGTGGCGTCTCCGACCGGAACAGCAGATTGTCGCCGTTCACGGCGCCGTCGCCGTCGTAGATTTCCGTGTTGACCGGCAGCAGCGGGGACCGGCTGAGCGCGGTCTGGAACAGGTCGCGAGCTCGAAAGGCCGCATAGAGAAAACCGGCTGTGGAGGATCTGGGCGCATTGATGGCATCGGGTGCGGTTTCGACATTGAGCCGCACGAAGACGAGGAAACCGGTGAACGTCTGCGCGGCGCCGGTGTCGTGGCCCAGCTGCACCAGCCCGCTGGCGTGCTGCTGGTCGTCCGACATCGCCTTTTCGATCGCCGCGCGCCGCACCGGTTCACTGAACATGTCGTAGCCGAGGCTGGCCTGGTTTGAAGGGTCCTGCGGCTCGAACAGCACGACGGGGGTGCGCCATGGCTGCGTGGTATCAGGATAGATTGGATGGCTGACGCCATGGTCGCGCAGCATATCGCGTTCGATCGCTGCCTCGTCTCCAGCCTTCGCCAGCTTGAGATAGCCGATGCCGCGCAAGCCTGCAAAATTTTTGTCGACATCGAGCGCTTTGAAGAACGCGTTGAACTCGCTGCCGGAAATATCGCCGTTGCGGGCATCGAACAGGGCCTGCGTCGAGCGCAGCAGCGACAGATGCAGGTCGATGCGGCTCTCGATCCGGTTGAGCGCGTCGTCGGCCGTCGCTTCGAACTTGATGCGGGCGGCCTCCTGCGTCGCGAAATAGGCAAACCCCGCCATCGTCATGCTGATCAGCGCAACGGCGATGAACGCGACGATTGGAAAAAGCTTCTTCAACGGATGATGCGATCCCTGGGCATGTCGGGCCTTTATGGGCAAGTCGCCGTGCCAATACAATGGCAAGGCCAAGCCATCGTGACGGCTGGCACATCACGCGTCCGGCAACCCGCGCCCGGGTCTGACCTCAAGCGGCGATCTTCAGCGCGCCTGGTCCAGGGATCGCGCCGGGCGGGCATTTGCCCAGAATGATCATGCCGAGCACCTCGTCCTGGGTGACGTCGGTGGTGCGGGCGGTGCCGACGACCTGGCCGTTCTTCATGACGCAAACCCGGTCGGCAAGTTCGAACACATCGTGGATGTCGTGGCTGATCAGGAAGATGCCGATGCCGTCGGACTTGAGCTGCTTGACCAGCTCGCCGACCTGCGCCGTTTCCTGCGGGCCAAGCGCCGCCGTCGGCTCGTCCATGATCAGGATGCGCGCGTTGAATAGGATCGCGCGCGCGATCGCCACCGACTGCCGCTGGCCGCCCGACAGCTTGATCACCGGCTCCTTGAAGCGCTGGAAGCGCGGATTGAGCCGGCCCATCACCTTGCGCGCCTCCGCCTCCATGGCAACGTCGTCGAGCGTGCCCCAGGCGGTCATCAGTTCGCGGCCGAGGAACAGATTGGCGGCGGCGTCGACATTGTCGGCCAACGCCAGCGTCTGGTAGATCGTCTCGATGCCGTATTTCTTGGCATCGCGCGGGTTGGAGATCGATGCCTCCTCGCCGTTGACGAAGATCTGGCCCGCATCGCGCTTGTAGGCGCCGGACAGGATCTTGATCAATGTCGACTTGCCGGCGCCATTGTGGCCGAGCAGCGCCACGACCTCGCCGGGGAAAAGATCGATCGAGGCGTCGTCGACGGCGCGGATGCCGCCGAACGCGATCGAGATGTTGCGCATATCGATGAGCGCGGTGCCGACGGGAGCGGTCTTGTCTGCCATGATCTTGTCCTCCCTAGACGCGCTTGCGATAGACGGTGTCGAGCCAGACGGCGATGACCAGCACTGCGCCGACGACGATGCTCTGCAGCGGCGAGTCGATGCCAAGCAGCACCATGCCGGACTGCAGCGACTGCATCAGCAGCGCGCCGAGCATGGCGCCCAGCACCGTTCCGGAGCCGCCGGCAAGCGAGGTGCCGCCGATGACGGCGGCGGCGATCACCAGCAACTCGTCCAACGTGCCCAGCGCATTGGTCGATGCGTTGAGACGGGCCGACGAGATCGCCGCGCTGATCGCGGCCAGCACGCCCATGATCATGAACACCTTCATGGTCACCCAGCGCGTGTTGATGCCGGCGAGATTGGCGGCCTCCGGATTGCCGCCGATGGCAAAGACATAGCGGCCGAAACGGGTGCGCTTGGTGATGAAGGTCATGACGATGCCGACCGCGACCGCCATCAGCACCGGTATGGCGATGCCATGGGCGATGAACAGTCCGCCTTCGGGAAGGGTGATGCCGTTCTGCTGCGCATACTGGCGCACGATGCCGATTGGCCACGGATAGGAATTGGCGATCCAGACGGCCCCAAGGATGGCAGCGCAGGTGACTACACCGAGAAAGGTTTCCGCCCAGACGGGGCGCAGTGGAAAGTTGAACCGTTTGCGCTGCGACCGGCCGTTGAGCAGCGCGAAGGCGACAGCCACGCAAGCGACGATGCCGATGATCCAGCTGGCGGTGGCGCCGATCGAGCCCCGCGGTCCTCCGCCCATCAGTTGGAACGTTGCATCAAGCGGCGCGACCGTGCGCCCGTTGGTGATCAGCCATGCCATGCCGCGCCAGACCAACAGACCGCCCAGCGTCACGATGAAGGCAGGAACTTCGAGATACGCGATAATGAAGCCCTGGAAGGCGCCGATCACAAGACCGAGCACCACGCCGGCGGCCAGCGCGATGATCCAGAGCCAGGGATTTCCAAGCTGGAAGCCGATGACGCGAATGAGGAATTCGGCTTGCGCCACGCCCATGATCATGCCGATCACGCCTTCGACGGAACCAACCGAAAGGTCGATGTTGCGCATGACGATGACCAGCACCATGCCGGTCGCCATGATCGCGACCGAGGAGGTCTGCACCGACAGGTTCCAGAGATTGCGCGGCGTCAGGAAAAGTCCGCCCGACAGGATGTGAATGCCGACCCAGATGACCAGCAACGCACCGACCATGCCAAGCATGCGCGTATCGAGTTCGGTTGCCTTGAGGAAGCGTCCGACAGCGCTCAGTTCGGACGCACGCGCCTGGTCTGCGGGCGTATTCGCGGGGTTGGACGTCGTGTCGGTCATGATTTCCTCCCACCGGCTGGCCGTCCGACGTGGATACCGGAACCCAGCCTAGAAGCTATCCGCGCGATGCGGAAACACAAATCTTTTTGAGAAAACGCCGCGGCTTTGGGCCGCGGCGTTGAGAATGCAGGAAGAGACCGGCTCTTAGTTGCAGGCCGCAACGGTGCCGGCGGCAACGCCCGCGCAGACTTCGTCCTTCTTGATCCAGCCGGCGTCGATGACGACGTTGAGGTTGTCCTTGGTGATGGCAACCGGGGTCAAGAACAGCGACTTGACGGTATTGCCGCCCGGCGTCGTGAAGTCCTTGGCGCCGGCAATGTCGGCCGTCTTCTTTCCATCGGCCAGCTGCGAGGCGATCTCGGCGGCGTTCTTGCCGAGCTCGCGCGCGTCCTTCCACACCGACACGGTCTGCGTGCCGAGCGCGATGCGGTTCAGCGCGGCGTGGTCGCCGTCCTGACCCGAGACCGGCACGGTGCCGGCAAGGCCCTGTGCCGTCAGCGCCGCGACGACGCCCCCGGCGGTGCCGTCATTGGCCGCGACCACGGCATCGACCTTGTTGTCGTTGGCGGTGAGGAACTGTTCCATGTTCTTCTGGGCGTTGGCGGGCAGCCAGCCGTCCGTATAGGCCTCGCCGACATTCTTGATCTTGCCGCTGTCGATGGCTTCCTTGAGCACTTCCATCGAGCCCGCGAACAGGAAGTCGGCATTCGGATCGGCACCCGAGCCCTTGATGAAGACATAGTTGCCTTCCGGCTTGACCTTGAACACTTCGCGGGCCTGCATGCGGCCGACTTCCTTGTTGTCGAAGGTCAGGTAGAAGACGTCCTTGTTCTCGATCAGCCGGTCATAGCCGACGACCGGAATGCCTTCGTCCAGCGCCTTCTGCACCGCCGGGCCGATAGCCGAGGCATCCTGCGCCAGGATGATCAGCGAATTGGCACCCTGCGAGATCAGGCTTTCGACATCGGTGAGCTGCTTGCCGGGATTGGACTGCGCGTCGGCGGAAATGTACTTGTCGCCGGCTGCCTCGATCGCCGTCTTCATGGCGGCTTCGTCGGTCTTCCAGCGCTCTTCCTGGAAGTTGGACCACGAAACGCCGATGACCTTGTCCTTCGCCTGCGCGACCGACGCGAGCGTCAGCGACATGGCGACACCCGCCAGGATGGCGGCTGTGAATCTTTTCATATTATCCTCCCTGCGCCGCGTATGGCGCGACCAAACTGACCCGAAGGCCGGCACAGAGGCTCTATTTTTTCGAGCCTCGAAAAAATACTGATCCAACACCGGAACGCTGTCAACATCGATCTTGATGGATTTTGATGTGCTCGGGAATTTTTTTCGGGCTCCGGAATAAATAAATGACAGATTGGGCGGCTTCTGCCAGTATTTGGCTGCGTTGCCGACAGCGTTCGAGGGCACGGAGAACCGCGGCGACCGGGAGGACTTGAAGAAACATGTCGGTCGGAATCCGCCACGACGATTTGCGCCGCCGCAACCGGGCGATGGTGATCGCGGCCGTACGCCGCGCCGGACAGCCGTCACGAACCGAGATCGCCGCGACCACGGGCCTCAGCCATTCGACCATATCGGCGATCTCCTCCGACCTGATCGGTGAGGGCATCTTGACCGAAAGCAAGCCAAGCGAGGCCGGCTCGCTCAAACGCGGCCGGCCGCAGGTCGGCCTCAGCCTCAATCCGGAAGCGGCGGCGGTGATGACCGTGGTGCTGTCGCTGAATTTTCTCTCCGTCGCCGTCATCGACTATGCCGGCCAGGTGGTCGCCGAGGAACAGCGGCGGCTGGACACGCTGACCATGTCGCGCGACGCGCTGATCGGCGAATGCGTCGCCATCGTGCGGCGCCGCCTCGAAGACCCCGACCTTGACGTGCGCAGCATCGCCCGCATCGCGCTGGCAATCCAGGGCATTACCGACACCCGTGCCCGCGCCATGCTGTGGTCGCCGATCACGCCGCACACCGACATCGCCTTCGCCGACATACTCGAAGATGAGTTCGCCATCCCCGCCACCGTGGAGAACGACTGCAACATGATGGCGATAGCGCTGCGCTGGCGCGATCCCGATCGCTACCGCGACGATTTCATCGCCATCCTCTTGTCGCACGGCATCGGCATGGGCCTGGTGTTGAAGGGCGAGCTGTTCACCGGCACCCACTCCTCGGGCGGCGAGTTCGGTCACATGATCCACCAGCCGAACGGCGCGCTCTGCCGCTGCGGACGGCGCGGCTGCGTCGAGGCCTATGCCGGCAACTACGCCATCTGGCGCAATGCAAGGCAATTGGGTGAGGACGCGGAACCCGTCGCCGATGTCAGCGACGCCGACATGCGCGCCCTGGCGACCGCAGCCCGCGAACGGGATGGGCCCGAGCGCGAGGCCTATCGCAAGGCGGGCGAAGCGCTCGGCTACGGTCTCGGCAGCCTGTTCGCCCTGATCGATCCGGCCCCCGTCGCCATGGTTGGCGCCAGCGCGGCCGCCTTCGACCTGATCGAGCCAGCTTTGCGCAAGGCGATTGCCCAGACCGCCGGCGGCCAGCATTCAAAGTCGATTTCCTTCGACACCGAACCGAACGAACTGCCGCTGATCCGCGAAGGCTGCGCCATGCGCGCGCTGACCTTCGTCGACCAGGAAATTTTCGCGCCCGGCGCGCAGGCGAGAGGGAGCGCCGGCAAGAGCGTTGCGTGAGGACCAGGGTCAAAATTGCGCGGTCCGCAATATCTACCGCTCCGTGAAAGCGCGAGCGAAGGAATCAAGCATCGGTCGTGCGAGATACTCGAAGAAAGTCCGGTCGCCAGTGCTGATGAACGCTTCGACCGGCATTCCAGGGTAAAGCTGCTCCGCTTTCACGTCGGGCGGCAGGTTGGCGGCAATCTTCAGCTTGGCGCGGAAATAGGGTTCATGCGTAGCCTGATCGACGAGCCGGTCTGCGGAAACCTGTGTCACGATGGCTGAAATCTCAGGGGTGAGCCGCATGTTCAACGCTGATAGTCGCAGTTTTGCAGGCTGGCCGACACGAACCCGGTCGATGTCTTTCGGCGGCAACCGTGCATCGACGACCAAGCCCGATGCCGTAGGCAGAATCTCCATGATCTTCTCGCCGGGGGCAATCACGCTGCCCTTGGAATTGTAGGTGGACGATACCACGATGCCCGCCGCCGGCGCCTTGATCGTCGTCCGCCGCAGCACTGCCTCGGATGCCCGCATCTGTTCGTCAATGTCAGCCAGCGAAGAACGTACCTCATCGAGCTTCGTCAGGGCTTCCTCCACGCGTTGCGTGGTCAGGCGCTCGATCTGCTCCCGGGCTTCGACGATCTGGGTGTTGGCCGACGCAAGATTTGCCTCCAGCGCCCCTCCCTGCCCGACGAGATCGGCCTCGCTACGCAAAAGCTGCGAATATTCAGTGCGATTGGTGAGGCCCTTGTCCAACAGATTGGTCTTGATGCCGAGTTCTTTCTTCACGACTTCGGCCTGTTGCTGAATGGCCTGCTTCTGGGCCTGCAACCCGACAACAGACTGGCGATGCATGGCAACTCGCTGCGCGAGGATCGATTGTTCCGATCGAAACCGGGCGAGCCTGGCGTTGAATTCCTTCTGCTGTTCTCGAACCAGAGCCTCGAAATCGTCCTGGAACGGTGCTGGCGCAGCCTCTGTGATTGGGGCAAGCTGATCCAACCCGTCGCGTTCCGCCTCCAGCCGCGACGCGCTGGCCTTCAACGCGATCGACTGTCTCGTCAGCCGGTTGAGTTCGGCTTGCGCGGCTGTTCTATCCAGCAGGATCAAATCCTGGGCCTGCTGCACGCGATCACCTTCATGGACCAGCAACTCTTGGATGATGCCGCCCTCAGGATGCTGGATGAGGATGTTTCCGCCTGTCGCCGAGATGGTGCCTTGCGTGATAACCGCGCCGGACAACGGTGCACTGACCGCCCAATAGCCAAAGCAACCCACCAATATCGCTATTGCCGCGTATCCGGCGAATGCCACCCGCCGGATGTCGGTGCGTGCTGTGCCTTCCCAGGCGAGGCTCTGCGCTGTCATCTTCTACGATCCAAAGCGGACGCTATGAGGGGTGCTGCGGATCGTCGTGGCAAAAGACCCTGTCACCGCCGTGTTGCGCTGTGGGGGAAGGCCGATGCCGGCGATCGGCTGCCGCATCACGTCGCCGCTTGGACCGAAGGTTTCGATCACTCCAGCGCGCAGAAGCATCACGCGGTCGCAGGCCGCGGCGATCGAAGGGCGGTGCGTTATTGCGATTGTCGTAATGCCCGCCGCTTTCGCGGCGGCAAGCACTTCTTCGAGCGCGGCTTCGCCGCTGCCGTCGAGATGGGTACTGGGCTCATCCAGAACGAGAACACGCGGATTGCCGTAAAAAGCGCGCGCCAGTCCGATCCTTTGGCGTTCGCCGCCCGACAGTGCTCTGTCCGACGGACCTATTCTGGTCTGATAGCCGTCTCGCTGCTCCAATATCAGCTCATGCGCCCGGGCATTCTTTGCTGCCTCGACGATCGAGGCGTCATTCGCATCGGGTTCAAAGCGGGCGACATTTTCCGCGATCGATCCGGGAAAGAGCTCCACCTCCTGAGCGAGATATCCGATATGCCCGCCAAGCTGCTTCTCGTCCCAGGTTCTGAGATCGGAGCCGTTGATCCTGACGCAGCCGCTGGTCGCCTGGATCGCACCGACAATCAATCTCGCCAGGGTGGACTTGCCGGCTCCGCTCGGACCTATTATCGCAACCGCTTCGCCGGCGCCGATGTGGAAGTTCAGTCTCTTGATGATAGGTTCGGCGCCGGGCGTGGCATTCGGCGCGACAAAGATCAGGCCCTGCACGACAATTTCGCCGGACGGATCCGGCAAGGTCAGTTTTTGCGCTTGTGCCGGCTGGGCGGAAAGCGCCTTGTCTAACCGCTTCCACGATCGTCTGGCGTCGACGATCTGCCGCCATGACCCGATCAGTTGGTCGAGCGGCTGCAGCGCGCGGGACGACACCAGGGAAGACGCGAAGATCATGCCGGCCGTCATCTTCCCTTGCAGCACGAGCCATGCTCCGACACCGAGTATCGCCAGCTGAAGCATCATGCGTACGGCTCGCGACGTTCCACTGAAAATCGCGTTGGCCATCGACGAACGGTCATGAAGGACTAGCGCCTCCGCCACGTGCCTTCCCCACACTCGCGCGGCGTTTTGGACCATGCCCATGGCACGCAGCGTCTCCGCATTCCGGGCGAAGGCCTGCTCCGACAGGCTGGCAACAGCCGAGCGTTCCGCCGACAAGGCGTCATTCCTGCCGGTGGCAAACTGATTTGCCACGACCAGCGCAAGCAACAGCGCAGATCCCGCCAGCGTAAGCCAGAACAGCAAAGGATGGATGAGGTACAGCAGGGCGAGGAAGAACGGAGCAAACGGCAGGTCGAACAAGACCGCCGCGCCGCGTGACCTGATGAAGGCGCATACCGAGGCAAGGTCGCGTAGTGGAGACAGGGCTGCTCCGCCGGCGTACTTAGCCTCAAGCGAGACGGCGAATGTCCTCGCGCCCAGTCTGTTATCGACAGTGGCTGCAACGCGCTGCGTGTAAACGGAGCGGACCGCATCGAGGAGGCCGAGAAAGGCGAGTGCGAGAACCGCGATAGCAGAGAGGTAAAGAAGCGTCTCGACGCTGGAGGAAGGCAGGACGCGGTCGTAGACCTGCAAGAGATAGAGGGGGATCACCAATAGCAGGATGTTGATGAGGAACGAGAAAACACCGACATCGGCGATGGCGCGCCTCAAGACTGCCCGCAGACCAGACTGTGCAATCATTCCCGCGCTCCTAACAGCTTATGGCCCAACATGAGGGCGTCGCTTAGACCGAATGGTCGCCGGCGATGTCCAAGGGGTGGTGCTGCAGGTCGTCCAGCGTATAGGCGCGGATGTAGTCGATCTTCATCTCCGCCGGCGTAGCCAGATGGTCAGGAGGCTGGCCAGCAATGCCGCCCACCGCGAGATCGGCCAGCATATACATGGGATCGTGCATGTCGGCGGGCGTCGCCGCTTGAGCGACCTTTACACCATCGTAGGTCCAGACGAGCTCATCCTTCGTCCAGAGCAGGCCATAGGTGTGGAAACCGCCGGTGTCCGCAACGTTCACCGTGGACGAAACCTTCGTGTGCGCTCCCGTCTCATTGGTATGCGCCGTCATGTAGAGCGTGTTCAGGTCCTGGCCGCGCGTTTCGACAACGTCCAGCTCCGGCGGCCACGAGCCGTCTTCAGGAAGCAGCCAGAAGGCCGGCCAGGCTCCGGCCGTTTCAGGCAGGTCCGCCCGCATTTCGAAATAGCCGTAGGTTTGCGCGAAGGTGTCGTGGGTCGTCAGTATCCCCGAGGTGTATTCGTAGTTGTTGATCAGAGGCTTGATGTCCTCCGGCGCCTGCGCGGCGGTGATGGTGA
The DNA here is from genome assembly GCF_040320745.1 of Mesorhizobium sp. M0621. Lineage (NCBI taxonomy): Bacteria > Pseudomonadati > Pseudomonadota > Alphaproteobacteria > Hyphomicrobiales > Phyllobacteriaceae > Mesorhizobium > Mesorhizobium sp. M0621. The sequence continues at coordinate 223,924 of NZ_JAMYQF010000001.1, read as the reverse complement.
GGACGCCGTTTTCAACGCTGAACGGGTGGACGGAACTGGTCGGGCCATAATTGGCGTCGATATACCACTGCAACTCGCCATTGCTGCTCAACGTGCTGCCGTTCGGCGCTCCCCACCAGAAATTGGAATTCCAGGTGCCGTCCTGCCCGTCCCGAAGGCTCAGCGTGTTGAAATCGTCGGAGAAGGACAAAGTCATGCCGGACTTGTCGATCGGAAGTTCGAACTGGGTGGGCTGCAACTTGTCGATGGTCGTATTCTTGAACACCAGGATCTCGTCGGATCCGAGGTTCAGCATCACGTTCGATTCCACCTGGACCATCTGCGAACGGACGGCATCGAACGAAGTGAAGTCATACCCGTTAAGGCGGACCGCATCGGTCGCACCGAAATCGAAGATAAGATCACTTCCATTTCCTTTAGAGATGGCGAAAGTATCGGCGCCGTCACCGCCGATCAGGACATCATTTCCCTTGCCGCCATCCAGCGTCTGATGACCCGATCCGCCCTTGATGATGTTGTCCAACGCATTTCCGAACGCATATCGATTGGCGCCGGTAACGACGAGGTTCTCGAAATTGTCGGGGAGCTTGTAGCTCATCCATGTGTCGATCGTGTCGATCCCTGCCCCGGGATCTTCAACCACCTTATTGTTGGTGGAATAGAGGTGATAGTAGTCGTCGCCGGCGCCACCGTAGATCGTGACATTGACGCCGGCGTCTCCCCAGAAGGAGTCGTTGCCGGAGGTGCCATGCAGTTCCGGCCCGGACCCGGTGGCCGAGAACCAATGAGTGGAAGCGCCGGTGTAGGGAAGAGGGATGCCTTTGGCGTTTAAGACCGTGCTCATCAGAAATCCTTCCTCATGGTGTCCGACCTGGTCAAATCATTCGGCGCAAGGTCCGGCGACCGCTTTCAAAGCAACGTTGCAAAGAACGAGATCGTTCCACGGAATCGTCATTCGATCCGAGATCGTATTGAATATTTGGAGCACACACAATGAATAAAGAGGATGGAACCCGCTGCAGGTCGAAGTAAATTTAGTAAAATTGTGTATTTGTGAAAAATACACGTCCTTTAAAGAACGTATATATAAATTAACTCAAATTAATTCTTGAGGTGCGTGGCTTGTTGGCCGGAGTCTGCGGGCAAGATAGCAGAGTTTGGGAAATCGGAGAACGCCAGAAACTGCCTGTCGCTTTGGCCCGAATGCGGTCATTCGAAAACTGATGGGGATGACCGCTCCTGGCGTCACGTGCTCGCTCCCCATCGATGAGACGAATGCAACATTCCAGCCTTCGCGGCCGTTGGCGACCGCCTGCTAATCGAGTTTTCCCGGTCACGATCTATCGGGACGGAACAGGCACCTAATGCATGTCGCCCAAAAGTGACCTCGGTTTGGAGTGCGCCCCTAGGGGTGGACAGATCGTCCTGAGGAATTGACCATGGCTGTCGGGTTTTCGGAGAGAGAACCGTGGCAAGACATCGTAGTTACAGCATCACGTTCAAGCGTCAGGTCGTGCAGGAATATCTGTCGGGCGAGACGCTGCACAGTTTGGCGAAACGGCACGATATCACCCGTACTCCGATCCGTGTCTGGATTGGCAAGTATGAGGCAGGCGGCTTCGATGAAGATACGGCTTCGGCCACTCTGATCACGGAATATGAGGCGCGGATTGCCGCGCTTGAGCGACTTGTCGGCAAGCAGGCTCTGGAACTGGAGTTTCTAAAGGGGGCTCTGAAAAGCGCTCCGCGGCCGAAAAGCGGGATTACGTCCGTCATCACCGGCCCCGTGGTCTCAGTGTCGCCAAAGGCTGCCGGCTGATGGATCTGGCGCGTTCCAGCTTTTATGACCGCCCGGAATGACCGGCCGATGATACCGCTATCGTCGAGACGATGGTCTCGATCTGCGACGAATTCGAGTTTTATGGCTATCGCCGCGTGGGCGCGGCGCTGCGTCAGCAAGGCTTTGTGGTGAACCACAAGAAGATCCGCCGCCTGATGCGCGACCACGGCCTGCAACCGAAGGTCAGACGCCGGTTCGTCGCTACGACCGACAGCAATCACAACAGTCCGATCTTCCCCAATCTGGCAAAGGACATCGTTCCGACCGGTCCGAACCAACTCTGGGTCGGCGACATCACCTATGTCGCGCTACCGATCCGCTTCGTCTACGTCGCCATCATTCTCGATGTCTGGTCGCGCATGATCGTCGGCTACGCTATCAGCCGCGCGATCGATGCCCGCCTGACGGGCGCCGCCTTGCGCGCCGCAATCGAGCGCAGAAAGCCACCGCTAGGCTGCGTTCATCATTCCGATCGCGGCTCCCAATATGCCGCCGAGACTTACCGGCAGCTTCTCGCCGGCCATGGTCTGGCCGGCTCAATGGGCCGCAAGGGCAATCCTTATGACAATGCCAAAGCGGAGAGCTTCATGAAGACCCTGAAGCTCGAGGCGGTTTATCCGATGGCGCTTGAAACCTTCGAGGACGTTGCCGAACACCTTCCCCACTTCATCGACCAGGTCTACAACAAACGCAGGCTCCATTCGGCGCTGGGATATCTCAGCCCGCAACAGTTCGAGGATCAACACATCCGGCAGACGGGCAAAACCGCAGCCTGATCAGTGTCCACCCCTAGGGGCGCACTCCAGTTTTGGGAAAACGACATGCATAAAAAACAAACACCTAAAGCGCGTCGCCTAAATCCGTTCAACCGCGACGCGCTTTAGTCTTCCCTGATCGCGTAGCCCGCCCCGCGAATGGTGCGGATCACGTCCGGCATGCGGCCATTGTTGACCGCCTTGCGCAACCGGCCGACATGCACGTCGACCGTGCGCTCGTCGATGTAGATCGTCTCGCCCCAGACATTGTCGAGCAGCTGGCTGCGCGAGAACACGCGGCCGGGATGGCGCATCATGAATTCGAGCAGGCGGAATTCGGTCGGTCCGAGCCGGATCTCGCTCTTCTTGCGATAGACCCGGTGCGATTCACGATCGAGCACGATGTCGCCGACCTTGAGCACGCTGGACAGCACTTCCGGCTTGGCGCGGCGCAACAGCGCCTTGACCCTGGCCATGAACTCCGGTGTCGAGAACGGCTTGACCAGATAATCGTCGGCGCCGGTCGAGAGGCCGCGCACACGGTCGCTCTCCTCGCCGCGCGCGGTCAGCATGATGATCGGCAGCCGCTCGGTCTCGGAGCGCATTCGCAGGCGCCGGCAGAGTTCGATGCCGGAAACCGCCGGCACCATCCAGTCGAGCACCAGAAGGTCGGGAACGTTCTCCTGCAGCCGGATCTCGGCCTCGTCGCCGCGCGTCACCACCTCGACCTGGTAACCTTCGGACTCCAGATTATAGCGGAGCAGCACGCCTAGCGGCTCCTCATCCTCCACCACCATGATGCGTGGCGCGATCATCGGCCGGTCACTCCTGTCATGCCGCCGGCGCGGACATTGCCGTCTCGTCCTGCTTCGGACGATTGGCGGGCAGCTGCGTACCGGTCAAAACATAATAGGCATTTTCGGCGATGTTGGTCACGTGGTCGCCGATGCGCTCGAGGTTCTTGGCACAGAACAACAGATGCGTGCACGCCGTGATGTTGCGGGGATCTTCCATCATGTAGGTCAGCAGTTCGCGGAACACCGACGTGTACTTGACATCGATGCGCTCGTCGTCGGCGCGTAGTTTTGCCAACGCCTCGGCGTCGCGGGCCGCATATTCCTCGATGACGCCCTGCACCTGGATCAACACCAGTTGCGCCATTCCATCGATCGAGTGCGAAAGGTCGCGCGGCGTGACGCTGAGGCCGACAGTACCGACGCGCTTGGCGATGTTTTTGGCAAGGTCGCCGATGCGTTCGAGATCGCCGGCCATGCGGATCGAGCCGACGACATGGCGCAGATCGTCGGCCATCGGCTGCCGCTTGGCGATCAACGTGATGGCGCGATCGTCGAGCTCGCGCTGACGCGCATCCATGATGGCGTCGTCGGAGACGACACGCTGTGCCAGCGCGTTGTCGGAATTCAAAAGCGCCTTGGTCGCACCGCCGACCATCGAGCTGGCGAGATCGCCCATGTCGCTGATGAGCTTGCTGATCTGACCGAGATCCTCGTCGAAAGAAGCGACTGTGTGTTCGCTCATGATCCTGTCCCTCGTATGCCTGAACTCAGCCGAACCGGCCGGTGATATAATCCTGCGTGCGCTTCTCGCGGGGCGACGTGAAGATCTTCTCGGTGCGGTCGAACTCGACCAGCTCGCCCAGATACATGAAGGCCGTCTGCTTCGACACGCGCGCCGCCTGCTGCATGTTGTGGGTGACGATGACGATCGTGTAGTCGGCTTGCAACTCGTCGATCAGCTCCTCGATCTTGGCGGTCGACAGCGGATCGAGCGCCGAGGCCGGCTCGTCGAGCAGGATGACTTCCGGCTTCACCGCCACGGTACGGGCGATGCAGAGCCGCTGCTGCTGGCCGCCGGAGAGGCTGAGGCCGCTGGCGTTGAGCTTGTCCTTGACCTCGGTCCAGAGTGCTGCCCGCTTCAGCGCCTGCTCGACGCGACCGTCCATCTCGGACTTGCTGAGCTTCTCATAGAGCCTGACGCCGAAAGCGATGTTTTCATAGATCGACATCGGAAATGGTGTCGGTTTCTGGAACACCATGCCGATCTTGGTCCGCAAAAGGTTGAGATCCTGCGAGCGGTCGAGGACGTTCTGGCCGTCGAGCAGCACCTGACCTTCGGCGGTCTGCTTGGGATAGAGCTCGTAGATGCGGTTGAAGACGCGCAGCAGCGTCGACTTCCCGCAGCCCGAAGGCCCGATGAAGGCGGTGACGCTGCGCTCCGGCAAGGACAGCGTGATGTCCTTCAGCGCCTTCGACTGGCCGTAGTAGAAGTTGAGGTTCTTGACCTCGATCTTGGCCTTGGCGGTGGCCTCGGCGGCAATCGTCATGTCTGGAGACAACATCTGGCTCATTTGTCCTCTCTGCGTCCGGTCAGGCTGCGAGCAACGATGCTGAGCGCGAGAACCGTCAATGTGATGATGAGTGCGCCGGTCCAGGCCAGTTGCTGCCATTCCTCGTAAGGGCTGAGAGCGAACTGGAAGATGGTGACAGGCAGGCTGGCCATCGGCGCGTTGAGATTGCTCGACCAGAACTGGTTGTTGAGCGCCGTGAAGAGCAGTGGCGCCGTCTCGCCGGAGATACGGGCGATCGACAGCAATATACCGGTGACGATACCGGAAAGCGCGGCGCGGTAGGCGACCGACTTGATGACCACCCAGCGCGGCGCGCCGATCGCGGTGCCGGCTTCGCGCAAGGCGTTCGGCACCAGGTTGAGCATGTCTTCGGTGGTACGCACGACGACCGGAATGACGAGGATGGCGAGCGCGACAGCACCGGCGATTGCCGAGAAATGCCCCATCGGCCGCACCATCAGTTCGTAGACGAACAGGCCGATGATGATCGACGGCGCCGACAACAGGATGTCGTTGATGAAGCGCACCACGGTGGTCAGCTTGGAAAAGCGGCCATATTCGGCCATGTAGGTGCCGGCCAGCACGCCGATCGGCGTGCCGACGATGACGGCGATGATCGTCATCACCACGCTGCCATAGATGGCGTTGAGCAGGCCGCCGGCGTCGCCGGGCGGCGGCGTCATCTGCGTGAAGACGTCAAGGGACAGGCCGGCGGCGCCCTTGTAGACCAGCGCGCCGAGGATGAGTGCCAGCCAGGCAAGTCCGATGCCCGCCGCGGTGACGCACAGCGTCATCATCACGGCATTCTTCCTCTTGCGGCTCTGGTGAAGCGATGTGGCTGTCGACATCGGTCAGGCTCCGGTGCGGGCATCGATGCGCATCAGCATGTAGCGGGCGATGGCAAGGATCAGGAAGGTGATGACGAACAGGATCAGGCCGAGCGCCACCAGCGAAGAGGTATAGAGGTCGCCGACGGCTTCGGTGAACTCATTGGCGATGGTCGCGGAGATCGTCGTTGCCGGCGCGAACAGCGACGTCGAGATGCGGTGCGCGTTGCCGATGACGAAGGTCACCGCCATGGTCTCGCCGAGCGCGCGGCCAAGTCCGAGCATGACGCCGCCCATGATGCCGATCCTGGTGTAGGGAATGACCACGCGGCGGGTCACTTCCCAGGTTGTGCAGCCGATGCCGTAGGCCGATTCCTTCAGCACCGGCGGCACCGTGTCGAAGACGTCCTTGGTGATCGAGGTGATGAAGGGCAGCACCATGATGGCAAGGATCAGCGACGAGGTCAGCAGGCCAATGCCGTAGGGCGGACCGGCAAACAGGCTGCTGAGGCCGGGAATGCCGTGGAAAACGCCGATGATAAAGGGCTGCACCGTCGTCTGCAGGAACGGCGCCAGCACGAACAGGCCCCAGATGCCGTAGATGATCGAGGGGATGCCGGCGAGCAGCTCCACCGCCATGCCGATCGGCCGCCGCAGCGGGCGTGGGCAAAGTTCGGTCAGAAAGATGGCGATGCCGATGCCGAGCGGCACGGCAATCAGGATGGCGATGGCGGAGGTGATGATGGTGCCGTAGATCGGCGCCAGCGCGCCGAACTTCTCTGTCACCGGGTTCCAGCTTTCGCTGGTCAGGAAGGAGAAGCCGAAGGTCGACAGGGCTTGCCAGGAACCGGCAAAAAGCGAGATCGCAACGCCGCCAAGCAGGACCAGCACCAATATGGCGGCAGCCCGGGTCATTCCGTGGAAGATCGCGTCAGTCAGCGCGAATCGTCTGACAATCGCGTCGCGCGAACCTCGAATGGCTGGCAAGGCTTCCTGGACAGCGCTCATGTGAAGCTCGGCTCTTTGAGTTGAGGAAAAGGAGCGCCGCGGCGCGGCGCTCCTTCAAAGGAAGTTACTCGCCGGCGTAGACGGGCTTGCCGTCGGCCTGGATATCGGCCTTCCAGGAGGTCTTGATCAGGTCGACGACGCTGTCGGGGATCGACACATAGTCGAGCGCCTTGGCGGTTTCCTTGCCGTCCTTGTAGGCCCAGGCAAAGAACTTCAGCGCTTCGCCGGTGGCTGCAGCATCGTCGGGAACCTTGTGGATCAGCACCCAGGTCGAGGCAGCGATTGGCCAGGTGGTGTCGCCGGGCTCATTGGTGATGATGACGTTGAAGTTCTTCGCGCCCTTGAAATCGGCATTCGAAGCAGCGGCGCCGAAGGATTCGAGCGACGGCTCGACGACCTTGCCTGCGGCATTCACCAGCTTGGAGTAGGACAGGCTGTTCTGCTTGGCATAGGCATACTCGACATAGCCGATGCCGCCGTCGGTCTGCTTGACGGTGTTGGCAACGCCTTCGCTGCCCTTGGCACCGACGCCGGTCGGCCATTCGACCGCCGTGTCCGAACCGACCTTGTCCTTCCAGTCGGGCGACAGCTTGACCAGGTAGTCGGTGAAGTTGAAGGTCGTGCCCGAGCCGTCCGAGCGATGCACGACGGCGATCGCGGTGGACGGCAGGGTGAGGGTCGGGTTCAAGGCCTTGATCGCCGCATCATCCCAGCTAGTGATGGCGCCGAGGTAGATCTGGGCCAAGGTCGCGCCGTCAAGAACCAGTTCGCCCGGCTTGACGCCGGTGAGGTTGACGATCGGCACGATGCCGCCCATCACCATCGGGAACTGGATGAGGCCGTTCTTTTCCAGGTCGGCATCGGACATCGGCTTGTCGGTGGCGCCGAAGGTCACGGTCTTGGCGATGACCTGCTTGATGCCGCCGCCCGAACCGATCGACTGGTAGTTGAGGCCGACGCCGGTGTCTTTCTTGTAGGTGTCGGCCCACTTGGCGAACACTGGATAGATGAAGGTCGAGCCGGCGCCGGAAAGATCAGCTGCCATTGCCGCGGAAAGGGTGAAAGTGGACGCCGTAGCCATTGCAATCGCAACGGCCGCTGAGCGGATGAAATGTCTCATGTGGCCTGCTCCTGTTCGGAAGATGGTCTCTCGGCGCCATTCCTCTCGGCGCCCGCTGAGGCCAATAGCCTTCGATTATTACAGTCGCATGACAGTTTGATGTCACCCCGGTAACGCGTGTCCGGGACGAGCAAAATGCCGCCTGGCCGGCGCTCCCGATGGAACGCGGCTTTGCCCCCGGAATCAGGGACTTGCTACATTTAGGCCGTAGGTGGCCGGCGATTTGGGTTTCAACAGGATTTTATAAAGAAAAGCCGGACGGGAGCGCGTTGCTCTCGGCCACGGTGTCGTGGCCGGGCCATCGCCGAAAACAGGTCCGTTGGGGTAGGTTGACGCTGTCTCATGCCGGCGGTCGCTGCTCCCGCCCGTAACTGGAAAGAGCGGAATTCGAATGTGGTCATTCTCTCGGCTGCGTGCCGCCTTTGATATGGCGCGATCGCGCCATAGTCTTGGCGTTGGCGGTAGCCGCGAATCTTCGCCGAATGGGCAAATGCATGTCGCCCAGAAGGGCTCCGGCTTTGGGAGCACAACATGCGCAACGCGGTTTGGGGGTGTGCGACGCCGGCCTTTAGCCGGCGTTGCGCTGAGCCTGGCGGCTGGCGCCGACCCAGCGCTCGACTTTCTCGAGCAGGGCTCTGGGGCTGATCGGCTTGGGCAGATAGTCGTCCATGCCGGCCTCCAGGCAGCGTTCGCGATCGCCCTTCAGCGCATGCGCGGTGACGCCGACGATCGGCACATGCGTGCCGGTCTCTTCCTCCAGCCGGCGAATCGCGGCGGTCGCCTCCAACCCGTTCATCTCCGGCATCGAGACATCCATCAGGATCATGCACGGATTGAGCCGGCCGAAAGCATCGAGCGCCTTGCGGCCATTGCCGACGATCTCGAAACCATAACCGGTCTCGCCGAGAATCTGGGTGAACACCATCTGGTTCACCTCATTGTCCTCGGCAACCAGGATATCCAGCCTGAACTCGCCACCACCCGTCGCGGGTAGCCGGGGGCGTACCGAAGGCGGCTGCAGCAGCGCCCGCTGCTCCGCCGGCGCCGACGGCTGTGGCCGCGCCACATTGCCTGGAGGGACGGTGCCGGCGAGCGGCGGGACGTCGCTGCCGGTCGTGGTGTGGCGATGCCGCTGGATGGTGGCGACCAGCGTTTCCAGCAGCACCGATGAGCGCGCCGGCTTGATCAGCTGGGCATCGATGCCGAGATCGCGATAGCTGGTGTTGGCGAGCGACTGGTCGACCGAGGTCAGCATGATGATCGGCGTGCCGGCAAGGCCTGCGGTGTTGCGCACGATACGCGCCATTTCGGCGCCGCTCATCTCAGGCATCTGGTAGTCGAGCACGACGCAATCGACCGGCACGCCATAAGCGGCGGCGGCGACCAGCACCTTGAGGCCCTCGGCGCCGCTCTCTGCCGCGCAGGAATCGAACGTCCACGATGTCATCTGCTCGGTCAGGATGGCCCTGTTGACGGTGTTGTCGTCGACGATCAGTACACGCGCGCCGGTCACGTCGATCGGCATGATGCGCTGCCCGTTTTGCTCCCCGGCCCTCGGCAGCGTTACCGTGAACCAGAAGGTCGAGCCCTTGCCTTCGGCGCTCTCGACACCGATGTCGCCACCCATCAGCTCGACGAGCCGCGAGGTGATAGCGAGGCCGAGGCCGGTTCCCTCGTGCCGCCGCGTCGACGAGGTGTCGACCTGGCTGAACTTCTCGAACACGAGTTTCAGTTTTTCCTCTGGGATACCTATGCCGGTGTCGGTGACCGAGATCGTGAGTTTCGTTCCGGTCGGAACCCTCTCGCCGGTGACGTCGACCAGCACATGGCCTTCATCGGTGAATTTCACCGCGTTGCCGAGCAGGTTGGTGACGATCTGCCTGATGCGGCCGACATCGCCGACGAACAGGCTCTCGAGACGAGGCTCGACGCGCACGATGAGTTCGAGATCTTTCTCCTTGGCGCGTGTCGACACCAGCGTCGCCACGTCCTCGATCGCTTCGGCGAGATTGAAGGGCGCCGGATCGAGCACCAGCTGACCGGCGTCGATCTTGGAGAAGTCCAGGATATCGTTGATGATGGTGAGCAGCGCGTTGCCCGATTTGACGATGATGTCGGTAAACGTCTTCTGCTTGGGGTCGAGGTCCGATTTGGCCAAGAGTTCGGCCATGCCGAGCACGCCGTTCATCGGCGTTCGGATCTCGTGGCTCATATTGGCGAGGAATTCCGACTTGGCGCGGTCGGCGAGTATGGCGCGCTGGCGCGCCTCGCGCAGTTCGGCCTCGCGCATCTTCAGCTCGGTGATGTCGGTAGTCGAGCCGATCAGGTAGAGCGAACCGTCGGACGCGATCATCGCGCCCTTGCGGGCGAATTGATGCCTGACGCTGCCGTCGGCAAGCGTCACCGTCTCCTCGACCTCCTGGGTTTCGCCGGTGCGCAGCACGGCGAGGTCGCCATTGACGAAGGCTTCGCCGTCCGGCCCGAAGATCTCGATGTCGGTCTTGCCGATCGCCTCATCCCTGCCGAAGCCGGTGAGATCGCTCCAGCCCTTGTTGACGTAGAACTGCCTGAGGTCGGAGCGCTTGGCGTAGATCGACACTGGCACGTTGTCGATCAGGCTGCGGAACACCTCGTTCTCGCGCATGCTCTCTTCCAGCGCGCGCTCGCGTGCCTTGACCTCGGTGATGTCGGTGCTGGACCCGACCAGATGCACCGATCCGTCCAGCGCCACCAGGCGACTCTTTCGCGTCATCAATTGCCGAACCGTGCCGTCGCGATGGGTGACGGGTTCCTCGACCTCCTTGAAGGCGCCGGTCACGGCGACTTGCGTGTCGTCATGGCTGTAGCCATCGGCGTCCTGCACTCCGAACAGCTGGCGGTCGGTGCGGCCGATGACCTCCTCCTTGGCGAAACCGGTGATCGCGCACCAGGCCTTGTTGACGAACTCGATGCTCAGGTCCTGCGCCTTGATGAAGGCGGCGACCGGCAGCTCGTCCAGCACGTGCCGGAACAGATCGATCTGGCGCATCGAGTCGCGCAACGCCGCCTCGCGGCTCTTGATCTCGGAGATGTCGACCCGCACGCCGATGAAGGTGCCATCGCCGGTCCGCATGTCGTAGACCTGATACCAGCGGCCGTCGGGATTGTGGCGCTCGAACGAGGAACTGGGCAAGCGGTAGCGGGCGAGGATCGCATCCAGCCAGCGGTCGGGATCGTCGTCGTAGAGCTTGTCGACTTGCGGGTCGCCGCTGCTGCGGAAATAGCCGTTCGCATGGCCGAGGACGAGCGCCTCGCGCAATGTGCGACCGGGCTGCCATGCCGGCTTCAGGGCCGGCAGCGTATCCTGGATCTTGCGGTTGGCGAAAACGAACCTGTCGTCGCGATCGTAGATGATCACGGCGGCCGGCAAGGATTCCAGCACGCTGGCGAGATGCTGACGCGCATCTTCGGCCTCGGTCTCGCGGCGCTTCATGTCGGAAATGTCAAACAGGAAACCGGCAACGTAGTTGCGGCCGCTGGCCATGCCGACGCGGCTTTTTCTGACGATGCGCGAACGGCTGGCGCCATCGGCCTCGAAATTTTCTTCCACTTCGTACGGGCGCCCGCTGGCAAGCACGTCCCGTTCGCTCTGCTCGAAAAGCGCGACGGCGTTCGGCGAGAGGAAATCGCCGCCGGGTTTGCCGAGCATGGCTTGCGGCGTCTGACCAAACAAAGCGGCGAACGCCTCGTTGACGAAGACGAAGCGCAGATGATCGTCCTTGACGAAGATCGGATCCTTGACGGCGTTGATCACCGCTTCCGCCAGTCGCGCTTTCTCCAGCGCGTCGGCAAGTTCGGCCTCGCGGTCCTTCATGTCGGTGACGTCGACATAGGAGATCAGACGCTTGCCGCCGGCCAGCGGCGCCATCGACGATATCAGCGTGCGGCCGTCATTGCGTGGGAACTGCCGCGATCCGGCGGTGCCGGCCCTGATTTCCGCCTCGCGCTCGGCGATATGGCGCCGCCATGTCGCGTCGTCGGAACCAAACGGGTCGATGTCGCGGCTGGCGTCCATCAGATCGCGGAAGCCGCAGCCGATCCCGGCGCGGCGAGCGTCGATCTGCCAGAAATCGTAGAAGGCACGGTTGACGACTTCGGCGCGCATATCGGCATCGAGGACGAGGACGCCGATCGGCATCTGATCGACCATGGTGTGGAGATTGGCGAAGGTCTCGGCGATCTTGGCGTTGGCGCTCTCGATCTCGGCATCGCGATTCTTGATTTCGATGACCTCATAGTAGGTCAACAGCCGCTTGCCCCCGGACAGCGCTGTCACCGAGAACATCATCGTCCTGCCGTTGGCGTGGAGAAACTCGCGTGGCGCGACGGAACCGGCGCGAATCTCCTCGATGCGGATGGCGAGGTAGCGCTGCCATTGCCCTTCGTCGATGTCGCCATAGATGCCGTTGCGGCGGTTGAGTTCCATCAACAGGCTGAACGGAGCGCCGACGGTGACAGTGCCATCCGGAATCCTGGAAAGGTCGCGATAGGCCTTGTTGATGATCAGCGTGTCGAGCCTGGCATCGAGAAGCACGACGCCCATGTGCATGGCGTCCATCGTCCGCTCGAGATCGACCAGATGCTGGTCGCTCTCGCCGCCCGCCGACGGTTCCCGCCCCGGGGTCTGGAAGGCGCCTGCCAGTGCGGTGACGTTGCGGCCGATGCCGCGATAGCCGGCAAACCGTCCCTCGCCGTCGAACCTTGGAAAGCCTGACGTCAAAACCCAGCGGCAGTCGGCGCTGCCACCTTTCAGTTCATAAACGAAGTCGCGAAACGGCCGGTGCGCCTGCAGATCCTCCAGATGCGCGGCACCGCTGCGGTCGCCGTTCAGGACCTGGTTGAGGAAGTCGAAGCGGAACCGGCCAAGCACGTTTGCCGGATCGATGCCGGTGGCTGCCTGGTAGTTTTGCGAAAGCCAGGAGAATCGCAGTTCGGCGTCGGTCTCCCAGACCCAGTCCGAACCGGCTTCGACAAGTTGGCGAAGCGCATCGGTCGAATCCATACCTGTGGCGGACGATGATGCATCGTCGCCATGCGCCGTCGATTTGCGAGGCCCGCGCTTGCCGCGCGCGCCAATTGCATCGTCCGCTTCCGCCATGCCGTCCCCACCCCGAAAACCAAGGCCGAACCCTCCTCTCGGTTCGCCGGCGGAATGTGCCCGAGAAGCATTAACGATCCGCTAACCTTAACGGCCGGTTGGATAAATCGGCCGACACGGCCTGCGTTATTCCGCCGGTTGTCGGCGGGACCGAAGCCGCTATATTAGCTCCAAGGGGTATTTGCGGATGTTCGGACGGATTGTGCCTTTTTTCATGGGGCTGGCGCTGCTTTTCGGCAGCGGCTGCTCGCGCAGTTATGACGGCACCGTCGTCATCCCGAGGCCGCTCGATGTCCGGCGTTTCTGGGACCGGCCGCCTCCGAATGTCGACTACGGGCCATCCCAGGTCGAGAACAGCGCCTTTCCGGTGGCGCCACAGCCGAGGCGATTTTCCGAGCGCAGGGTCATGACGCATGCCGCGCCCAGACGGCACCAGACGAAGCTGCCCGCGTCAGCCTCCCTGTCCTCGCCGGCGAAACCGCTGGTATGCAAGAACGTCAGCGAACCCGGCAAGAGGGCTCGCATGGTCTGCGACTAGATCGCGCTCAAACAAGCACGATCAGCAAATGGCGCGGCTTGCCTTCACAGCGAGGCTGCGCCCTTTTTCGGCTGTTTCGCACCGAGCTTGTCGAGTGCAAGACGAACCTGACGCAAATCGTCCTGCCAGCCGTCATCGTCGTCCATCGGACTCTCCGAGGCTGCCCGCTGCAGCCCGCGCGCCTCGGATTCGATCTCGCGCAGTTCAGCGATTTTCTGTTCGGTGGTCAGGGAGCCATCTTCGACGATCTCCAGCACCCGCATTTCCCTGAACGTGGCCATGGCGTTTCTCCTGGCTGATGTCGATCACAACGCCGTGAGCGCCTCTCTGTTCCTCCGTGCTCAGCCGGATCGAAACAAGGCTCGCTACGGCCATCCGCCAAGTCGGAAGGCTGGCGGTCAGTCGGCCGGGAAGAAGGCCGGGCCGACCACGCGCACCGATCGCGTGCCGGCCTCGATCGACTGCTGCTGGGCGGCGCCCGGAGCTTCGGCATCGGTCCTGGGAACGGCCGCAACGGTGCCAAGATCCGGTTTTGCCGTCGGCAGCGGAATGATGGCGTTGCTCATGTTGGCGGGCGTCACCGTCCTGGCTCGCAGTTCGGTGACCCGCTGGTAATAGCGCTTGACGTCGCATGCCTTGAAATTCGCGTCATCGCGGTATCTGAAGGCCGCCGGCAACTCGGTGTAGGGCTTGCGCGTATCGAGCGCGGTCATCTGGTCGGTTTCGAGGCTGGCGTCGCTCAACGTGTAGAGGTCGACACCGGGATCATCGCAGATGTAACGGCACTGATCGGCCGTCTCCTTCAGATCGCCGCCGGCGGCGAATTGCGACTTTGGCGCCGGGAAGAAATAGCCATCCGACAGGCGCACGCAAAACAGCATCGCATTGCCGCCGAGCGCGGCCCCGGCCGATTGGGTGCTGGGTGCGGCGCGCGCCGGCCGTTGCTTTGCCAGAGGTGCGCAGCCAAGCGCGACGAAGCGCGCCTGCAGGCCCGATGTGTCCTGGCCCGAATTCGCCGCGGCAGCGATCCGGCGCTGCACATCCGTGCGGCTCCTGGCGAGGTCGGCGCAAGCGTTGAAGAGGCCACCGAGCGAACTTTTCGCGATGCACTGGCGCTGTCTCTCGATATTCTGGATGGCGGCAAGCTGCCGGCGCAACTGGGCAAGCTCCGGGCTTGCCCCGCCGCTGCGGCCGGCCGAAAGCAACTGGCTTCTGATCGCGCCGCAGCTGTCCGCGTGCGACGAAAGCATGCCGAGCAAAACCGCCGACATCGATATCAGCGCGATTATCATGAGGGGTGAGAAACGGGTCATCGAAACAACTTGGTCCTTGTCGCTGAGAACCTGGAATTACAGTCCTTGACTTCGGCAAGCTTCGGCTAAATGAGTAAATTCTAATTCTTTCAAGCTTTTCTACCTGAAGAGACCTTTACCTAGTGTATTAGGTCGCCTCCTGTAAATTCGATATTACATTTTTATTTCAAGATTGAGACGAGCTCCAAGACAATGCGGCGACGATCGTCGAGGGTCCGCAGCGCGACGAACCCGTGATCAATCCGCCGTTACCGCCAGGCGCCTTTGAAACCTTTGCCTGGTCTTGGGCGTTGGATGGTCAAAGGAGAACGCAGATGTCGATCCACTTCACGGTCTCGGACCTGACAAGAAACCTGTTTTACTCGCTGGGGCTGGATCACGGGCGCGCGCCAAGGCCTCTCAACCCCGAGCAAAGCCTGCTACTGGAATGCTATCTGGCCGGCCAGGTTCCGGAGTCGGCTTGGAACGACTACGTCTTCGAGACGCCTGACCTCGCCCGGCATGCCGAGGCAAGGCGCAGTCACCACTGAGCCCGGCATACCGCAACGAGCCGTGCGTGGCACAGCTGCTTGCGGACTTACTTTTGCGGGCCTACTTGGGAGAGGCGAATTGCAACGTGAATACGTTGCCGGCGATCCCTTGCGCCAGCTTCGGTGAAAAGGTCAGCGGCAGACAATTCTGCAAGGCCGTTGTTGCGGCGTCGACAAACGATTTTTTCGCCTTGGCATCGCCATCCACCTTGATGGCCGTCGGCCTCGGTGGGCCGATCAGCGTGCCGTCTCGCTTGAAGCTGAAGCTCAAGGTCACGCTGGCGGTTCCGGCGTCCGCCGGTGGCGTCCAGCATGCCTGGATGGCGGCCCCGACATCGCTCATGGTGTTGAGTTCAGCCGCATTTGAAGGATGAATGGCGCTCGCCAGCATCACGCCCGCAACCGCAACCCGCCTCGCAACGCTTTTCATCGCCAGCCCTCATCTCATGCCTGATCGACAATCCGTGCCGGACTGCCAAAATGGATGGTAGGGCCAAAGCAGGCGATGACAATATCTCCGGCAAAAGTTGACGCCAAAAAAGCGACACAGAGGCTGGCGCGCCAGACCGGTGCCCGTTCACACTCGGCGATAGCGCGCAAAAAGCAAAAAAAGGCCGGCATTGCGCCGACCTTTCCTATCGCTACGACGTTCTGCGCCAGTACATCCGTGGTCGCGGGCCGAAAGCGAATTACCGGCAGTAGACAGGGCTTTGGTTAACGAATCCCTAACCTCAGGCCTTGGCCTGCGACTTCACATGGGCGATGTAGCCGCGTACGTCGCCGGCCGGCTCGCTATAGGCCTTGCCGAGCTTCTTCTCGACCGCCGCTACATAGTCCTTCGCCCATTTGGGCAGAGGATAGTCGATGACGGCCAGAAATTCGAGCGTCGCCGCCAGGCGGATATCGGCGATGGACGGGTTCTTGCCGCCGATGAACGGCTTGCCGTCCCTGAAGAAGCTGTGGAAGACCTCCAGCGGCTCGGCGATCGCCGCCATCGCCGCCTTCTGGGCTTCGGACTTCTTGTCCGGGTGGGCGTCGCTGTGGCCGACCTCGCCGGCATATTGCGGAAAACCGAGGAACGGATAGGTGGCGCGCGCCACATAGGGGTAGAGCGTACCGACCAGGTAGAACATGGCGCTGTCGATCATCGCCCGCTTGGCCGGCGCCTTCGGATAGAATTTCTCCAGCCCGTGCTTGTTGGAGAGGTATTGCATGATGGCGCAGCTTTCCCACAACACGCCTCTGGGAAGGCCCTTGTCCTCGATCATCGGCGTCAAATGGGCGGGGTTGCGCGCCATGAATTCCGGCGAACGGGTGTGGCCCCAGGCATCGGTCTCGGCGGCATCCAGCCCGGCCGCGCGCGCGAACACCCGAACCGTCATGTTGTTGACGCTGGGCTTCAGCATGCTGAGCTTTACGCCAGGTTTCTTCGCCGGCTTCGCCTTGGCCCCAGACGCGGCTTTTGCCGTCGCCTTCGTGGCGGGCTTGGCGGCTGCCTTGGCCGTGGGCTTTGCCGCAGCTTTCGCCGCCGGCTTGACGGCTGCTTTGGCTGCCGGTTTCCTGGCACTCTTCGTCGCTGTCTTGGCCATCTTGTTCCTCCCTCTGGTCTGTTCAGTATGGGTTCTTCGGCGCCCGGTCGTCCGACAGAGTTGCGCGGGAACGCTCGACGAGCGACTGGATCGCATCGGCGAGGTGCACTTCCGCGATGTTATAGTCGCCACGTGCCACCCGCAGCCTGTGCGCTTCCATCAGCACGTCGGCATGGGTGAAGCCCGCCGGCGGTTCGAAGCGGTAGGAGGCCAGTTCGATCAGCAGGCCGAGCGGATCCTCGAAATAGATCGAATCCATAAAGCCGCGATCCTTGACGCCGCTGTGCTTGATGTCGCGCTCGTCGAGCCGCGCGACGGCCTGCAGAAAGGTGACGCGCGACACCGAAAAAGCGATGTGGTGGACGCAACCCGGATCGGTCGGCGTGCGCCGTTTTTCCGGCGTGCGGCTCTCATCGGTGAAGATAGTGATCAGCCTTCCGTCGCCCGGATCGAAATAGAGATGGCTTTCGCTCGCCTTGTCGAGGTTCGGCTGCTCGAAGATGAACGGCATGCCGAGCACGCCTTCCCAGAAATCGATCGAGGTCTGGCGCCCGGCCCCGACCAGGGTGATGTGATGAACGCCCTGCGATTGCAGCTTCTGCATTGGCCTTCTCCCCCGATCTATCCGGCACCCGGCATTTCTATGCGCCGCTGGAGCCGTGCCTCAGGATTCATGACGCAATGCTAATGCAATCGGCCCCGCTGCGCCAGAAGCGACGAACGTGGCCAGGTTCGGACGATTGATGGAGAAGCTCTGAGAGATCCGTGGTCTAGGGTCGAAAGCGAATTGCGCCCAATCCCAGCACGCTGCCCAATCTCGGCACGCTACCCAATCTCGGCACGCTAGTTGAGAAATTTGATCTTCTTGAAAGCCATCATCTCTCCCATGACGTTCCCGCTGTCATCGACCTGCTGGCCTTGCCCGACCGTAACCGTCACACGTTTTCCCTTGTAGCGGGACGGCATCACGGTTTTCTCGTTCCAGCTTTCGCACTCGGGAGCGGCACACAGGCCGACTTGCTCGGCCCTCTTGCCGTCGACAATGGTCAGGTAGCAATTGTCGCCGCATTCGAAACCTCGAATGGTGCCGGTGATCTTCCTATCCTTGGAGAAGGACGGACCACACTGGGCGAACAGGGATACGGAGACGACAAGGACCAAGGCCAGTTGTTTCATGCGGACAACTTGCTGCAACGTACCGTGCGGCGCAAGCATCATATGTGACGAAGATATCTTGGTACGCCCAAGGAGAATCGAACCCCTATTCCCGAGCTGCAAACGACTCCGGCCGGTAGGCCGACCGGATAGATGACTTACGACCCGCTGCTGTTGACCGTAGTGCCGACGGTCGTGAATATGCCGTTGAGCGAATTGCCAACCGCGCCGGCGCCGGTGATGATCGCCAGCGCGATAAGAGCCGCGATCAAGCCATACTCGATCGCCGTCGCGCCAGACTCGTCCCGCGCGAAACGGTAGACTATTTTCTGCATTTTCAACCTCCTGGGCTTATTAAAGACAGCACTAATATGCTGCCGCGCGGGTTGCGGAGCAGTTAAGGTTCTCGGTTTCGGGTCCGTTAATATTTGCCGGAAAAATGAAATGAAGGCTGGAGCCTGAGGTGCCATTGGGCGCTTCAAGCTGCAGCCACATGGTGGACGCCCGGGATGGCGCGATGGCATTCTGCGAATTTGTTGAAATTCCTTGGTACGCCCAAGGGGAATCGAACCCCTGTTCCCGCCGTGAGAGGGCGGTGTCCTGACCGCTAGACGATGGGCGCGTTCAAGAACCGGCGATATAGGCTGCGCGCTGGGAAAAAGCAACCGGGGTTCGACCAGCTTTGCCACATCGGTAGAAAGCCGGCCACAAACCTATCGTTTCGGCTCGATCAGGTCCCAGAGATTGCCGTGCAGATCGGCGAAAACGGCCACCGTGCCGTAGGGCTCGAAGCGCGGTGCTTCGCGGAATTCGACGCCTTTCTCCAGCATCGTCGCATGGTCGCGGGCAAAGTCGTCGGTTTCGAGGAACAGGAAGACCCGGCCGCCGGTCTGGTTGCCGATGCTTTTGCTTTGTGCCTCGTCGGAAGCCTTGGCCAGCAGCAGCCTAGCGCCTTGCCCGCTGGCCGGCGCGACCGTGACCCAGCGCTTGCCGCTGCCGAGATCAATATCGTCGGTAAGCAGGAAGCCAAGCCGCTCGACATACCATGCAATTGCCTCGTCATAGCTGGCGACGACCAGGGCGACGGTCGCGACGCGGCGGTGTTCGGCGAAACCTTTCATTTGTTGCGGATCGCAAAACGGCCAATCAGGCGGCGTGCGGCGATATCATAGATGAAGATCGTGCGGCTGCCGTCGGCAAGCTCGGCGTCGATCGAGACGCGATTGCCGGACAGCGACTGGCTGACCACCCTGGCGCCGACCGGCAGCACGATATCGCCGCTGACCGGTTCGCCGGCGGGTGTCTGGATATCGCCGGTCACTGGCGGGTTCTCAGGAGATGCTTTGCGGGATTTGTAGACAACCGCCGCGATCACCACCATAAGAGCCAGCAAAAGCAGGCCGAGATTGATGGCCATGAAGCGGATGAGCTTGCCGCGCACCTTGTCGATCTCGGGGTCGAGCGGCTTCTCTTGGTCTTCCTCGGCATTGGCCATTGCAAAATAGTCCGGAACGGTTTTTCAATGAGCGCTCATAGCGAAGAGGCCCCTGAATTGATAGAGGCGGCGCCGACCGTGCTGGTAGCGGGCGCGGATGCGGCCGGTCAGCGCCTCGACCAGTGGCTGGCGGCCAGCCTCGGTCCGGACATGTCGCGCAGCCGCGTGCAGATGCTGATCAGGCAGGGCGCGGTGAGCGTCAACGGCAAGCGCATCGACGAGACCAAGCGCAAGATGACGCGAGGCGAAAGCGTGTCGGTCATCATGCCGGAGCCGGAGCCGGCCGAACCGCAAGGCGAAAACATCGCGCTCGACGTCCTCTATGAGGACGACGAGCTGATCGTCATCAACAAGCCGGCGGGGCTTGTCGTGCATCCCGGCGCCGGCAACTGGACCGGCACGCTGGTCAACGCGCTGATCCATCATTGCGGCGACAGTCTTTCAGGTATCGGCGGCGTGCGCCGGCCGGGCATCGTGCACCGGCTCGACAAGGAGACCAGCGGCGTCATGGTGGTGGCCAAGACCGACCGCGCCCACAAGTCGCTGTCCGAAGCTTTCGCCGATCACGGCCTGACCGGCGATCTCGAACGCGCCTACCTCGCGCTGGTCTGGGGCATACCGCAGAGACCGACCGGAAAGGTCGATGCGCCGCTCGGCCGCGCCGCCGACCGCGTGCGCCGTGCCGTGGTGCCGGAAGGACGCGACGACGCCCGCCATGCGGTCACCCACTTTGCCGTGCAGGAGTGTTTCGGCCAGACACAACAGGAGTTCGCCACCGCAAGCCTGGTCGAATGTCGGCTCGAGACCGGCCGCACCCATCAGATCCGCGTCCACATGGCGCATATCGGCCATCCGGTGATCGGCGACCCCGACTATGGCCTGGCCTTCCGCACCAAGGCCAACCGGCTGCCCGAACCGCTGAAAAGTCAGGTCAAGGCATTTTCCCGGCAAGCTTTGCATGCCTGGCTCCTTGCATTTCGTCACCCCACTACCCATTTAACGATGAGGTTCGAGGCGCCTATACCGAGCGACATGGAGGAACTCGTAGGCGGCTTTCGCAAGCTCTGAACCTGCCCCAGAAAAACCTGAGCGGCATTGTTCACTTCAACGTGACACACTGTTTCGTGTTGAACAAATGCCTGTCTTTTCTGGTTTTGTTCCTGTATAACAACTGCGTCGCGAGCGAGCCATTTGGTGCTCGCGTCACATGCCCGCCGCGTTTCGGGGGCATCACTCCAATAGAGAGGGGGCGCTATCATGGCCCAGTCATTACCCAGTATCGTTTCCGGCGAAGGCGGCCTCAGCCGCTACCTGGAAGAAATCCGCCGCTTTCCCATGCTGCAGCCGCAGGAAGAGTACATGCTCGCCAAGCGTTACGCCGAGCATGAAGACACCTCCGCTGCGCATAAGCTCGTCACCAGCCACCTCAGGCTCGTCGCCAAGATCGCCATGGGCTATCGAGGCTACGGCCTGCCGATCGGCGAAGTGATCTCGGAAGGCAATGTCGGCCTGATGCAGGCCGTCAAGAAATTCGAACCCGAGCGCGGCTTCCGCCTCGCGACCTATGCCATGTGGTGGATCAAGGCCTCGATCCAGGAGTACATCCTGCGCTCGTGGAGCCTGGTCAAGATGGGCACGACAGCCAATCAGAAGCGCCTGTTCTTCAACCTGCGCAAGGTGAAGGGCAAGATCCAGGCGCTCGACGACGGCGACTTGAAGCCCGACCAGATCGCCGAGATCGCCACCAGGCTGAACGTTTCCGAAGCCGAAGTGGTGTCGATGAACCGCCGCCTGTCCGGCGACGCCTCGCTCAACGCCCCGATCCGGGCGAGCGAAGGCGAGTCCGGCGAATGGCAGGACTGGCTGGTCGACGACCACGAAAGCCAGGAAGAGATGCTGATCGAGCAGGACGAGCTGGAGAACCGGCGCGGCATGCTGTCGGGCGCTCTTGCGGTGCTCAACGAGCGCGAGCGGCGCATCTTCGAGGCCCGTCGCCTTGCCGAGGAGCCGCTGACGCTGGAAGAGCTGTCGTCCGAGTTCGACATCAGCCGCGAGCGCGTGCGCCAGATCGAGGTGCGCGCCTTCGAGAAGGTACAGGACGCGGTCAAGGCCGCCGCCAAGCGCCAGACCCAGGCGCTGCGCACCATCGAGGCCCAGCCGGCGGCGTAAAGCCGGGATAGGTAATGAAAACATCAAAGGCGGCGCCAGGAAACTGTCGCCGTTTTTCTCTTGTGGGTTCTGCCTTCGCGATTGGCGCTTCCTCGCCCTCGCAACGCGGGGGAGAGGTGGCTCGGGCGAAGCCCGAGACGGAGAGGGGGCAGCGCGGCGGTTGGGGGTTTGCTCATTCACTGGTTCCCAAGCCCGCTTCTCGCTATGTGCCTTGTCTCGATCCGGCATTGACTTCGCGGACGTCGCTCCCCTCTCCGTCTCGGCTACGCCGAGCCACCTCTCCCCACTACGTGGGGCGAGGAACCCAGATTCTGAAAGGCACGGCGATCGGCAAAGCTCCTCAAAGCCCATCCAGCGGAAACTTCAAATACCGTCGGCCATTCGCCTCGGGCTCCGGCAGCCGTCCGCCATTCATGTTGACCTGCAGCGCATGCAGGATCAGCCGCGGCATCGGCAACGTCCTGTCACGAGCCTCTCGCAAGGCGACGAAATCGGCCTCGCTGCGCGCGGCGGCAAGATGGATGTTGGTCGCCTTCTGTGTGGCGACCGTGCTTTCCCATAAGGGCTCACGGCCGCCGGCCTGATAATCATGGCCGACGAAGACGCGCGTCTCGTCCGGCAGCGCCAGGATATCCTGGATCGAGCGCCAGAGCCGCGCGGCGCTGCCGCCGGGAAAATCCGTCCTCGCCGTGCCGCTGTCGGGCATGAACAGTGTATCGTGGACAAAGGCGGCATCGCCGACCACATAGGTGATCGAGGCCAACGTGTGCCCGGGCGAGAACAGCACCTTGACCGGAAGTGTGCCGACCTGAAAGGTTTCGCCTTCCGCAAAAAGCCTGTCCCACTGCGAACCGTCGGCGGGAAAATCCGGCCAGTTGTAGATCGCCTTCCACAGTTTCTGGACGCCGACGACCCTGTCGCCGATCGCCGTCGGCGCACCGGTCTTCTCTCTCAGATAATGCGCCGCCGAGAAATGGTCGGCATGCGGATGGGTGTCGAGGATCCATTCGACGCTCAGCCCCTGCTCGCCGATGAAATCGAGTAGGACATCGGCGTTCGTTGTTGCCGTGGCGCCGGATCTCTCGTCGAAATCGAGGATCGGATCGATGATGGCGCATCGCTTCGTCGCCTGGTCGGCGACGACATACTGAATGGCCCCGGTCGGCTTGTCGTAGAAGCCGCTGACCTGTGGCCTGGCCAAAGCTACGTCCAATTTCGGCTTCCCCAACCCTCGGTCCAACCCTCGGCTCGCAGAAATGATTTTCTCTGACTGCACCCGAGAAGAGCATGGTTGTCCGCTCGGGCGGCCCAGTCAAGTTTCATTTCGCTCGCAGCGGCGAGAAAGCCAAAAACTGTTCCGAAGCGATCAGGCGGATGGCTGCTTGGTCTTCCTGAGATAGGGCAGGATGGTCTCATAAGCGCCGAAACGCTTGATCGCATCCTCGTTGGAAACGGCGGCGGTGATGATGACGTCCTCGCCTTGCTTCCAGTTCGCCGGCGTCGCCACCTGATGCTTGGCGGTCAGCTGCATGGAATCGACCGCGCGCAGGATCTCGTCGAAGTTGCGGCCCGTAGTCATCGGGTAGGTCAGCACCAGCTTGATCTTCTTGTCCGGCCCGATGACGTAGACCGAGCGCACGGTGGCGTTGTCGGCCGGCGTGCGGCCTTCCGACGTTTCACCGGCACCGGCGGGCAGCATGTCATAGAGCTTGGCGACCTTGAGGTCCTTGTCGCCGATCAGCGGATACTGCACCGTTTGGCCAGTCGCCGTCTTGATGTCGGCCTGCCACTTGTCATGGCTCGCGACCGGATCGACCGAAATGCCGATGATCTTGACGTTGCGCTTCTTGAACTCACCCTCCAGCCCAGCCATCGCGCCAAGCTCGGTC
Organism: Mesorhizobium sp. M0621; assembly: GCF_040320745.1. Classification (NCBI taxonomy): domain Bacteria; kingdom Pseudomonadati; phylum Pseudomonadota; class Alphaproteobacteria; order Hyphomicrobiales; family Phyllobacteriaceae; genus Mesorhizobium; species Mesorhizobium sp. M0621. Next base: position 200,191 of record NZ_JAMYQF010000001.1, on the reverse strand, counting down.
GTACAGACCGGCGTGAAGTTCTTCGGGTGGCTGAACAGGATCGCCCAGCCGTCACCGATCCATTCATGGAAGTTGATCGTCCCTTGCGTGGTCTCGGCGGTGAAATCCGGCGCGATATCGTTGATACGAAGGCTCATGGCACATCTCCCCTGTAAACAGATTCCGCCAGAAGCAAGCGGCGGCAAATCATGGCCGCCATCACATGTCCACGCTCCGGCAATCGCCGCATATTAGCGCAAAAATTGCGGCCGCGAGATAATATCAAACTCTTGTCGGCGGCAGAGCGAGAATTTTCATGCTGCCGGGGGCAACGCCAGCGGACGAGAGCTGTGGTTTGAACTCGAAGTGCGCGCTGCCTCAGGTCTTGTTGACCGCCAGGGTCGCCGTCAGGTCTTCCATGCGCTGTGCCAGCGCGCCAAGCGCGTTGGTCAGCACGCTGTCGTTCTTGTCGGCCTTGGTCAGCGCATCGTCGCGCGTCTTGCGCAAGGTCAGCACTTCGGTTTCCATGCCCTTGACGCGTTTCTGCAGCTCCGAAAGCTCGTCCATCACCATGATGCCGGCCATCACCGTCAGCCGCTGGTCGCCGATCTCGCCAAAGGAGTCCTTCAGATGCGAGACATAGCGGTCGAAACGTTCGGCAAGGTCGATCAGATGCTCTTCCTGGCCCTCGTCGCAGGCCATCCGATACTGTTTGCCGTCGATGGAAACGGTGACTTGAGCCATGAGCCTACCTGTCCAGCCCCCTACCTGTCCAACACAGCGCGGATGGTTTCCATGGCGGTCACCAGCCGTCGCGACACTTCCTTGTTGGCGTCTTCCAGCCGTTCGGCGCGTGCTTCGGAATTGTCGAGTTCCTGCGCCAGCCGGGAGCGATCGGCATTCATCCGCTGCACTTCGGCCTCGGCTTCCGAGTAATCGCGTTCATGCTCAAGCTTGGCCGCGACGGCGTTTTCCAGCCCCTCAATGGCCTTGCCCAGCCTGGCGATAACTTCCTTGAGTGTGGCTTCCCCGGTCATGGCCTTCGTCCTGTGCCCTGCCCATCACCGAATCGTTCGCGTTCAGAACGCGTTATCCAGGAAACATTAGGCACCGGGTGAAGGCAACGTCAACAAAGCTCTCGCGACTGTCCCCTGCTAACGCTAATGTAGACCCGCTGCCGGCATCACAAGACCGGCAAATGTGCACCCGATTTGTTGACTAAAAGCGCGCGCCTGCTATGTGTCGCGCACCCTTTTCAAGGGCTCTCCCAAGCCCCCAAACCCCCACTTCTGGAGGAACCATGACGTCGCGTGAACAACATGACCGGATGGCCAATGCGATCCGCTTTCTCTCCATGGACGCCGTCGAGAAGGCAAATTCCGGCCATCCCGGCCTGCCCATGGGCTGCGCCGACATCGCCACGGTGCTGTTCACGCGCTTCCTGAAATATGATTCCAAGGCCCCGCACTGGGCCGACCGCGACCGTTTCATCCTGTCGGCCGGCCATGGCTCGATGCTGCTCTATTCGCTGTTGCATCTGACCGGCTACGAAGACATGACAATCGACCAGATCAAGCACTTCCGCCAGTTGGGCTCGAAGACCGCCGGACACCCCGAATACGGCCATGCCACCGGCATCGAGACGACGACCGGACCGCTCGGCCAGGGCCTCGCCAATTCGGTCGGCTTCGCGCTCGGGGAACGCATCATGAACGCGGCATTCGGCAATGACCTCGTCGATCACTACACCTATGTGCTCGCCGGCGACGGCTGCCTGATGGAAGGTGTTTCCCAGGAAGCCATCGCGCTTGCCGGCCACCTCAAGCTTAACAAGCTGATCGTCTTCTGGGACAACAACAACATCTCGATCGACGGTCCGGTGTCGCTGTCCGACAATACCGATCAGGTCGCCCGCTTCCAGGCCTCCGGCTGGAACGCCAGCCATATCGACGGCACCGATCCGGAAGCCATCGCCTATGCCATCGAAGCCGCCCGTCATTCCGACAAGCCGACGATGATCGCCTGCAAGACGACCATTGGCTTCGGCGCGCCGACCAAGGCCGGCACCAACAAGGCGCACGGTTCGCCGCTCGGTGCCGACGAGATCGCCGGCGCACGGAAGTTCTTCAACTGGGATTCGCCGCCCTTCGAGATTCCGGCTGACATCCTCGACGCCTGGCGCTCCGCCGGCAGAGCCGGCGTCAAGGCGCGCACAGACTGGGAAGGCCGCCTGGCCAAGGCCGACGCAAAGCTGAAGGCCGAGTTCGAGCGCCGTATCGATGGCAAGCTGCCGTCCAATTTCGACGCCGTCATTGCCGACTACAAGAAGAAGCTCTCTGCCGACAAGCCGAAGGTCGCCACCCGCAAATCGTCCGAGATGGCGCTGGAAGTCATCAACGGCGCCGTGCCCGAGACCATCGGCGGTTCGGCCGACCTGACCGGCTCCAACAACACCAAGACCAGCCAGACCAAGAACATCACATCAGACGACTACGGCCAGCGCTATGTCCACTACGGCATCCGTGAGCACGGCATGGCCGCCGCTATCAACGGCCTGACATTGCATGGCGGTCTGATCGCCTATGGCGGCACCTTCCTTTGCTTTTCCGATTATGCCCGTCCGTCGATGCGGCTTTCCTCGCTGATGGGCATCCGCTCGATCTTCGTCATGACCCATGATTCAATCGGTCTGGGCGAAGACGGTCCGACCCACCAGCCGGTCGAACATCTGGCCGCATTGCGCGCTATCCCCAACCACAATGTCTTCCGGCCGGCCGATGCGGTCGAGGCCGCCGAATGCTGGCAGTTGGCGATCGAGTCGGAAAAGACGCCGTCGACCTTGGCGCTGACTCGCCAGAACCTGCCGACGGTGCGCACCGAATTCGTCGCCGATAATCTCAGCGGCCGGGGCGCCTATGAACTGGCCGCAGCCAGCGGCGAGGCGGCGGTGACGATCTTCGCCACCGGCTCCGAGGTCGAGATCGCGCTCGGCGCCCGCGACCTGCTGGAAAAGCATGGCCATCCCACCCGTGTCGTCTCGGTTCCCTGCTTCGAACTGTTCGACAGGCAGGGCGACGACTACCGCAAGAAGACGATCGGCAACGCGCCGGTGAAAATGGCGATCGAAGCCGGCATCCGCCAGGGCTGGGATCATTTCATCGGTTCCGACGGCATCTTCGTCGGCATGACCGGCTTCGGCGCTTCGGGCACGATCGAGCAACTCTATCCGCATTTCGGCATTACCGCCGAAGCGGCGGCCAACGCGGCGGAAGCCCGCCTGCATACCAAGTAGGTTCAGAGTTCGGCGAAACCGTGCAAAGCGGTTTTCGCCGGACTGGCCCAACCTAATCGATTTAAATCCACGTCGCCGCGGCTGGATTCTTTCCGCTTCCGCCGCTATGAAACTGCGGACCCATCGTCTGCCCTCAGCTCCCAGGGAGAGAATAATGACCGTCAGAGTTGCAATCAACGGATTCGGCCGCATCGGCCGCAACATCCTGCGCGCCATCCATGAATCCGGCCGCAGGGACATCGACGTCGTCGCCGTCAACGATCTCGGCCCGGTCGAGACGAATGCGCACCTGTTGCGCTACGACAGCGTGCATGGCCGCTTCCCGCACGAAGTTTCGGTGTCCGGCGACCAGATCACCGTCGGCAAGGAGACGTTCAAGGTCACCGCCATCAAGGATCCGACGCAGCTGCCGTGGAAGGAACTGGGCATCGACATCGCGCTCGAATGCACCGGCATCTTCACCGCCCGCGACAAGGCGGCCGCGCATCTGACCGCCGGCGCCAAGCGCGTCATCGTCTCGGCCCCGGCCGAAGGCGCCGACCTCACAGTCGTCTACGGCATCAACCACGACCAGCTGACCAAGGACCACATCGTCATCTCGAATGCCTCGTGCACCACCAACTGCCTGGCGCCGCTTGCAGCCGTGCTGCACGAGACGGTCGGCATCGAAAAGGGCATGATGACGACGATCCATTCCTACACCGGCGACCAGCCGACGCTGGACACCATGCACAAGGATCTCTACCGCGCCCGCGCCGCGGCCCTGTCGCAGATCCCGACCTCGACCGGCGCCGCCAAGGCGATCGGCCTGGTGCTCCCTGATCTCAAGGGCAAGCTCGACGGCATCTCGATCCGTGTGCCGACCCCGAACGTCTCGGTCGTCGACTTCAAGTTCATTGCCAAGCGTTCGACCACGGTGCAGGAGATCAACGACGCGGTGATCGCCGCCTCCAACGGCAAGCTCAAGGGTATCCTCGGCGTCACCCATCACCCAAACGTCTCGATCGACTTCAACCACGATCCGCGCTCCTCGATCGTTGCGCTCGACCAGACCAAGGTGATGGACGGCAACTTCGTTTCGGTGCTGTCCTGGTACGACAATGAATGGGGTTTCTCCAACCGCATGGGCGATACAGCAGTCGCCTTCGGCAAGACCATCGCCTGATCGCAAAGCTTTCTTTTCGAGACCAGAAACGCCCGGCTTTGTCCGGGCGTTTTTCATGAGGGCGGCTTGCGCCTTCACAATTGGTGCCTGAGCGCCAAAACATCCGAAAATCAGCAGCATAGAGCAAAAAACCACCCCGCTGCCTTGCACTGGTCATGTCTTCGCCCCACTCTGCCGTGAAGCGAGAGAAAGAGGAATTCGAGGGGCAAATCACGGATGGAGCACGCGATCTATCTCGTCACGCTGGTCGGTACAGCGCTTGTCGTCGCCGCCGCCTTTTCGAGCCTGATCGCCTTCCGCTTCGGCGCCCCTCTTCTGCTCCTGTTTCTTTGCATTGGCCTGGCCACCGGCACCGACGGTCTCGGCATCCAGTTCGACAACGCCCGCATCGCCTATTTTGCCGGCTCACTGGCGCTGGCCGTTATCCTGTTCGATTCCGGGTTCGGCACGCCGCTCAACGCCTTGCGGCAGGCTGCGGGCCCGGCTCTGTCGCTGGCGACCTTCGGCGTGCTTGTCACGACCGGCCTGTTCGGCGCCGCCGCCCACTATCTGCTCCACCTCACCTGGCTGGAATCCTTCCTGCTCGGCGCCGCCGTCGCCTCCACCGATGCCGCGGCCGTGTTCTTCCTGTTGCGCGCCGGCGAGATCAATCTGCGCGAACGCGTGCGTTCGACGCTCGAGGTGGAATCCGGCACCAACGACCCGATTGCCATCTTCCTGACCATCACCCTGGTCGAGATCATCGCCGCCCATGCCAACCCCGAGACCAATGTCCTGGTCACCAGCCTGTTCCTCGGCTTCCTGCTCAACATGGGCCTCGGCGCCGTCGTCGGCGTGCTCGGCGGCCTCGCCATCGTGCGCCTCGTCGACCGGCTCAATCTCGATCACGGCCTGCTGCCGATCTTCGTGCTGACCTTGTCGCTGATGGTTTTTGCCGCCGCCGGCGCCATTGGCGGCTCGGGCTTCCTGGCGGTCTATATCGCCGGCCTCATCGCCGGCAATTCCGACATCCGCGCTGTCACCATCCTCAAGCGCTTCCAGGACGGCATGTCGTGGCTGGCGCAGATCATCATGTTCCTCATCCTCGGCCTGTTCGCGACGCCATCGCAGTTTCCGGCGATCATGGTGCCGGCGGTGCTGCTCGGCCTGTTCCTGATGTTCGTGGCACGGCCGATCGCGGTCTGGCTGTGCCTGATCCCGTTCCGTCTGCCGCGCCCCGAAGTCGCCTTCGTCTCCTGGGTCGGCCTGCGCGGTGCGGTGTCGATCCTGCTCGCCATCACCCCGCTGCTCGGCGGCCTGGAAAACGGCCGCGTCATCTTCAACACCGCCTTCATCATCGTGCTGGTGTCGCTGGTCATCCAGGGCTGGACGGTCGGACCGCTGGCCCGCCGGCTCGGCCTGATCGTCCCGGCCCGCCTTGGCCCGCTGGACAAGGTTGAACTGGAATTACCGGGCTCGGCCCACCACGAGCTTCTTGCCTATCGCGTCGCCCCCGGCAGCCCGGTGGCGCGCGGCGAGCGCATACCGCGCTGGGCACGGCCTTCGCTGGTGCTGCGTGACGGCCGCTCGATGCGCTTTCAGGACATGGGCCGGCTCGCCGCCGGCGACCAGGTCTACATCTTCGTGCCGGACCGTTATCCGCGCCTGCTCGACAAGCTGTTCGCCAGCCGCGCCGTGGTCGATCCCGAGGACGCCGATTTCTTCGGTGCCTTCGCCGTCGATCCGGCACGCTCCGCCGCCGAACTGGAAGCGGCCTATGCGCCCGGCCTCACCGACGCGGAGCAGCAACTGACCGTCGGCGCGCTGGTCACGGCGCGGCTCGGCGGCCATGCGGAATATGCCGACCGCGTGCTGATCGGCCCGATCGAGCTGATCGTTCGCGACGTCGACGACAAGGGCAAGATCACAGGCCTCGGCCTTTCGTTCGAGCCGACCGCGCCGGTGGCGCGGGTGCCGGTTTTCCTCAGCGCCGGCGAAATCGCCGACCGTCTCTCCACCTTCATCCGCAACTGGCGCAAGCCGACCCAGACGAAGATGACCGAGGCGCGGGCGGACGAGAAACCGACGCCGGAACCCGCGCCTGAAAAGGCGGCACCCGGAAACTGACAGCTTCGATTGTGAGCGCTGCCCTTAATCCGCTCACGGCACAAAATCGTGCCGGCTTCGAAAATTCGTTTCGAAGCCGGGCTCAAGCCTTGCATCATCATCGATGCGAGGTATGGTCCCGGCGATTTTCCACGGAAAGGAACCCGCATGGCCGCCTTCAAGACACTCGACGATATCGGCAACATCAGCGGCAAGCGCGTGCTGGTGCGCGTCGACCTCAACGTGCCTGTCGCCGAGGGCAAGGTCACCGACGCCACCCGCATCGAACGCATCGCGCCGACCATCGCCGAACTGTCCGCCAAGGGCGCCAAGGTCATCCTGCTTGCGCATTTCGGCCGGCCCAAGGATGGCCCCTCGCCTGAATTCTCGCTGGAGCCTATAGCCAGGGCAACGGCTGACGTGCTCGGCCGCCCCGTCGGCTTCGCCAGTGACTGCGTCGGCGACACCGCGGCAAGCGCCGTCGCCGCCATGAACAAGGGCGATGTGCTGCTGCTTGAAAACACCCGCTTCTACAAGGCCGAGGAAAAGAACGATCCGGCCTTCAGCGAAAAGCTTGCCGCCAATGGCGACATCTTCGTCAACGACGCCTTTTCCGCCGCGCACCGCGCCCATTCGTCGACCGAGGGGCTGGCGCATCTGCTGCCGGCCTTTGCCGGCCGCACCATGCAGGCCGAACTCGAAGCTCTGGAGAAGGGTCTGGGCAATCCTGTCCGCCCGGTTGTCGCCATTGTCGGCGGCGCCAAGGTCTCGACCAAGATCGACCTGCTGATGAACCTGGTGAAGAAGGTCGACGCACTCGTCATCGGCGGCGGCATGGCCAACACCTTCCTTGCGGCGCGCGGCACCGATGTCGGCAAATCATTGTGCGAGCATGATCTGGCCACGACCGCCAAGCAGATCATGATCGAGGCCGCCGAGGCCGGCTGCGCCATCATCCTGCCGGTCGACGGCGTCGTCGCCAAGGAATTCAAGGCGGGCGCGGCCTGCGAGACCGTCGCCATCTCGAACGTGCCGTCCGACGGCATGATCCTCGATGTCGGCGCCAAAACCGTGACGACCATCGGCGAATGGATCGACCGCGCCGCGACGCTGGTCTGGAACGGCCCGCTCGGCGCCTTCGAGATCGCACCCTTCGACCATGCGACGGTGGCGGCGGCAAAGCACGCGGCTCAGCGCACCGCGGCCGGCAAGCTGGTCTCCGTTGCCGGCGGCGGCGATACGGTGGCGGCGCTCAACCATGCAGGCGTCGCCGACGACTTCACCTATGTCTCGACCGCCGGCGGCGCCTTCCTGGAATGGATGGAAGGCAAGCCGCTGCCCGGCGTCGATGTGCTGAAACGCTAGACGCGCTTGGCGTCGCGGAACGCGGGAACCGGATAAGCCGATCAACACATGGAGAACGGGCAGGGTCGCCCGAGACTTTCAATCGATTCGAGCTTTCCGATGCCATTCCTTTGGCGGTAGACTTCCGTTAAGCGCGGAACGAACCCTTCAGGAGAAGCAGAATGAGCGAACGTCTCGAAGACATTGCCGCCGCGATCGTCGCCGATGGCAAGGGCCTGCTGGCCGCCGACGAAAGTTCCGGCACCATCAAGAAGCGCTTCGACGTCATCGGCGTCGAATCGACCGCCGACAGCCGCCGCGACTACCGCGAGATGATGTTCCGCACCAGGGACGCGATGACCCGGTACATTTCCGGCGTCATCCTCTACGACGAGACGATCCGCCAGAAAGCCGCCGACGGCACGCCGCTGGTCGACATCATCAAGGCGGCCGGCGCCATCCCCGGCATCAAGGTCGACGCCGGCGCCAAGCCTCTGGCCGGCTTTCCCGGCGACACCATCACCGAGGGCCTCGACGGCCTGCGTGAGCGCCTTGCCGACTACTACAAGCTCGGCGCCCGCTTCGCCAAATGGCGCGCGGTGATCGACATCGACATCGGCAAGGGCGTGCCCTCGGCCAATTCGATCGGTTCGAACGCCCACGCACTCGCCCGCTATGCGGCTCTTTGCCAGGAGGCGGGCATCGTGCCGATCGTCGAGCCGGAAGTGCTGATGGACGGCGCACACGACATCGACACCTGCTACGACATCTCGAAGGCCACGCTGATCAAGCTCTACGACGAGCTCCATGCCGCGCGCGTCGTGCTCGAAGGCACCATCCTGAAGCCCAACATGGTGCTGGCCGGCAAGAAATCGGGCAAGGTGAGCAGCCCGGAAGAAGTCGCGGAAAAGACCATAAAACTGTTTCGCCAGACCGTACCGGCAGCCGTGCCGGGCATCGCCTTCCTCTCCGGCGGCCAGGGGGACGAGGAGGCGACCGCCAACCTCAACGCCATCAACGCCATCGGCCCGCATCCGTGGAAGCTGACCTTCTCCTACGGCCGCGCGCTGCAGGCCGCGCCGCAGAAAGCCTGGAGCGGCAAGGCGTCGAACGTTGCCGCCGGCCAGGCCGCCTTCACCCATCGCGCCCATATGAACCACCTGGCGGCGCTTGGAAAATGGAAGGCGAGCCTGGAACAGGCTGCCTGATTGCAGTCCTTCCGTCTTCCTTCGAACCCGGGCCGATGCGCCCGGGTTTTTTGTTTGCGGCTTGGCCGGACTTGGGGCGGAGCCTCGTCGTCCCTATCTGCCAATCGGCGCGCTGGAGCATGATCCCGAAAAGTGGAATCCGGTTTTCTCTGACAAGCGGAAACCGTTTGTCAGAGATCATGCTCAAACAAACAGCCGGCGATGTCGGTTTGCGCCTGCCCCGAACGTCCTTGGGGATGACAGACAGGGAGAGTTTCATGCATCGCAACAAGGTCGTTTCGCGCGAAGACTGGTTCCAGGCGCACAAGGCGCATCTGGCGCGCGAGAAGGAACTGACACGGCTTCGTGAGCGGATCGCGGCTGAGCGGCGTGAACTGCCCTGGCTGAAGATCAGGAAGGACTATGTCTTCGAGACCGAGCAAGGACCGAGGAAACTGGCCGATCTGTTTGCCAACAACAGCCAGCTGATCGTCTATCACTTCATGTTCGGGCCGGGTTGCAGCCATCATTGCCAAGGCTGCTCATTCCTTGCCGACCATATCGACGGCGCCAATCAGCACCTCAGGCATCACGACGTGTCGCTGGTCGTGGTTTCGCGCGCGCCGCTGGCGGAACTTCTGCCCTACAAGCAGCGCATGGGCTGGAAATTCGACTGGGTGTCGTCCTATGCCTCGGATTTCAACTTCGACATGCAGGTTTCCTTCACCGACAGGCAGATCGCCGCCGGCGACACCACCTACAATTTCGAGACCCGTCCCCGGACCTCCAAGGAGCTTCCCGGCACCAGTGTTTTCTACAGGGACGAGAACGGCGACATCTTCCTCACCTTCCTGTCGCGCGCCCGCGGCGGCGAGGCGCTGATCGGCACCTATGACTATCTCGACATGACGCCGAAGGGCCGCAACGAAAACGGCCCGTATCACAGTTTGATGGACTGGGTGCGGCTGCACGACGAATATCAGGAAGGTCGGGCGGCAAAGCCGAATTGCTGCGACTGAAGCCTTTCAACCGAGCACATACCTGCGCTAAGTCTGCCGCTGATCGTTTAACGGTATTGTCATGCGCCTCCCGGCCCTCCTCACCTGGCTCGCCTTCCCTGTCTATATCTGGCAGGGCCTCGGCGTGAGACGCCGCACCACGCGCATGCTGCCGGCTCAGGGGCCGGTCATGCACGAAATCGCCGGCATAGCGCCGGCGATCTCGCTTCTGGTGTTGGGCGATTCCTCCGCCGCTTCGGTCGGCATCGGCAATTCGGAAAACGGGCTTGCCGCGCAACTCGCCGTGCTGATTTGGCAGAGCACAGGCCGCGCCGTGCGCTGGCGCGCCGCCGGCTTCAATTCGGCGACGTCTGGCCAGATCCGCGACCATGTCCTGCCCAATCTGTCGGCCGATGCATGGACGCATATCGTGCTGGCCATCGGCACCAATGACACCAAGAATTTTCACTCGGTGCCGCGCTTCAAGAAGGAGTTCGGCGGCCTGCTCTACGCGCTGCGCGCCAAATGGCCGGAAGCGCGCGTGGTGTGGTCGCCCGTGCTGGAGTTCACGCGGGCGCCGGCCATGCCGCCGCTGCTCGGAAAAATTCTTGAAATCCGCGCCACCGAAATGAACCGGATGGGTGAACGCCTTTGCCTGGAGCGCGGCGCGGTGCCGGCGCCGCGCCTGCCGATCACAAATCCTGAGGCCGGTTTTGCCTCCGACGGCTTTCACGCCTCGGAAGCCGGCTACCGCGCCTGGGCCGAACATCTCGTCGGTCCGGTGCTGGCCATCTGAAGGGCTGGTAGTAGCTGGCCTCGCCCGATGCGAGGCCTATGTCCAGTGCCCAAGCACGGCTGTTATGGAAATCGCCGCCATCGCCAGCAGCGCCAGCTTCCAGAAGTCGCTGCGCCGTTTCAGACCGGGCCAGCCGAGCGGCTTGATCAGCTGAATGACCATGATGCCAACAATGACGAGCGCGAGGAGTTTCGACATGCCGCCTTTGACCAGCAACGCGGCCGGCTGTCAAAGCACCTCGTTCGTTGCCTGAGAAAGAATGGGCGTCGCGATCCCGAACCGGAACGCGGCGCCCGCCCTTGACCGGGAGACGGTCTACTTCAGCGGCTTGAGGCCGGCCTCGATCGAGGCGCGCTTCGGTTCGAGGAACGGCGGCAGGGCGAGGCTTTCACCCAGCGTTTCCAGCGGCTCGTCAGCGGTGAAGCCCGGCCCGTCGGTGGCGATCTCGAACAGGATGCCGTTCGGCTCGCGGAAATAGAGCGAGCGGAAGTAATAGCGTTCTACCTCGCCGCTCGAAGGCAGCCGGAATTCGGCCAGCCGCGCCGTCCATTGATGCAGCGTCTCCTGGTCCGGCGCCCTGAAGGCCACATGGTGAACCGCACCCGCGCCTTGCCGTGCCGGCGCCAGTCCCGGCTGCACCAGAACATGCAATTCCGCCGCAGGCCCGCCCTTGCCCATTTCGAAGACGTGAACCTGGCCCTCCGGCGAAGCATACTCGCGTGCCTTGCGCATGTTCATCACCCTGGTCACCACCGCCTCGGTGTTGGTGATATCAGGGACGCTGATGACGATCGGCCCGAGCCCGCGGATCTGGTGCTCGGTCGGCACCGGGCTCTGCGCCCAGGGATGGCTGTCGCCCTTGCCGCCGTCGCTGATGAGCCGCAGGCGCTGGCCCTCCGGGTCCTCGAAATCCAGACTGGGGTAGCCGCCGATGTCGGCGATCTCTCCTGTTACGATGCCTTCGTCTGCCAAGTGCTGCTTCCACCAGGCAAGGCTCTCCTGGCTACGGACTCTGAGGCTGGTCCGCGCAATGCTGTGGGTACCGCGCCGCTCCCGTCCGACCGGCCAGTCGAAGAAGGTGAGATCGGTGCCCGGTGTGGCTTCGCCATCGGCATAGAAGAGATGGTAGGCCGAGGTATCGTCCTGGTTTACGGTCTTCTTGACCAGCCGCAGACCCAGCACCTTCGTGTAGAAGTGAAGATTGCCCGGCGCATTGGCGGTGATCGCGGTCAGATGGTGGATACCTGTCAGTTGCAAGCTCATGGGTCGTCTCCCTGTTTGGAGAAGAATTTTCTCCCTTCATATCAGAACTGCGGCCACGTCGCTGAAGGCCTGCCTATCCGGACGGTCCGTCGCCGCAGAATGAACAATAGCGTCTCGATTTAATTGCCTCGGTGAACAATTGCATAGCTGTGGCCCTGCCGCGGGCAGAATGCGATGCAGCGAAAGCGATGCTTTCCTCGGGCGAGCGCGGCGGCCGAACTATCATCGCATGCCCTGCCATCCTCCTGACAGACTGCTGTCAGGAGGGGTATGCGATAGTGTCTCCATCAGAAGAGAGGAGACCAGCCATGAACGGTTTTACCATTTTGCGCGGTATGCAGCACTATGCCGGCAAGATCCGGACGATGCGCAACGAGATCCGCACCCGGCGGCTCATGAACTCGCTGCCAGCGGACATTCGCAAGGATATCGGCTGGCCGGATATGTATGCCGACCGTGGCTTTCGCGGCAATTGAGACGAATTTTTCGACCCTGCGGTTGGATGTGGGCGCTGCGACGCCCAGATAAGAAACCAAATAGCAGGTTTGGCGCGCGAGGGATGGAGCGAGCTTATGCCCGAACAGAAGACAATCGGCTTTCTTTTCATCGAAGGTTTTGCCGACTGGGAGTACGGGCTGCTGGCGGCTTCTGCGGTCGAATGGTTCGGCGCCCGCGCCGTATCGCTAGCGCCTGACGGCAAGCCGGTGACCGGCATCAGCGGCTTTCGGCTGACGCCTGACCGTTCGGCCGAGGCGGATGAGAATACCGATCTCGACGCCATCGCCGTCATCGGCTCCGATCTGTGGTTCGGCAAGGCGCCGCCGGATGCGGCGGAACTGCTTACCGCCATTGCGTCGCGCGGCGGCATGGTCGGCGGTATCTGCGCCGGCACGCTGGCACTGGCCCGTGCCGGCCTGTTCGAGAAAGCCAGGCACACCAGCAATGGTCGCGACTGGATCAACGATCATGAGGCCGGCTATGCCGGCGACAGCAATTATCAGGATGTGCCGTATGCCGTGGCTGACGGCAAAATTGTTTCCGCGCCCGGTTCGGCGCCAGGCACCTTCGCGCTCGCCTTTCTCAACGCACTCTATCCAGAAAGAGGCAGCGACCTCGCCCAGATGCGAACGCTGTTCGCCAAGGAGTATGCTGAAGCCTCCTGACAGTATGCTGTCAGGAGGGGCGTGCGATGGTGCGAGTATCAGACACTGCGCATCGGCGGTCGAAAGGACGATCGATGAAGAGTTGGAACGGCAGATTGGACACACCAGGCATCAACGGCGCGCGCACGATGGCCGGCGCCGTCGAAGGTCAGCCGATGCTGCGTGCGTTGCGCACGCCGCTCGCCGTCGAGCATGGCGCCGAAGTGACATGTCCGGTCACCATAGGCTATCATCTGCGTACCCCTTTCTGGCGCGTGCTTGATGCGTAGACGTCGACAACGAGTAAAATGTCCTTCGGCGCGGAATTCGTCGCCACGCAGCGCAAGCGCGAAGGGCTGAAGCCGTAATGCATGTCATCTGAAAGTGGATCCGGTCTCGGAGCCACGCCATGCATGGGAACAACACTGGGGAAGCAAACGATGCGCCGCGCCGACAGGCTCTTTCAGATCGTGCAGCATCTGCGTGGTGGCCGTCTGGTCACCGCGCAGAAGCTCGGCACGTGGCTCGAGGTTTCCGAGCGAACCATCTACCGCGACATTGCCGACCTGCAGTCGACCGGCGTGCCGATCGACGGCGAGGCCGGCGTTGGCTATATGATGAGGGAGGGTTTCGACCTTCCGCCGCTGATGTTCACGCGTGACGAGATCGTCGCGCTGGTTGCCGGCGCCCGCATGGTGCGCGCCTTTGGCGGCGCTGCCATGGCGCGCGCCGCCGATGAGGCACTGGTCAAGATCGGTGCCGTGCTGCCCGACGCCGAAAAGGACCGCATCGCCCGCACCGAGATCCATACGCCGATGTGGGTGGTCAGCGACGCCGCCCGCGAGGCGATCGACCTGATCGAGCGCGCGGTCGAAAAGCGCCAGGTGCTGACCATCGACTACTCGGACGAGGCCGGCCGCGGCACCGCCCGCGATATCCGCCCGCTTGGCTTGTGGTTCTGGGGCAAGGTGTGGACGCTGGTCGCCTGGTGCGAGATGCGCGATGATTTTCGTGCCTTCCGCATCGATCGCATCGCCTCGGTGGTCATCGCCGGCCGCATCTTCAAACCGGAGCGCGGCAAGCAGCTTGCCGACTTCTATCGGGCGGTGGAGCGCAGCGAGGATTACGGCATGGCCCCGGACCGCGCCGCGCGCAGCTGAGAAAACGGCACAAAAAAGCCCGCTCGAAGCGGGCTTTTTTCATAGGGCGTGCGACGTCTCACTCGTCGTCGTCATTGTCCGTGTTCTTCGACTTCAGCGCCGAGAGCTTGGCGAACACGGCGTTGGCATCGAGTTCGGCATCCTCGTCCTTCGGTTTCTCGGGAGCCGGCACCAGCCGCTCGGTCAAGGCCGCCGGCAACAACGTGTCACCGACCGGCTGCGCCTGTTCGCGACCGCGCGAGGCGCGATTGACTTCCATGTCGAGGTCGATCTGCGACGCAAGGCCCAGCGTCACCGGGTCCATCGGCTGCAGATTGGCCGAGTTCCAGTGCTTGCGCTCGCGGATCTGCTCGATCGTCGACTTGGTGGTGCCGACGAGGCGCGAGATCTGCGCGTCCTTGAGTTCGGGATGGTTGCGCACCAGCCAGAGAATTGCATTCGGCCGGTCCTGGCGCTTCGAAAGCGGCGTGTAGCGCGGACCCTTGCGCTTGGATTCGGGTACCCGCACCTTGGGATCCGAAAGCTTGAGGCGCTGGTTCGGGTCTTTCTCGGCGCGCGCGATCTCGTCGCGGGTCAGCTGGCCGGTCATGATCGGGTCCATGCCCTTGATGCCTTGCGCCGATTCGCCGTCGGCGATCGCCTTGACCTCGAGCGGATGCAGCCCGCAGAACTGCGCGATCTGCTCGAAGGAAAGCGCGGTGTTGTCGACCAGCCAGACGGCGGTCGCCTTGGGCATAAGCAGCGTATTGGCCATTTAAAAAATCCTTCTCGTTCGCCCGCGTTCCCGCGCGGGCGGTGGTTTAGAGCCACCAAAATGGGAAATTCGCGGCCTGTATAACCGTTCCATTGTTGTTTCGCAATGTTTTTGGAAGCAACGGCAGGGCAACGAACTCGGGTTAACGGGTTCCTTCGGAGCCTTCGCCGGCGCGTTGGCTGACGGAAACGAAAAACCCGCCTGTGCGGCGGGTCACTGGCGCAAATCAGCACCATGGACGAATATGTACCATAGCTGAGGGCACGGAGTCAAGAAAAAATTCCTATCGTGAAAAGCTGCCGGCACAAAAGCTGCCGACACCGCCGAACTGGCTGTCGCCAGGGCACTCGCGCCATTGCCGCGAGCGAAACTGCGCCCAAAACGACAAAACCCGCCGGACAGGGTCCAGCGGGCTCGGAACCGGCGACGGCAAAACCGTCTGCTTCGGCTCTTGCTTCTACGGCATGGTCCGCTCTTTGGAGCGGACCATGCTCAAATCAGATGGCCCTGCGGGCTATCTTTTCGATATCGCCACGGTTGATGCCGAGATCGCTGAGCTGACGTGCGTTGAGGCGGTTCAGTTCGCGCACGGTCTCGTTGTACATGCGCCAGTTACGGTAAGCACGGATCGGGTTCATGGTAGTCCTCCAAGGATTGCTCGTTTCGATGATGCTCAAATAGTCATCATCGATGAGGACTTGAATGGCTGATTTTGCATAGCAATGATGCAAATGCTGCATTGCAGCATTAAGCTTCTGTTCATCTTGTAGGCAGTGAGGCGCACACTCGGGACGTGTCGAGATCCAAGCGATGCCGGCCTAGCCGACGTCGAGCACGATCTTGCCGATATGCTCGCCGTCTTCCATGCGCTCATGCGCCCGCCAGGCTTCGCTGAGCGGGAAGATCATGTCCATGACGGGAGCGACCTTGCGGGTACCGAGCAACGGCCACACCTGCGCTTCCAGCGCCGCCGCGATCGCCGCCTTGAACTCCACGGTGCGCGGCCTCAGCGTGGAACCGGTGTGGACAAGCCGCTTGACCATGATCTTCGAAAAGTCCGCGCTTGCGACAGCACCGGCCTGCACGGCGATCTGGACGATACGGCCTTCGACCGCCGCGGCCTCGTAGTTGCGCGCCACGTAGTCGCCGCCGACCATGTCGAGGATGACATTGGCGCCCTTGCCGCCCGTTGCCTCCTTCACCGCGGCAACGAAATCACCCTCGCGATAGTTGATCGCGCGGTCGGCGCCGAGCTTCAGGCAGGCGTCGCATTTCTCCTTGCTGCCGGCGGTGGTGATGACATAGGCGCCGAAGGCCGAGGCAAGCTGGATTGCCGTCGTGCCGATGCCGGACGAACCGCCATGGACGAGCAGCGTCTCGCCGCGCTTCAGGCCGCCGCGCTCGAACACATTGTGCCAGACGGTGAAGTAGTTTTCCGGCACGGCCGCGGCTTCGGTGTGGGTGAAACCGGCCGGCAGCGGCAGCACGCTGCCGGCATGAACCTTGACATACTCGGCATAGCCGCCACCGGGCGTCAGCGCGCAGACGCGGTCGCCGATGCGCCAGCGCGATATGTCATCGCCAACGGCCGCCACTTCGCCCGACGCCTCGAGGCCCGGCAGGTCCGACGCGCCGGGCGGCGGCGGATAGGCGCCCTTGCGCTGCTGGATATCGGGCCGGTTGACGCCGGCGGCATGCACCTTGATCAGGATCTCGCCGGGACCGGGCTGCGGCACGTCGCGCGTTTCCGGCTTCAGCACCCTTGGGCCGCCCGGCTCCGAGATCGCGATGGCCGTCATTCTTGCCGGAATTTTCTGTCCGTTCGCCATGACATTTCCCGTCTTTCCTCGCCGTTACCCGATCGGCTGTTTGCATCGACGCCCCTGCCCTATGTATGCTGATTGCCAAATCAGGCAAATGGCCAAATCAGGGAGGAGCGACGATGGCGATCTTCGACGACGAACCCAAGAAGGCGCGCCCGCACGAGATCGGGCAGGACCTCTCGCTGCTTTCCGTTGGCGAGTTGTCGGAACGCATCGGCATCTTGCGCGACGAGATCGCCAGGCTGGAGGCCGAGCTGAAGGCCAAGGACACCACCAAATCGGCTGCCGAGGCGCTGTTCCGCCGCGGATAGAAGCGCGGGCGCAAAAGCCCGCCGCCGAAAAACCCGAATGCGATTGTCTTCAGACCCAGCGCCCCTGTCACACATGAGCCGGATCAAACAATGTTCGCAACCTACCGTCCGATCCTCTCGCTGCTTCGCGGCACCGCCTTCCTGCTGGCGGCGTCTGGATTGCACGGGCTGCTGCTGCCCCTGCGCGGTCAGCTGGAAGGCTTCTCGACCGCATCGCTCGGCCTGATGGGCACGGCCTGGGCCGGCGGCTTCGTCACCGGCTGCTTCTTCGCGCCGCGCATCGTGCGCCGCGCGGGCCACGTGCGCGCCTTCGGCGCCTTTGCCGCGTCGGGCGCCATCGTGGCGCTGCTCACCGGCCTGATCATCGACGAATATGTCTGGATCCTGCTGCGCGCCTTCACCGGCTTCACCATGGCCGGCGCCTTCATGGTCATCGAAAGCTGGCTGAACGAGAAGGCCACCAACGAGAATCGCGGCACCGTCTTCGGCCTCTACATGATGGTCACCTATGCCTCGATCATGGGCGGGCAGATGATCGTCGCCGGCGGCGACGTGAAATCGGCGTCGCTGTTCATGATCACCGGCATCCTGTTTTGCCTGTCGCTCATTCCGACCGCGGTCTCGACCGCCTCCCACCCCAAGCCGCTGCAGGATGTCTCGCTCGACGTCAAAGGCCTTTATGCCAATTCGCCGGTTTCGGCGGTCGCCTGCGTGTTGATCGGCATTGCCAACGGGGCCTGGGGCACGCTTGGCGCGGTCTACGGCGCCCGTATCGGCATCTCCACGGCCGAGATCGCCCTGATGATGAGCCTTGTGGTCGTTGCCGGTGCCGCCATGCAGCTTCCCGCCGGGCGTCTGTCCGACAAGACCGACCGGCGTTTCGTGCTGGCGGGTGCCGCCTTCGGCGCGGCCTTGTTCGCGCTCCTGATCTTCCTGTTCGAGCCACGCTCCGGCGTCTTTGTCATCGTCTTCACCGCAGCCTATGGCGCCTTCGCCTACACGCTCTATTCGATCGCCGTGGCGCATGCCAACGACCACGCGCGCTCGGAGGATTTCGTCAAGGTGTCGGGCGGCCTGTTGCTGCTCTACGGCTTCGGCACGATGATCGGACCCTTGCTGGCCGCCGCCCTGATGGGCTGGATGCGCCCGGAAGGCCTGTTCCTGGCGACCGCCTTCGCGCATCTTTGCCTGGCGGGCTATACGCTGCTGCGCATCAGCCGCCGTGCTCCGGTGCCGATCGGCGATCGTGACGCCTTCAAGACGCAACCGGCCGACCGTTCGGTGACACCGGAAGCATTGCGGCTTGATCCCAGAAGAAAAGCAGAAGCAGACGGTTGAGATTCGAAAGGCTTTGCCTCACTAATACAGGCATGATGTTTTCCGACGCCTTCATGGCGATTGCCGATCCCAATCGGCGCCATCTTCTGGAAGAACTTCGCCGCGGCCCGAAAACCGTCACCGAACTGGCCGCCGGCTTGCCGGTTTCACGCCCGGCCGTCTCGCAACATCTGAAAGTGCTGCTCGATGCCGGCCTGGTCAACGCCAAGCCGGAAGGGACGAGGCGCGTCTATGCGGTGAGCAACAACGGCTTCCTCAAACTCAACATCTGGCTCGATCAATTCTGGGACGCCTGACCCGTTCGGCCAGCCGCAACACGCGCTGCGAAGATCAAGCTTCGCTGCGCAAGAAGGCGCCCCGCTCGGTCAGCACCAGCCGCATGCGGGCGGGGTCGTGCAGCATCGCGATCAGCCGTTGTTGTAGGGAAAGAACTTGAAGTAAGGCTGCGCCTCCTCGATCGCCCGGGCGAAGGAAGGCCGCTGCAGCAGCCGGTCGTGATAGCGCTTCACGGCCGGGTAGTTGTCGCCGAACGGCTCGACCTTGTTGGCATAGAACAGCGCGGGGGATGCCGCGCAATCGGCCATGGTGAAGGCGTCGCCCATCGCCCAGGTCCTGGAGAGCATCTCCTGCTCGATGATGGCGTAGGAAGTGCGCAGTTGGGCACGAGCCTGCTCGACGCCGAACGGATCGGTCTTGTCCTGCGGCCGTAGCCTGTCACCGACAATCTTCTGCATCGGCTCCTGCACATAAAAATCATAGAAGCGATCGGTTTGGCGGATCGCCAGCGCCAGGTCGATGTCGGCGGGAACGAGGTCGACCGGCCCCGGATAGTGCGCGGCCAGATATTCGACGACGATGGTCGATTCCAGCACTGTGCGGTCGCGCGCATCGTCGCGCAGCGCCGGCATCTTGCCGGTCGGCGAAATCTTCAGGAAGGCCGCGCGCGACTCGGCATCGCCGAGATCAACAATGACCGGCGAGAACGGCGTGCCGTTCTCGTACAGCGCGATCAGCGGCTTCCAGCAGAAGGAGGCCAGCGGATGGAAATGGAGTGTCAGGGACATGTCTTGCTCGTCGGTCTCGTGGTTCATCGATGGCCGGCGCCGTGCTGCCAACCGGAGGCAAATATTGAAGCATTAACTTTGCGACAGGCGCTGTCCGTCAAGGCCTGCTTTTGTCGCCCTAAGCGGCTTGGGTGTGGGCGACGATAGCGGCGGATATCTTCGTCCAGTCGTCCGGATGCAGCTCATGGCCGCCGCCTTCGATGCGAATGATTTTCGCGCCGGAGACCGCCTCGGCCAGCGCCTCGCCATGCTCGACCGGGAAGATCGGATCCGCCGTGCCATGGATGACCAGCAGCGGCGCCGTCATCTCGTGCAGCCGGCCCTTCCATGCGTCACCGCCCCGAAGCATGAAATGATTGGTCGCGCTCAGGAAGCCGCCGGAACGATCGTAGTCCCGCTCAACGAAGGCACGCATCCGGGCCTCATCGAATGGGTGCGCGATGCTGGCGATTGCCCGCGCATCCCTGACGATGAAATCGATGACCTGGCCACGATCCGACCAATCGACCTTGGCGCCCTCGGCCGAATGCTTGAGATAGGCTTCGCTCGTCTGCGGCAGATGCGAAGTGTCTGTCCCCACCGGCGAACTGCTGATCACGGTCAGCGACGCGACGCGGGATGGGTGCTTGAGCGCCACAAGCTGTGCGATCATGCCGCCCATCGACATGCCGACGACATGCGCCTTGCCAATGCCGTGCTGGTCGAGGACATGCATCGCATCGTCCACCATGTCGTCGAATGTATAGGGCGGCTCGCCCGGCCTGTATTTGGTCGAACGGCCGGTATCGCGATTGTCATAGCGGATCACGAACAGGCCGGCATCGGCCAGTTTCCGGCACAATGCTTCCGGCCACCAGAGCATGGAGGCCATCGCTCCCATGATCAGCAACAGCGGTGGGTTTGCCGGATCGCCAAAGGACTCGGACATGATTATGGGACGTTCGATCGTCGTCATGGCGCGGTCTCCCTCTTCGCAATACTGATTGCATTTTGCAATCAGTTGCACGATAATAAAACTGATACGATAATGCAACCGGTTTTGGAGAAAAATCTCATGAGCATGGATCGCCGGTCCGGATGCCCGATCAACCTGTCGCTGGAAGTGTTCGGCGACCGCTGGAGCTTGATCATCCTTCGCGACATGATCTTCGGCGGCAGACGCCACTTTCGCGAACTGCTCAACGGATCGATCGAAGGCATCGCATCCAACATCCTCGCCGACCGGCTGAAGCGGCTGATGGAGCTGGGCATGCTGACCAAGGCCGACGATCCCTCGCACAAGCAGAAGGCGATCTACAGCCTGACCGAGATGGCGATCACGCTGGTGCCGATCCTGGCCCATCTCGGCGCCTGGGGCCGCGTCTGGTTGCCGGTCAGCGACGAATTATCGATCCGCGCCGAACTCTTGGAAAAGGGCGGACAGCCCATGTGGGACAAGTTCATGGACGAGTTGCGCCACGAACATCTCGGCATGCCGCTCGACACAGCTTCTGGTCCTTCCGTACGCGCGACCTTGCAGGCCGCCTATGAGGCGGTGGTTGCCAGCAAGGTGCTCGCCGCCGGCACGGCCGCGTAGCCAACTTTATTTTCCCGTCTGGGGCCCCGCTCTGCTAGAAGAGGCGGAAAATCACAATTTACGGGATTGGATAAGGTCTTGGTTGAAAACTCTCGGGATGCTGCCCGCGCGCGCGCCGACCTGCGTTTCAAGAAGCAGGAAGAGGCGGCAACCGTCCGTCAGAAGGCAATGGCCGAATACGTCGCCGAGAGCGACGCCCGCCAGGCCAAGACCAACAAGCTGCGGGCGCTGCGTCTCGCCAAGGAAGCCGAAGATCTTGCCAATGCGCCGGCGGCACCCGCCAAGAAGCCGACCCGCGCCAAGAAAAAATAGCCGTCCTCCAGACACGTCTGGAGCCCCACAAGCGGCAACGCCGTATCCGGATGGTATCAGCGAAGGCCGCTTTCCATCTCGCCTCTTCACGCGAAGCAATTTCAACCGAAACGGGGATGTTATCTCGCCCGTCGACGGTCAATGATCGACGCGTTTTCAAACAGGAGACTGCCATGACCGTACTGCCGCTCGAAAAAGCCAGGCAAATCATCGATGCCGCCTTTGCCAAGGGCGCCGATCTCAAGCTCAAGCCGCTCGGCGTCTCGGTGCTGGATGCCGGCGGGCATCTGGTCGCCTTCCAGCGCCAGGACGGCGCCTCGTTCCTGCGCCCGCAAATGTCGGCCGGCAAGGCCTATGGCGCACTGGCCATCGGCATGGGTTCGCGCAAAGTCGAGGCCTTCGCCAAGGAGCGCCCGCATCTCGTCGCCGGCATCTCGGACGTCTCGGGCGGGCGCGTGCTGCCGGTCGTCGGCGGTGTGCTGATCCGCGACAAGGCCGGTGCCATCATCGGTGCCGTCGGCATTTCCGGCGATACGTCGGACAATGACGAGGCCGCGGCCATCGCCGGCATCGAGGCAGCCGGTTTCACCGCCGATCCGGGCTGAGCATCGGCGCCGGTCCGGCTCTAATTCAGATTGATGTCCCGGCTGGCCGACCGCATCGACACCGCGAATCCGGCCAGCACATCGAACAGCGCGATGACCATCAGCGTGAAGAAGACGGAATGGGCGGCGCCCTTCACCAGCAGGAACTCGACCAGGAACGCCACGAAGACCAGGGTCGACAGAAGGTGGTCCATGATCGAGGCATTGGTGGTGCGCACCGACTTCGCCATTTCAAGGAAAAGGAAGATAAGCCCGATCAGCACCATCAGGTCGCCCAGCGTCATCGAGAACACCCCGCCCGACATCATGCTGAACGAGAAGACCTCGCTCGCCCACGGATCGTCACCGCTGCCGAATATTCCCAGCAGGCCGAGATTGTAGAGCACGAAAGGCACGATCAGCAGCGGAATGGCACCGAACATCTGGCGTCTCCATGTGGGGGCAATCCTTTGTAGAATGCGCCACAGGCACGCCGTCAAGATGTTTCGGTGGCAGCGCTGAACACGGTCGAAGACCGCACGCAACATCCATGTCAGCCGGTTGCCCGGCTGGAGAACCGCGACGATTGCCGCCCACGCTTCGAAATGCGCGCTATCCCTCCGCCAAACGCAAAAAGACCGGCCACTGGCCGGTCATTTTGTAATTCAAGCCTTTGGAAAAGCTGGTCTCAGCTTTCCTTGGGCGTCAACACCTGGCGACCGCGATACATGCCGGTCTTCAGGTCGATGTGGTGCGGACGGCGCATTTCGCCGGAATTCTTGTCCTCGACATAGGTCGGGGCCTTGAGTGCGTCGGCCGAGCGGCGCATGCCGCGCTTGGACGGAGAGGTTTTTCGTTTCGGAACGGCCATGGATATGCTCCACTACATGGTCAAAAAGCCCCGCCCGCCCTCGTGAAAGGGCCATGTCGGGGCCGGAATCTGAGAAAGTCGGGTGCCTATACACGCCCTGTGCCGTTTTGGCCAGCACTGGCGCGAATTTTTTTGAGCTGGCTAGCGGAGGCAACCGACATAGGCGCCGGAGCGGCCGGCGCGCCGCTCGATCAGATTGGCCAGCCGTCTCAGGCCCGGTCCGGGTTTGGCCGGGTTGCGGGCGATCGGATTTGGCAAGGAGACGGCGAGCAGGGCGGCCTGCCGTCGTGACAGCTGTTTTGCCGAAACGCCGAAATGATGCTGTGCCGCAGCCTCGATACCGTAAATGCCCGGCCCCCACTCGGCGATGTTGAGATAGATTTCCATGATGCGCCGTTTAGACATCACCGCGTCGAAATAGACGGCCAGCGGCAGTTCGACCACTTTGCGCACCGAACCCAGCGGCCGCGACCAGAGAAAGAGGTTCTTCACCGTCTGCATGGTGATGGTGGAGGCGCCGCGCGTTGCTTCACCCGCCAGCGCGTCGTCGACGACGCCCCGCAATTCGCCGAGATCGACGCCACGATGGAAGCAGAACTGTCCGTCCTCCGACATGATGACGGAATTGGCCAGCACCGGCGACACGTCATCGATCGATACCCAGCGGCGCTCATAGCCGGAGAATGTCGCCAGGTCCTTCAGCATCAGCGTCGAGACCGGATGCACGAAGAATGGCAGGTACAGGAGCGTCAGCACCGTCGGTATAAACGCCAGCACCGCGGCCACGGTGATACCGCGCCGGACCCAGCGTTTGAGACTGCGGCGGTTCACGCCTCGCGATCTCGTCGCCATGTCCAGCTTTTCGGTTTCATGATCGACGATCGGTTCCGCCAAGCCGCCCAACCCGTGCTCTCCCTGCCCCGGCATAATGGCGCTTGGCTTCTTGCGCAACGTCTGAGTGTCGGCTACCGGTCCCGACCATGACGAATGACGACGAAATGGCGTTCGAAATGGCGCTTATCAGACGGGCAGCCGCCGTCGAGGTGCTGCTGCGGCGGTTGCTCGACGATCGCTCGCTTTCGGGCGAGATCGCCCGGCCTGACCGGCTGATGGCGGCGATGCGCCACGGTGTGCTGAACGGCGGCAAGCGCCTGCGCCCCTTCCTGGTCATGGAAAGTGCGGCCCTTTTTTCCGCTGACGGCGAGGCGGCACTGCGCGTCGCGGCAGCACTTGAATGCGTGCATTGCTATTCGCTGATCCACGACGATCTGCCCGCCATGGACGACGATGATTTGCGCCGCGGCCAGCCGACGGTGCACAAGGCCTTCGACGAGGCGACCGCCATCCTGGCCGGCGACGCCTTGCTGACGCTGGCGTTCGACATCATCGCCGGCGAGGCGACCGCTCTGCCGGCGGAACGGCGGGTAGCCCTGGTGCTGGCGCTTGCCCGTGCGGCCGGAGCCGGTGGCATGGTCGGCGGCCAGAAGCTCGACCTCGAAGCCGAACAGGCGCCGCCGGACGAGACCGGCATCATCCGGCTGCAGGCGATGAAGACCGGCGCGCTGATCCGCTTCGCTTGCGAGGCAGGCGCACTCATTGCCGGCGCCTCCGCCGAGGATCGCGAGCGGCTGGCCGAATTCGGTTCCGCGATCGGCCTTGCCTTCCAGCTCGCCGACGACCTGCTCGACCTGACCGCGGATGCCAGCCAGATGGGCAAGGCGACCGGCAAGGACGCTGCCGCCGGCAAGGCGACGCTGGTCGCGCTGCATGGCGCGAATTGGGCGCGCAGCCAGCTTCACGGCCTCGTCGAACAGGCCCATGCACTGCTTGAGCCCTATGGCGACGGTGCCCAGCTTCTGAAGGAAGCGGCGACGTTCGTGGCGGCGCGCAACAGCTGAGGTTGGGCCCAACCAGGACATCGGGCCGATTTAAGCCGCTCGTCCTCCGCCGGCCGGTTCATAAATAGAACTTGAGTGGAAGCCTGCCGAAGCAGAGGATCGATACGGCTTTGCCATCCACACGGCAACCACGCGGTGCGGACACAGTTGGAGGGATGCCATGTCTACCACCGACAAGCTGTTCACCGGTTCCATTCCCGAGGTCTACGACCGGGCGATGGTGCCGCTGATCTTCGAGCCCTATGCGCAGGATCTGGCGGAGAGAGTGTCGAAGCTCGGGCCGCAATCGGTGCTCGAGGTGGCGGCGGGCACCGGTGTGGTGACGCGTGCGCTGGCAGCAAGATTGCCGGCGCAAACACGCATCGTGGCCACCGACCTTAATCAGCCGATGCTCGACCACGCGCGCACGCGGATGGCGGACGATCCTCGTATCATCTGGCAGCAGGCCGACGCTCAGGCGCTGCCCTTCGAGGACGCCCGGTTCGACGCCGTGGTCTGCCAATTTGGCGCGATGTTTTTCCCCGATCGGGTAGCCGCCTATGGCCAAGTTCGGCGGGTGATGCGACCGGGCGGGCATTTCCTGTTCAACGTCTGGAGTGCCATCGAAGAGAACGAGTTCGCCGAAGAAGTAACGCGGGCGCTCGGCGGTTTCTTCCCCGCCGATCCACCTCGCTTCATGGCGAGGACCCCGCACGGCTATCACAATGCGGACGTCATCCGCGCCGACCTGCATGCCGCCGGATTTCGCGACGTCACCATCGAGCCTCTGGGTGCCGTGAGCGCCGCTCCGTCGCCGCATGAGGTGGCCGCGGCTTATTGCCAGGGCACGCCCCTGCGGACCGAGATCGAGGCCCGCGGCGGCTCGCTGGAGGAGGTAACGCGACACGTGGCGAATGCCATGGGGAAACGGTTCGGGGAAGGCGCGGTGAGCGGCCGCATCCGCGCCCTCGTCGTGGTGGCGGCCTGATGCATGTCGCCCAAAAGCAACCTCGGTTTGGGAGACATGCATAAAAACAAACACCTGAAGCGGATCGCCTGAATTCCGTTCAGACGACACACGCTTTTGCGACGAAAGAACGGTCAAAAAGCTGTCATCTATCCGGTGGTCTGCAAGCTTCGCCTATCCACACGAAATTTTAATGTAAATGAAGCGTAATCCCGACCATTAAAATGGTGCGTATGTGTTGGGGTTGCGCATGCCTGAATATTCGTCCTTCATCCGGTCGGTCCGGATTCGCTATATTTCAGGGTTGCTAATCTTCGCGCTGGCTTCCGCAGGCATCGTGCTTGCGCTCGATCGTGTCAATTCCTTTCGCCGGGACATCGATGCGCTGAGCAGCAACCTCGTCGTCTTCACCCGCGACCTGCGCAACGCGACCAGCTTCGCCGAGACGACCGGCACCGCCTGGCGGGCGGAGACACGCGATGCGCTGACCACATCGGCGCGCGGCCATTCAGAACGCTTGACCGGCGAGATCGAGATACTGACCGCACAGTTTGCAGCGGTCCGGCCGCGCCTGTCGAGCAAGACCGTCAACGAACTCCAATCCGCTTCCGTTAACGGCGACCTGTTCTGGTCGCCGCGCGACATGGTGCGCAACTTCAACCTGATGTCGGTGGCGCAGAAGGTCGATGAATGGAGCTATCGCGAAATCCGCAATCAGAACGACCTGTTCGCCCAGCCCATGCTGGTCCGCGTCCGCACCGCCATGGACGATGAGCGCCATCTGGCCGATGCCTCCAGCGACAGGCTGCTGCTGTGGGCGAGCGGCATCCTGTTCGCAGCCCTTGCCATCGTCGCCTTCTGGATCTTCCGGCCGATGGAAGTGGCGATCCGCCGCGCCTTTGCCGAATCCGCCGAATCCCTGTTCAAGGCCGAGGCCGCCGACCGCGCCAAGTCGGAATTCCTGGCCAATATGAGCCATGAAATCCGCACGCCGATGAACGGTGTGCTCGGCATGGCCGAACTGCTGGCCAAGACCGATTTGACGGCGCGTCAGAAGACCTTCACCGACGTCATCGTCAAATCCGGCAACGCGCTGCTCACCATCATCAACGACATTCTCGATTTCTCGAAGATCAATGCCGGGCAACTCACCCTCGATCCTGCTCCCTTCCGTCTCTCCGAGGCGGTCGAGGATGTGGCGACGCTGGTCTCGGCGCGCGTCGCCGAAAAGAACCTCGAACTGATCGTGCGTGTCGACCCGCGCCTGCCGGCCCATGTCGTCGGCGACGCCGGCCGGTTCCGGCAGATCATCACCAACCTGCTCGGCAACGCGGTGAAGTTCACCGAAAAAGGTCATGTGCTGATCGATGTCGGCGGCGAGATCGTCAATGACGTGGTCCAGCTCAAGGTCCGCGTCGAAGACACCGGCATCGGCATCCCGGCCGAAAAGCTGCAGAACGTGTTCGAAAAATTCGCCCAGGTCGACGGCTCGTCGACCCGCCGCCACGAGGGCACCGGCCTTGGCCTCGCCATCGCCGCCCGCCTCGTCGACCTGATGGCAGGCAAGATCGGCGTCGAGAGCGAGATCGGCCGCGGTTCGGTTTTCTGGTTCGCGGTGCCGCTGCCGGCGCATCAGGCAGCAGCTCGCGACGAGATCGTGCCGGTCGACGTCACCGGCGCGCGCGTGCTGGTCATCGACGACAATCCGGTCAACCGCGAAATCCTGCTCGAGCAGCTCAGAAGCTGGAGCTTCGATTGCGCCGCCGCCGAAAGCGGCGCCGTGGGGCTGGCCTTCCTCGATCGCGCCTGCCAGCTGGGAGCCGCCGTCGACTGCATCATCCTCGACTACCAGATGCCGGGCATGAACGGCGCCGATGTCGCCAGGGCCATTGCTTCCGACAGCCGGCTGTCTTCCATCCCGGTCGTATTGCTGACCTCGGTCGACCAGGTCGATTTCGGCAAGATGATCATCGACTTCGGTATTGCCGCGCACCTGACCAAGCCGGCGCGCTCCGCGGTCCTGCTCGGCACCGTCATCTCGGTCGTCCAGAAGGCCCGTTCGCAGGTCGGCAAGGCCCAGTTCGTCCGCGAACCGGCTCCGCCGGCAGCGCCGCCTGCCTTCACCGTCATTCGCGGTCCGGCGATGCCGGTCGCGTTGGTGCCGGAATCGACGGCCACGCCGAATGGTCCAATCGACATCCTCATTGCCGAGGACAATGACGTCAACCAGCTGGTGTTCGGCCAGATCCTCAACGGGCTGGGCCTCAGCTACCGCATCGCCGGCAACGGCCGCACGGCGGTCGAGATGTACCGGGCGCTGCGCCCCAAGCTGATCCTGATGGATGTCTCGATGCCGGAGATGAACGGCTACGAAGCAACCCGCGCCATCCGGGCCATGGAGGTCTCGACGGGCACCCACATACCGATCATCGGCGTCACCGCGCATGCGCTGAAGGGCGATCGCGACAAGTGCATCGAAGCCGGTATGGACGACTATCTGCCGAAGCCGGTTTCGCCTGACCGCCTCGGCACCAAGATCGGCACCTGGCTCAGCGAAACGGTGGTGGCGAAGACGGCGTAGCCTGCATCCGCCAATGCCTCAGACGGCCGCGTCCAGTTGATAGCGGCGCATCCAATCGAGGCTTGTGGCGTCGGAGAGCTTTGCAACGCCAGGCCTTACATCACCGGCATTGGGTGGCTGAACGCCGAGGGCTTCGCAGATGGACACCAAGGTCATAGCCGGATTGGCTGAAAGGCGTTCATAGCCAATTCGAAGCGGGATTATGCCTTGGTCCTCGAACCAAATGTTCCAGGCTGCGTCATAGGTCTCAAGTTCCGTGACCTCTCGTTTGATACGCTCGAAATCATATTGGGGCTCTTTCGGTGGTGCGACTCTTTCGATCTCGGTGCCGTCGGGAGCGATATGCCAAAGACCGGTCTGCTCTGCCTTGATCAGGGAGACAGCCTGCGCAAGCTTGTCCTCCCGCGAGAGGTGTATGTAGAGAACATTGCCGAATGCTCTTTCGAACCGCGCTCTGTCAGATGGCAGCTTTGGGAAAATCCGGTCGAGGATTGCCGAAAGCTCATCCAGATTTTCGCGCATCAGACGAAGGCCGAAAATGCTTGTGCCACCCTTGCCGGCAGCGATTGCCGCATTGAGATAGGCGACATTGAAGTCGAGTTCGCTCATCGTGTCACGGTCAGGCAGGTTCCACTCTTCGGCCCACTCCGGCACGTCCTGTCGCCGATAGAACGAGTGAGGATCGCCGGCCGTCTTCGTGGACGCCAGGAGCTTGCACAGCAAAGTGCTCCCGGTCCTCGGCGTGCCGCAGAGAATGTAGCCGTCAAACATGTAACGCCCGTGCCGCTCGCCGGAGGCGGGGCCCGCGGCTAAATGATGGCCGCCGCTATAGCTGAAATCTTTGCTGGATGCGACGTCCTGGCCGTCGCCTTCAAAGTCTCTCGGACGAAACACCCTGTCGGCAGCGGCCAAATTACCGGTTGCGCACCACCACGCACGCCCCACCGACACTTTGCAATCTCTGGCAGATGACGTTGGCATCGGCGCGGCGGTCGACCCCGATCCGGACCGCGTAGATACCGCGCCGGCCGATTGGTGTGCGCACCCGGCTGACTACCGGATCATGTCCACCGAGCAAGGCCGGAAACCGGCTTCTTACCCTGAGCCACTGGTTGATCGCGGCACTGCGGCGGAAGTTGCCGGCCACCTGGATGCCCCACGGCTTTATGTTGATCGAGGCCATCGCCACGGTCCGCGACATGATCACCGGCAACCTGCGGCAGGCGATGGCAAAATCCGACTTTGTGTCGAGCGGCTCGATCTTTCCGGCATAGGCCCGGTCGGTGAACTTGTCGGCCGGCTCGCCCATGATGTCGAAGACATAGCTCTCGGTCTCCATCGGCAGGAAGCCGCCGGAACTGAGCCAGCGCGACACTCGGCTTTCGCCGGCATTGTAGGCGGCCGCTGCCAGCCCGAGATTGCCGTAGCCGGTTTTCATTTCGGCGAGATATTTCGCCGATGCCGGGATCGCCTGGTTGATGTCGAAGGAATTGGCCAGCCCGCGCATCTTGGCGGTGCCCGGCATGAACTGGGCGATGCCTTCGGCGCCGACCGGGCTGACGGCGTTGGGATCGAAACGGCTTTCCTTCCAGATCAGCCGGGCGAAGAAATCCCTGGGCAGACCGTTCTGGTCGGCATGCGCCTGGATCAGGCTGCAGACCTTGTCGATCAGCCTTTGCTTGGCGGATTGCGGCGGATCTGCCTGAGCGAGCGTCGACCAACCCAGCCCGCACAACAGGATCAGCGTCGCCCAGAGGAAACGCTGCATCGAACGCCGAGCCCGTGCCGAAGGTCGCTCCGGCGACCCAGATGCTGGTGGCTTCGGGGTCGCCCCCGCGACGCGCGCAGCAGACATTTGATCCGTGAGCACCGGAAGCGCAGAAGACGCCTTCAGATGGCCGCCGGAGTAGAGTTTCGGCATGGGCTCACTCGGCCGCGGCCTTGCCGCGACCAAACCTCTGCTCGATATAGTCGGCGACCATTTTCTCGAAATCCGCCGCGATCGACGGCCCGCGCAGCGTCGCCGCCTTCTTGCCGTCGACGAAGACAGGCGCCGTCGGCGTCTCGCCGGTGCCGGGCAGCGAAATGCCGATATCGGCGTGCTTGGACTCGCCCGGACCGTTGACGATGCAGCCCATCACGGCGACCTTCAGGTTCTCGACGCCGGGATATTTTTCGCGCCACACCGGCATGTTCTTGCGCAGATCCGCCTGGATGTTCTGGGCGAGTTCCTGGAACACGGTGGAGGTTGTGCGGCCGCAGCCGGGGCAAGCGGCGACGATCGGCACGAACTGCCTGAACCCCATGGTCTGCAGCAATTCCTGCGACACCTGCACCTCGCGAGTGCGATCGCCGTTCGGCTCCGGCGTCAGCGAGATGCGGATGGTATCGCCGATGCCTTGCTGGAGCAGGATGCCCATGGCGGCCGACGAAGCGACGATGCCTTTCGAACCCATGCCGGCTTCGGTCAGGCCGAGATGCAGCGCATGGTTGGAGCGGGTGGCGAGTTCGGCATAGACGGCGATCAGGTCCTGCACGCCGCTGACCTTTGCCGACAGGATGATTTTCTCGCGGCCAAGGCCGATCTCTTCCGCCATCTCGGCCGACAGGATCGCCGACTGTACGATCGCCTCGCGCATCACCTCTTGCGCCGTCAGCGGAAAACCCTTGTCCTGGTTGTCGTCCATCAGCCGGGTCAAAAGCTCCTGGTCGAGCGAGCCCCAATTGACACCGATGCGCACCGGCTTGTCATGCCTGATCGCCATCTCGACGATATCAGCGAACTGCCGGTCCTTCTTGTCCTTGAAGCCGACATTGCCGGGGTTAATCCGATATTTGGCCAGCGCCTCGGCGCAGGCCGGATGGTCCGCCAAAAGCTTATGGCCGATATAGTGGAAATCGCCGACCAGCGGCACGTTGATGCCGAGCCGCTGAAGCCGCTCATGAATGCGCGGCACGGCGGCAGCGCTCTCGTCGCGATCAACGGTGATGCGCACGATCTCGGAGCCGGCACGGTGGAGTGCTGCAACTTGCGCAACGGTCTGGTCGATATCGGCCGTGTCGGTGTTGGTCATCGACTGCACGACAACGGGCGCGCCGCCGCCGACGACCACGCCGCCCACATCGACGCCGACCGAGGTGCGGCGGGGGAAAGGAGAGGAAAAATATCCGGTCATGC
Organism: Mesorhizobium sp. M0621; assembly: GCF_040320745.1. Taxonomy (NCBI): domain Bacteria; kingdom Pseudomonadati; phylum Pseudomonadota; class Alphaproteobacteria; order Hyphomicrobiales; family Phyllobacteriaceae; genus Mesorhizobium; species Mesorhizobium sp. M0621. Next base: position 168,544 of record NZ_JAMYQF010000001.1, on the reverse strand, counting down.
CGGCAGCCTTTTGTCTTTGGAGCGCCATGCGTCCACTTGAACGCACAAAGTGCGCTCCGGGCCGATGCGCTAAAGTCCGGGCATGAGGTGGAGGAGCAAAGATGGCTTGTCAATGGCGACAGGTCGCCACTGGCCGGAATCGGCCCGCCGCCAGGGGCCAGAAACAATCGATGATCTGGCGAAATCTGGCGACAGCCGAGCGGAAATTAAAGCCGGGCGGAAGTCCGGCTCAGGCTGGTGGCCAGTGCTGGAAATCAAAACCCATCGCGCCGGCGGCAGGTGCCGCCGGGAAAAAGAGGCCGCGGATGGTAAGCGACTATGTCAGGAGGACATCAATGCGTGGTCGGTTTCCCTCTCAGTTTTTCAATCTCGTCCTTGAGTGCCAACTTGCGTCGCTTGAGATTCACGATTTCGAGGTCATCGACCGATGGATGGTTCATCGCGTCATCGATTTCACGTTCGATGTCGCCGTGTTTCCGCTGCAACTCATCAAGATGGGATGCAAGAGACATGATTGGTTCTCCCTTTCATGGTTTCCTCGATTGCAGCCGTCATGGCGCGTCCACCGCAGGTTCGCTTCTGTGACGGCATGATGACAGTGTGTCACCTTCCGGCAGCGATGTCGAATGATCCGTGGTAGCATTCCACGACAATGTGAAATGTGATATGGGCTGCGCGCCGGTTGCAAAATTCCACCGGCCCCGCCCAATCAGGCCCATTTTTGGGCGCCGCAGACGTGCAGACGGTAGATAATGTCCGATCAGGAACAGGCTGATATCCGGCTCGAATATTCCCGGCTGAAGCAGGAACACGCCGATTTCGATGCGGCCATCAACGCCATGATCGCCATGGCCTGCGATCCACTGCAGATCCAGCGCATGAAGAAGAAAAAGCTGTTCCTCAAGGACCGGCTGATGGCGCTGGAAGACAAGATCATTCCCGACATCATTGCCTGAAGGCGCGTACGCTTTCGAGCGCTATCCGGCGGCGATTGAAAGCTTCGCGGCACGATCACGCAGCAGGCCGATGAGCTCGCCGGTCCGCTCCTCGGACGTATCGATGGGGACCACCAGGCACATCGTCGCCTCGACCTTGCCGGGCGCTGAAAAGACCGGCACGGCAAGACATTTCGTATAGGCATCGACAAGACCCGAGGTGACGCAATAGCCGGCGACTCGCGCCTTTGCGATGTCGGTGACGAAGTCGTCGAGCCGCAGTTTGCGGCCATCGGGCAGCACGAGGTCGTCGTCGGACACCATGCCTTCGATCTCAGCCCTCTCCAGTCCCGCCAGAAGCAGCCGCCCCGAAGCGGTCCAGGGCAGCGGTATCTGCAAGCCCGTGGCGGAGCTGATCCGGAAAGGCCTGGTGCCAGGGCTCGCGTGGACGATCGTGTAGCGACCGCTTTGCAGCATGCACAGTTCGGAAGTCTCGCCGGTCTCGCGCGACAGGTTGTCGACCTCCTGACGCCCTCGTCTGAGGAGGTCGTTGCCCCGCACATAATCCATTCCATAGAGATAGAGCTTCTTGCCGAAATAGACGCGATTGCCGTCGCCGGCCATCTCCAGCAGGCCCGCATCGACCAGCGACCGCACCAGCGTGTAGGTCGTCGAGCGGGGTGCATTCACCCCTTTGGCAAGGTCGCCAATGCCGATCGCCCGCTGGGTCGTGTGAAGAAACTCCAGAATCTCGAGCACCCGGTTAAGTCCCTTTTCACGGGAGCCCGAGATTTTCTCGTCGGCTGAAATCACGGAGGCATTGCCATCTTGCATTGTCGATTCCCGGTGTTAATATCTGTCTTGTACAGGATACACTCGTCTCTTGTAAGAGACAAAATCACCGACGCGTGTCTTGCCTGTACACAAGGGGAACACAACACGAAAGGAGGTCGCCGTGAACGACACATCCGGAAGACGTGATTTTCTGAAAATGGGAATGGCAGGGCTGGCCACGGCTGGCGTGCTGGCAACCGTCGATGCCCAGAAGGCCGCGGCCCAGGCAGCATCCGACAGCCTGCTGCGCACCGTGCTCGATCGCGGCAAGCTGATCGTCGGCACCGGCAGCACCAACGCACCGTGGCACTTCGAGAACGATGCCGGCGAACTGGTCGGCATGGACATCACCATGGGGCGCATTCTCGCCAAGGGCCTTTTCGACGATCCGACCAAGGTCGAGTTCGTCATGCAGGATCCGGCACAGCGCATCCCCAACGTGACCACCAACAAGGTCGACATCACCATCCAGTTCATGACGATGAGCGCCCAACGCTCGCAGCTGGTCAATTTTTCCCGGCCTTACTATGTCGAGGGCGTTGCCCTGCTGAGCCTGCCGACCGCCGAGAACAAGACTTTCGACAAGCTGCTTGCCGGTGGCGCTGCAACGCGCATCTCCATCCTGCAGAACGTCGATGCCGAGGCGCAGGTGCATTCGGTGCTGCCCGAGTGCCAGGTCATGCAGATCGATACCCAGGCCAACGTGCTGCAGGCACTGGAATCGAAACGCGTCGACGCCGCCGCTGTCGATCTTTCCACGGTGCGCTGGCTCGCCTCGCGCAATCCGGACAAATACTTCGATGCGGGCAAGAGTTGGCTGAGCATGCTTTATGGCGCCGCACTGCGGCAAGGCGACCTTGACTGGCTGACCTTCGTCAACTCAACTTTCACCATCGCCATGTTCGGCCACGAAAACGCCCTCTACGACGCCGCGTTCAAGGACTATTTTGGACAGGAGCCGCCAGCTCGACATCCGGGCTTCCCAGCCATTTGACCTGCATCGGGCGGGAGGACGCATACAGCGCCCTTCCGCCTCCCTAGAGCAATTCCAGGAAAAGTGTGAAACGGTTTTCCGTCCGGAATTGCGTCAAAACAGAGTTAGAGCGGTTTGCCGTTTCCGTGAAACGGTGAACTGCTCTAAGGCCTGCGGCACCGAGGCGAACGCATGGGCTATGCCCTCAACTTCAACCTGATCTGGCGGCATTTCGACAAGCTGTGGGGCGGCCTGCTGCTCAGTCTCGAACTCGCCGTCATCTCGATCGCCATCGGCATCGTCATCGGGCTCATACTGGCGGTCTGGTATGTTTCGGCCGGGCGCGTGGTGCGCACCTTCATCGCCGCCTATGTCGAATTCATCCGCAACGTGCCGTTGATCCTGCTCGTCTATCTCGTCTTCTACGGCCTGCCGACGGTGGTCGATATCGCCTACAGCGCGCCGACCTCGTTTGTCGTCACGCTCTCGCTCTACAGCGGCGCGTATCTGGTCGAGGTGTTCCGCTCCGGGCTCGAGGCTGTTCCGCGCGGACAGCTGGACGCCGGCAAGGCGATCGGCCTGACGCCCTGGCAAAGGCTGCTCAACGTGCGCCTGCCGACGATGCTGCGCATCACGCTACCGGCATTGTCCAACACCTTCATATCGCTGTTCAAGGATACGTCCGTCGCGTCGGTCATCTCGGTGCCGGAACTGACTTACGGCGCCCAGTGGATCAACTTCAACACCTTCCGCATCGTCGAGGTCTATCTCGTGGTGACGGCGATGTATCTGGTGACCGGCTACGCACTGCTTTTTGCGCTTCGGCTTGTCGAGCGCCGGTTCAGGGCGGCGCGCTGACATGCTGATCCAGATCGCCTATGCCTTGCCTTTCCTCGCCCAGGGCTTTGCCCTGACACTGTGGGTATCCCTGCTGGTCGTGGTGTTTTCTCTGATCGCCGGCGTGATCATGGGCGTCGGTCTCGTTTATGGCCCCGTGCCGTTGCAATGGGCAGTGCGCATCTTCAGCGATACCATCCGCGGGATACCGATCCTGGTGCTCATCTTCTTTGTCTATTACGGCCTGCCGGCCGTCGGGCTTCATCTGCCATCCTTCTGGGCTGCCGTGCTGGCGCTGACCCTGTTCAAGACGGCGCAGGTCGTCGAATATCTCAGGGGTGCGGTCGGCTCCATTCCGAAGGGTCAGTCCGAGGCGGCAATGGCGATCGGACTGACCTTTCGCCAGCGCCTGGCCTACGTCATCTTCCCGCAGGCGTTCAGGCGCTTCCTGCCGCCCTGGATCAATGGTGTCACCGACGCGGTCAAGGGCAGCGCCCTGGTGTCGCTGCTCGGCATCACCGATCTGATGCAGGCCATCAACCAGGTCATCGGCCGCACCTATGAAGCCATGCCGCTCTACATCCTCGGCGCGCTCATCTACTTCGCGGTCAACTATGCCCTCTCGTTCGCCAGCCGGCGGCTCGAGCGGCGTTTCTCCTTCATCCGGGATTAGCAATGTCCACAGGTTCGAACGACACCCAGGCCCTTCTCGACGTCCGCGACGTTTCCAAAGCCTTTGGAACCGTCCAGGTCCTGCGTTCGGTCAGCCTGCAAGTGGCGCGCGGCGAGGTGGTGACCGTCATCGGCCCCTCCGGCAGCGGCAAGACCACGCTGCTGCGTTGCGTCAACTTCCTCGAAAGCTACGACAGCGGCTCGATCCGCATCGACGGCAAGGAGGTCGGTTTTCGCGAAACCGGAGCCCGCCAGCGCCGCAGCGAACGCGATCTCGCCGCGATGCGCGCCGAAACCGGCATGGTGTTCCAGAGCTTCAACCTCTTTCCGCACCTGACTGCCGCCGGCAACATCATGCTTGGCCTCACCAAGGTGCGCGGCAAGAGCAGTGCGGAGGCCCGCACCATCGCCGAACACTGGCTCGGCCGGGTCGGCCTCTCCCACAAGGCCGACAGTCTGCCCGCCGAACTGTCCGGTGGCCAGCAGCAGCGCGTCGGCATTGCGCGCGCCGTGGCCATGGGGCCGAAGATCCTGCTTCTCGACGAGATTACCTCCGCGCTCGACCCCGAACTGGTCGGCGAGGTGCTCGAGGTCGTGCGAAGCCTGGCCGAGGACGGCATGACGATGGTGATGGTCACGCACGAAATGGCCTTTGCCCGCGACGCATCGAGCCGCATCGTCTTCATGGCCGATGGAGGCGTCAGCGCGGCGGGCCCGCCCGCCGAAATCCTGGCGGCGGATACCGACAACGAGCGCCTGCGCACCTTCCTGGCACGCTTCCGCGCCTCGCATTTCTAGAACGAGACAGCGAGCGCTGTCGCAAGGAGCCTTCTTTCATGACGCCTTATATCCGGCTCGCCGCGTTGGGCCTGACGCTGCCGGAGCCGCCGACCCCCATCGCCAATTTCGTCACCCATGCCGAAAGCGGCCGGCTGATCTTCCTGTCCGGTCAGGGGCCGCTGCGGACCGACGGCACGTTGTTCACCGGCAAGGTGGGAGATGATGTCACCGTCGAGCAAGCCTATGGCCATGCCCGCCTCACCGGCCTCAATCTGCTCGCCGTCATGCACGCAGCCACCGGCGACCTTGGCCGGATCGTGCGCATCGTCAAGCTGCTCGGCTTCGTCAACGCGATACCGACCTTCAGCGACCACCCGAAAGTGGTCAATGGCTGCTCAGACCTGTTCGCCGATGTATTCGACACCATCGGCGGCCATGCCCGCTCGGCGATCGGCGTAGGTTCCTTGCCCGGAAACATTACCGTCGAAATCGAGGCGGTCGTCGAGATCGCCGCCTGACCCGTTAGAAATGGAATCCGAGAGATGAAAACCACGTCCACCGACGGCTCCAACACCACGATCCGCGAACGGCTCGGCCTTCGCCCGATCATCAACGTCTCCGGCACGATGACGGCGCTCGGCGCGTCGATCATCGTCCCGGAAGCAATCCGCGCCATGTCCGAAATAGCCTCGCAATGGGTTGAGATGGACGATCTGCAGCGTGCCGCAAGCACGATCGTCGCGCGTCTCACCGGCGGCGAGGCCGGTTTCATCACCGCTTGTTGCGCCAGCGGCATCACCATGGCGATCGCCGGTGCGATGACGGGAACCAATTTGCTCGCCATCGAACGCCTGCCGGACGACACCGAAGGGCTGAAATCGGAGGTCATCGTCCAGCTTGGCCACATCGTCAATTACGGCGCGCCGATCGACCAGTCGGTCCGGGTGGCCGGCGCAAAGGTCGTGCCGGCCGGCACCGTCAGCGTTACGCAGGATTACCATGTGCGTGAGGCGATCAACGATCGCACGGCGGCGGGCCTCTATGTCGTCGCCCATCACACCGTGCAGTACGGCATGCTATCCCTGGAGGAATTCTGCGAGATCTGCCACGCCAGGAGTGTCCCGGTCATCGTCGACGCGGCTTCCGAATATGATCTGCGCGGCTTCCTTGCGCGCGGCGCCGACATTGTCATCTACAGCGGGCACAAATTCCTGAGCGGGCCGACCAGCGGCATCGTCACCGGGCGCAAGGATCTGGTTCGAGCCGCCTATCTGCAGAATCGCGGCGTCGCGCGCGCCATGAAGGTCGGCAAGGAAAGCATCGCCGGCACCATGGCCGCACTGGAAGCCTGGGAAAAGCGCGACCACGCAGGCATCCGCCGGCGCGAAGAGGCCGCGCTGAACCTGTGGAAAGACGCGTTGCAGGGGTTGCCGGGCATCGTCGCGAAGATCATCCCCGACCCGACCGCCAACCCTCTGGATCGGCTGCAGATTTTTGTATTGCCCGAAAGCCGGTTCTCGGCGGCCGGTCTCACCTCGGCATTGGCGACGGGCTCGCCGCCGATCATCGTGCGCAACCATGAAGTGGAGCGCGGCCATTTCTTCCTCGACCCCTGCAATCTTCATCCCGGCGAGGCCGAGATCGTCGCCGAACGTCTGCGCGCCATACTGACCGCGGCCGAGCGACCCGCCAATGCCATGAGACCTGCCCGCAAGGATTCATCCGGCGTCCTGCGCTGGCCGGATTGAAACGCCAGGTAGACCATCACCTGAAAATGCGCCGGCCGCGATCGGCGCGCGCCATCACGTGAACGCTCCCCTGACGGGTTCTATGGCCAGGACGTCGGCCAGGAGACTGCCGGCTCCGCCTTTGCGCGGCTCAGCCCGGCCGCCGACGAGGCCAGACAGTCGCCGACCTTCAAAAGAATAACTTTACAAATATTTTAGTATGTGTGAAGTTATGACTATTGAAGGGTCGAACATGACAGCCAATCGCTTCGCCACGCGCCTGAATTCCTTTGCCTCGCGACCACAGGCCGAATGGCCCGACCTCTCCGGCAAGCCCTCGCTACTGCAGATGGCGGCGCGCGCTGCCAAGGTTGCCGGGCTGACCGACCTCGATCTGAACTACCCCGACCATGTCAGCGAAAAGCCTGCTGAAATCGCCCGCAAACTCGGCGACCTCGGCCTTTCCATCAATGGCTTCGCCATGCGCTACTACTCCAACCCGGCCTTCAAGCTCGGCGCTTTCACCAATCCGGACCCGGCGGTACGCCGCGAGGCCATCGACCTGACCAAGGCCGGCATCGACGCCGTGCGTGAAGCCGGTGCCAGCCTGATGACCCTGTGGCTCGGCCAGGACGGCTTCGATTACGCCTTCCAGGCCGACTATGCGACGCTCTGGCAACACGAAGTCGATGGGATTCGTGAAGTAACCGCGCATGATCCTGACTGCCAGATCAGCCTTGAATACAAGCCCAACGAGCCGCGCTCCTATAGCCTGATGCCGGACGCAGCGACGACCTTGCTGGCGATCCGTGACGTTGGCCTGCCCAATCTCGGCGTCACGCTCGATTTCGCCCATGTGCTCTATGCCGACGAGCAGCCGGCCTTTGCAGCAGCCCTGGTGGCGCGTCACAGCAAGCTGCTCGGCGTGCATCTCAACGACGGTTACGCCAAGCGCGACGACGGCCTGATGGTCGGCGCGGTGCACACGCTGCAGACCATCGAACTGCTCAGGCAGATCCGCAGGGACGGCTATGCCGGCGCCATCTATTTCGACACATTCCCCGACATGACAGGGCTCGACCCGGTGCGCGAATGCGAAGTCAACATCGCCACCGTTAAGCGCATGCTGCGCGTCGTCGACCGGCTGGAGCAGGACAATCGCCTGTCCGCCGCCATGGACAGCCAGGACGCGGTGACGTCGCAGGCCATCATCCAGGAAATCATGCTCGGGCCGGACAGCTGAGGCATCCGAGCCATCGCCGTTTTCAACAAGGGAGGAATACAATGAAACTTCTGCTTGCCGCCGCTACCGCCGCACTGATGGCATTATCCATCGGCTCGGCCTTTTCCGCCGATCTCGCGCCGCTCAATTCCGATACGGAAAAGGACCGCATCGACTGGTCGCAGGTCGAGGCCAAATTCGGCACGTTCCCCAAACTGCCCGAAGGAACCAAGGCGGGCGCGGTTTCCAAGACGCTGACCAATGAATACTGGCGCTCGCTGGGAGAGGGCTACAAAGCGTTCGGCGACAAAGTCGGCATTCCCGTCGTCTACCAGGCGGCGCAGAGCGAAGGCGACCAGCTCGGCCAGCTCACTATCGCGGAAGGCCTGGTGACTCAGGGCTACAACGTGCTGCTGGTCTCGCCGCAGACCGATGCCAATCTGCAGCCGATCATGGAGCAGGCCAAGGCCGCCAATGTGCCGGTGGTCAACGTCAATGACGCGGTCATCCCGCAGGCCGAGTACTATGTGGGCAATGTCCAGCGCGACAATGGCGTGCGCGTCGCCAAATGGTTCATCAAGAATCGTCCGGATGGCGGCAAGGTCGCCATCGTCGAAGGCCAGGCCGGCGTCTATGCAGCCGTCCAGCGCACCGATGGCTTCAGGTCCACCATCACCGAAGGGGGCAAGTTCGAGGTCGTCGCCAGTGTTCCCGGCAACTGGGACCGCCAGACCTCCTATGACGCGGCCACCAACATCCTGCAGCAGCACCCCGACCTGATCGGCTTCTATGCCAATAATGACGGTATGGCGCTGGGCATTGTCGAGGCGGTCAAAGCTGCCGGCCTGCAGGACAAGGTTGCCGTTTTCGGCACCGACGGCATTTCCGATGCCTATGCCTCGATTCGCGCCGGCGAACTGACCGGCACGGTCGATAGCTTCCCGGTGCTGACCGGCGAAGTGGCACTGGAAACGGCGCTGCGGCTGGTGGCCGGACAAAAGCTGCCGCGCGTCGTTGCCACGCCGCAGGCACTGATCACCAAGGACAATGCCGACCGCTATTCCGGCACCGGCGCGCGCAAGGCACTGCTCGAGGATGCCGCTGCGGGCCAGTAAGGCCAATCGGCGGGTGCCGGCCAGAGCAATTCGCTCCCGGTCGGCACCCTTGCCCGGAGATAGAACCCAATGTCACCCCGGCTGCAATTCCAGGGCATTTCCAAGCTGTTTCCGGCCGTCCGGGCGCTCAACGACGTGTCGTTCTCGGTCAGTGCCGGTGAAATCCACGGTCTGCTCGGCGAGAACGGAGCCGGCAAGTCGACGCTGCTGCGCATCCTGTCGGGCGTCTACAGGCCGACGGCCGGAAGCGTCCTTATCGACGGCAAGCCGGTGACGCTCGCCAATCCGGTCGCGGCGCGCGCGGCGGGCGTCGCCATGATCCATCAGGAACTGCAGCAGGTGCCGCGCCTCAGCGTTGCCCAGAACATGTTCCTTGGCCATCCGCTGACGCGCGGCATCTTTGTCGCCCGGCGCGAGCAGGAGCGTCGCGCGGCCGAGGCTCTGGCGGCAATAGACCCTTCCATCGACCCAGCCGCTCCACTCGGCACGCTGAAGGTGGCGCAGCGGCAGATCGTCGAGATCGCCCGCGCGCTGCTCGACCGCGCCCGCATCGTCGCCATGGACGAGCCGACATCGAGCCTGACGCCGAGCGAATTCGAACGGCTGGCGCATGTCATCACCGGCCTCGCCCGCGACGGCGTCGCCGTCGTCTATGTCTCGCACAAGCTGGATGAGGTGTTCGGCATCTGCCGGCGCGCCACCATCATGCGTGACGGCGCCGTGGTCGATTCCGTCGATCTGAAAGAGCTGTCGGAGAAAGCGGTCGTGGCGATGATGGTCGGCCGCGAACTGGCACAAGAACACCATAGCTCCCATGCCTCGAACGAGGTGATGCTGAGCATGCGCGACCTCTCCTCCGCAACGAGGGTGCGGAACGTATCGTTCGATCTGCATCGCGGCGAGGTGCTGGGCATTGCCGGCCTGGTCGGCTCTGGCCGCACTGAACTTTTGCGGCTGCTGGCGGGCGCGGATCGCGCCACGGCCGGGACGATCGCCATTGACGGCAAAGCGACGCGCTTCGCCAGTCCGCGCGACGCGATTGCCGCCGGCATAGGCCTGGTCCCGGAGGAGCGCAAGCGCGAAGGCATCGTGCCGCTGCGCTCGATCACCAGCAACATGGCGCTGGCTTCGATGGGTGTGTTCGCGTCGCGCGGCCTCATCGATCACACCAGATTGAAACAGGTGGCAGTCGACAAGATGGGCCGCGTCAATCTGCGCCCATTCCTGCTCGACCGGCCGATCCGCCTGTTCAGCGGTGGCAACCAGCAGAAAGCGATCATCGGCCGCTGGCTGGCGGCCGGAACACGCATCCTTTTGTTCGACGAACCGACGCGCGGCATCGATGTCGGCGCCAAGGCGGAGATCTATCACCTGATCGAGGAACTCGCCGCCGAAGGCCATGCGGTGGTCGTCGTCTCCTCCGAACTCCCCGAGGTGATCCGGCTCGCCGACCGCGTGCTGGTCATGCGCGACGGCACGATCGCGGCCGAACTCCACAGGGGCGATATCAGCGAACAGGCGATCGCGGCGCACGCCATTCCGCAGACGCAAACGCCGGCCGCACAGCCGGCAAGGCAGTAGGTGAAGGATATGTCGGATACCACTCTGGTACGGCCACGGGCCGAATTCCTGCGCGGGGTTTCCATGCGCGACGCCGGCACGCTGATCGGCCTTGTCGTGATCCTCGCCGTCTTCGGCGCGCTGGTGCCCGGCTTCTTTGCCGAGCGCAACCTGATCAACATCCTGCAACAGTCGAGCATCAATGCCTGCCTGGCGCTGGGCATGACGCTGGTCATCATCTCTGGCGGCATCGACCTGTCGGTCGGACCGACGGCAGCCCTTTCGGCCGTCATCTCGGCCTCGATGATGGTCGCCGGTGTGCCGTTTCCGCTCGCCATCGCCGCCGGCTTCGCCATTGGCCTTGCCTGCGGCCTCGTCAACGGCGTGCTCGTCGCCCATGTTGGGCTGCAGCCTTTCATCGTCACATTGGGTACACTCAGCACCTATCGGGCACTGGCGCTGATCTACACCGGCGGCAATCCGGTGCTCGGCCTGCCGGCAGGCTTTCGCGCCGTCTTCAACGGCTCGCTGTTCGGGCTGCCGCTGGCTGTCGTCATCGTGGCCGGTGTGGCGATCGTCGCCTGGGTGGTTTTGAAGAAGACACCCTTCGGCGAATATCTGCTCGCCGTCGGCGGCAATGAGGAGGCTGCCTATATCGCCGGCGTGCCGATCGCCCGCACCAAGATCGCCGCCTACATGATCTCCGGGCTGCTGGCGGCCCTTGCCGCACAAATCCTAATAGGCCGCCTCGGTGCCGCCGAGCCCATCCTCGGCAATCTCTGGGAACTCGATGCTATCGCGGCTGCCGCCATCGGCGGCGCCTCGCTGATGGGCGGCAAGGGCAGTGTCGTCGGCACGATCCTGGGCGCCGTCATCCTCGGCGCCATGCGCAACGGTTTGACGCTGATGAACGTGCAGTCCTTCTATCAGCTTCTGGCAACTGGTCTTATAATCCTCGCCGCGATGCTTATCGATCGCGTGACGAGGGGGCGTGGATGACCTTGAGCGGGCTGGACCTGAAAGCGGTAGGACCGCGCATCCGCATGATGATGCCGCATCTCACCCCGCTGGAGGCGAAGGTGGTGGAAACCGTCTTTGGCCGGCGCGGCTTTGACGAGAGCATTCCGCTGAAGCAGATCGCCGAGGAAGCCGGCGTGTCAGAAGCAATGGTGGTCAAGATCGCCAAGAAGCTCGGCTTTTCCGGCTATCGTGACTTTCGAACCGCCGTCTATGAGTACAGCCGCCTGCCGACCGCCGAGATGCATCAGGAGCTGTCGTCCGACGACAGTTCGGCCGAGATCGTGCAGAAGGTGTTTCGCACCTCCATCCAGGCCCTAGAGGAGACGCTGGCGATCCTCGACATCGAGGATTTCGATCGCGCCGCCGATCTTCTCTACCGTGCGAAGAACCGGGATTTCTATGGCGTCGGCGGTTCGGCGCAGATTGCGCGCGACGTCTCGCACAAGTTCCTGCGCATCGGCATTCGCGCATCCGTCTACGACGATTCGCACATGATGTTGATGTCGGCCTCGCTGCTCGGCGGCGACGACATCGCCGTCGGCTTCTCGCATTCGGGTAACACCTCTGCCGTCATCGACGCCATCCAGCTGGCCCGCAAGAACGGCGCAAGGACGCTGGCCATCACCAATTACGACAACTCGCCGCTGGCCTCAGTCGCCGACATCGTGCTGTGCTCGACCGCGCAGGGCTCGCCGCTGATGGGCGAGAACGCGGCGGCGCGCATTGCCCAGCTCAACATCCTCGACGCGCTGTTCGTCGCGGTGGCGCAGCGCGACTACCAGGCGGCGGAGCGCAACCTCGGCCGCACCATGTCGGCGGTGGCATCGAAACGAAAAGACCGGGGCTCATGAGGACACCGCCGCTGGTCACCGTGTTCGGCAGCCTGCACTACGACATCATGGTCGACGCGCCCGACCGCCCACGCAAGGGCGAGACGGTGACCGGCCATGCCTGGCACCCGAAATGTGGCGGCAAGGGCGGCAATCAGGCTGTCTCGGCGGCAAGGGCCGGGGTGCGCGCGGCGATGATCGGCGCGGTCGGCGACGACGATTTCGGGCAGGCGCTGCTGGCCAATCTCGATCGCGCCAGGGTCGATCGTCGTTTCGTACGGGTGGCCGCAGGTGCCGGCTCCGGAATGAGCGTGGCGATCTTCGACCAAGGCGGCGATTATGGCGCGGTGATCGTCTCGGGCAGCAATCTCACGCTGGGCGATGCCGATATTGCCGCCGCTTCCGAAATAGTGTCCCAAACGGCGGTGCTCCTGTTGCAGAACGAAGTGCCGGAAGCCGCCAACGTTGCCGCCGCACGCGCGGTCAAGGCGCAGGGCGGCCGCATCGTGCTCAACGCGGCGCCGGCGCGCAAACTCTCCGGCGAGTTGACCGCGCTGGTCGACATATTGGTGGTCAACGCCATCGAGGCGGAGTTCCTTGCCGGCATGGCGGTGGTCGAGACGCTGGACGGTGCCGCGCAAGCCGCGCGGCTGCTGGCCGATCTTTGGCCTGTCGCGATTGTCACGGCGGGCGGCGAAGGTGTCGCCTGCCGCGAGCGGACCGGCGAGGCCTTCGCGCTGCCGGCCATTCCGGTCGAGGTCGTCAGCACGCATGGCGCCGGCGATGAATTCGTCGGTGCGCTGGCCGCGGGGCTTGCCCGTGGGGAGACCATGCAAGCGGCCGTCACCGCCGCCAATGCGGCTTCGGCCTTGCTGGTCTCGACACCCGAGGCCGAGCGCGACGGCATCTGACAGGCTGGTTTCCACCTTGCCAAACCGCTGCGGCGGCCGCCTATCCTTGCGGCTTGGCGCGAATTCCGCTAAGGCGCGCCTTTGTCGCCGGGAAACACGGACTTGGACGATCAACGCGCCGACGTCGCCATCATCATGGGCAGCCAGTCCGACTGGGCGACGATGCGCCATGCGGCCGAAACGCTGGAAGCACTCGGCATTCCGCACAAGCGGCTGATCGTCTCCGCGCATCGCACGCCGGACCGGCTCTACGATTTCGCCAAAGGCGCCAAGGCGGCCGGCTACAAGGTGATCATCGCCGGCGCCGGCGGTGCCGCGCACCTGCCCGGCATGACGGCCGCGATGACGCCGCTGCCGGTATTCGGCGTGCCGGTGGAATCGAAGGCGCTTTCCGGCCAGGATTCGCTGCTGTCCATCGTCCAGATGCCCGCTGGCATTCCCGTGGGGACGCTGGCCATCGGCAAGGCCGGTGCCACCAACGCAGCCCTTCTGGCCGCCGCCGTGCTGGCGCTGAACGATCACAAGCTCGCCGTCCGTCTGGATGCCTGGCGCGCCGCGCAGACCGCCAAGGTCGCGACCGAACCGACGGACACGCCGTGAGCCTGCCTGCTGGATCGACCATCGGCATCATTGGCGGCGGCCAACTCGGCCGCATGCTGGCTGTTGCCGCCGCCCGCCTCGGCTACCGCACGGTGGTGCTGGAGCCGCAAGCGGATTGCCCGGCGGCGCAGGTCGCCAACCGGCAGATAACGGCTGCCTATAACGACCCAGCAGCCCTTGCCGAACTGGCAGCGTCGAGTTCCGTCGTTACCTACGAGTTCGAGAACGTGCCGGTTGCGGCCGCCAGCGCGCTTGCCATCCAGGTTCCGGTTTATCCGCCGGCGCGGGCGCTTGATGTGGCGCAGGATCGGATGAGCGAGAAGACATTCCTCAATGCCATCGGCATTGCCACCGCGGATTTCCACGCCGTCGACAATGATGACGAACTGACGGCAGCACTGAAAGCATTCGACGGCAGCGGCATCCTGAAGACGCGCCGCATGGGCTATGACGGCAAGGGCCAGCGCGTCTTCCGCAACATGGAAACGGGCGGTTTCGCCGGCACCTGCGAGGCGATGGGCAATGTGCCGCTGATCCTGGAGTCCTTCGTGCCATTCGAGCGCGAGATCTCGGTGATCGCGGCGCGTGGGCTGGACGGCGCGGTCGCCGCCTACGATCCGGCCGAGAATATCCACCGCAACGGCATTCTCCACACATCGACCTTGCCGGCCGCCATTATGCCCAAAACGGCGGAAGCGGCGCGAGCAGCGGCATCGAAGATCCTGTCGGCGCTGAACTATGTCGGCGTCATCGGCGTCGAGTTCTTCGTGCTCGCCGACGGCTCGTTGCTGGCCAACGAGATCGCGCCGCGCGTGCACAATTCCGGTCATTGGACGGAGGCAGCCTGCATCGTTTCGCAGTTCGAGCAGCATATCCGCGCGGTTGCCGGCCTGCCGCTGGGAAGTCCGGACCGCCATTCCGACTGCGTGATGGAGAACCTGATCGGCGACGATGTGCTGCGTGTTCCGGCCCTGCTTGCCGAACCGGATCTGATGCTGCATCTCTATGGCAAGGCCGAGGCGCGGCCCGGCCGCAAGATGGGCCATTTCACCCGGATCAGCCGTCGCGCCTGATAACGCCGTCTATTGCACCTCGTCGCTCTCGTCCTCGTCGGGACTGGCGCAATCCACATCGCCTTCCTCGCAATTGGCCAAGGCGGCAAGCTGCTTGACGCGATCATTCGTCAATCTGGTCAGGCATTGCGAAACCTCCATCGGATGGATCGAGCCGCCCTCACTGGCTGCGGTGGAATGCGCGCACTCGGCGTCGCGAAACGTGATCCAGGCGCGTTGCGCCACCTGCAGCAATCTCTTGCTGTCGGCGTCACCCGCGCTGATGAGGTCCTGGTAGGCCGTGTTGAGCCTGGCGTCGGCCGCTTGATAATCCTCGCCGGCACAGATGTTCATCATCTGCTGACCGTCGTCGCTGCGGTCGCACTCCTGCGCTCGGGCAGCCGAGGCTCCCGCCAGTAGGACAAGGCAGGCGGACAGGAAAAATCGGCGCATAGTCATCCCCAAATCATTTCATGGCGGCAGCATCATCCCAGCCGGTCCGGGGCCGCGCAATGCCGCCAGATGGAGATGGCGGATATTTGATGATAGGGATGAATCACATCCGCTATGGACGCTTGCGGTTGACACGGACAAGGCTCCTCGTTTATGAGCCACCCACAGTTCAAAGGCGCGTCTTCTGGCGCGCCTTAAAATTTCGACCCGGACCGGGTCCACACCGACAGGCAAGACCATGAAGATCAAGAATTCGCTCAAGGCGCTGAAGGCGCGTCACCGCGACAACCAGCTGGTTCGCCGCAAGGGCCGCATCTACATCATCAACAAGACCGCCCCGCGCTACAAGGCACGCCAGGGCTGAGTTTAGGGCTGGAGGCTGTTGCCTCCGCCTGTTGATGCTTGTTGCCCGCCTGCCGGCCCCTTCACGCCAAATTCAGTTTGACGTTCCGCCGCCCGGGATTAGAGTCCGGCGATGCGGATTCTTTTTGCATTTTTGACATCTCTGCTTGTTTCCGGTGCCGTTTGTGGCCCGGCGCGGGCGGATGATGCTGTCGCTCCGCCGGCCACCCAGAACGCGCCACCGGTGGCAATGACGAAACAGGCCCGTCTCGACCAGCTGTTCGGTGACCTGAAGCGTGAGCGCAACGAAAAGGCAGCCGAGCGCATTGCCGGCAACATCTGGAATGAGTGGTCCCAGTCCGGCAGCGCCTCGATCGACCTGATGATGCAATGGTCGCAGAAGGCCGTCGAAGGCCAGAAATTCGACGTTGCGCTCGATTTCCTCGACCAGGTCGTGACCTTGCAGCCGACCTATGCCGAAGGCTGGAATCGGCGCGCCACCGTGCATTTCATGATGAAAAACTACGGCAAGTCGATGTCCGACATCGATCATACGCTGCAGCTCGAGCCGCGCCATTTCGGCGCGCTCTCCGGCCTGGCGCAGATCATGGCGCTGACCGGCCACAAGCAATCGGCACTCGAGGCCTGGCAGAAGGTTCTGGCGATCTATCCAATGATGCGCAGCGCCCAGGACCAGGTCGGCACGCTTTCGGAAGAGCTTGCTGGAGAAGGCATTTAAGGGAATAGGCAGTAGGGATTAGGCAGTAGGCGCAGATCGCGTTACGCACATTCCTACTGCCTAGTGCCTATTCCCTATTCGCTACTGCACAACTTATCCCCGTCCACCCCCGTATCTCTCCCCATGAACCTGATCTACGCCGCCCTTGCCTTTCTGATGGCGCTTGTCTTCGGCTTTGTCGGCGTCACCCGCGCCGGCTCATGGCTGATCGAACGCCGCAATCCGTCGATTGGCGAGTTTGCCGACATCGATGGCGCCCGCATCCACTATGTCCATATTCCGGGCCCCGCTAACGCCGAATTGCCGCCGATCGTCTTCATCCACGGCGCCAGCGCCAATCTCAGGGATCAGATGCTGCCGCTGCGGCCATTGCTCGAAGGCCGCGCCGAAATGCTGTTCTTCGACCGGCCAGGCCACGGCTGGTCGGGTCGTGGTCCCGGCAACAACGAGGACCCGTCGGCGCAGGCCAACACCATCGCCGCGTTGATGGACCGTCTTGGCATCAGGAAGGCTGTTGTCGTCGGCCATTCCTTCGGTGGTGTGGTGACATCGGCCTTCGGCCGCGGGCATCCCGACAGGACGCTTGGCCTGGTCTTTCTGGCGCCGGCAACCCATCCATGGCCGGGCGGCGCAACCTCCTGGTATTACGATCTGACGACCATTCCGGTGATCGGCTGGCTGTTTTCAGAGACGCTGACCTATCCGACGGCAACGCTGCGGATGGAAGACGCCACGACCTGCGTCTTCTCGCCCAACAAGGTGCCGGACAACTATATCGACGCGGCCTCTATCCCGTTGGTCCTGCGGCCATCGGCCTTTCGTGCCAACGCCACCGATGTCGCCGGGCTCTATCGCTACGCCCTTGGCGCCGCACCGCACTACAATCAGATCAAGGCCCCAACCGTGGTCATTTCGGGTGATCGCGACAAGGTCGTCTATGCGGAGATTCACTCGATCGGCCTCCAGCGCGACATACCGGGCGCCCAACTCATCTGGGTGCACAATCTCGGCCACAAACCGGACTGGATTGCGCCCGACCTGGCCGTCGGCGCCATCGAGAAGGTCGCTGGCAAGAAGATCGACCTGCAGGCAATGGCCAAGACAGTGGAAGCGCGCATTGCCGGCGATGCTTATGGCGCCGGCAGATGCGCTGATATCAAGCTGCCGCAGGCCGAACTCGCGCCGACCTGATCACGCCTGCCGGTTCGGACGGTCGATCTAACGGCTCGTCTGCACGTCCGATCCGACATAGGCGATGCGCAGCATGTTGGTCGAGCCTGGCGTCCTCAGCGGCACGCCGGCAGTGATGATGACGCGGTCGCCGGGCTTGCCGAAGCCTTCCTCGAAGGCGATGCGGCAGGCGCGGTCGACCATGTCGTCAAGATCGATTGCGTCGGGTGAGACGACGCAATGCGTGCCCCATAGCAGCGACAGCCGCCGCGCCGTGTTGACGATCGGCGACAGCGCGATGATCGGCACTTGCGGACGCTCGCGGGCGGCGCGCAGGCCCGTGGTGCCGGACGCCGTGTAGGTGATGATCGCCGACAGCTTCAGCGTTTCGGCGATCTCACGCGCGGCCAGCGAAATGGCGTCGGCACCGGTCGCTTCCGGCTCGGAACGCTGGGCGTTGATGATGCCGGCATAGGTCGGATCGGTTTCGACCTTGGTGGCGATACGGTTCATCATCGCCACGGCTTCGACGGGATAGGCGCCCGCCGCCGATTCCGCCGACAGCATGATGGCATCGGCGCCTTCGAAGACTGCGGTCGAAACATCCGATACCTCGGCGCGGGTCGGCACGGGTGCTGTGATCATCGATTCCAGCATCTGTGTCGCAACCACCACCGGCTTGCCGGCGCGGCGCGCCGCGCGCGTGATCTGCTTCTGGATGCCGGGCACCGCCTCGAGCGGCATCTCGACGCCGAGATCGCCGCGGGCGACCATCAGCGCGTCGGACAGTTCGATGATCTCGGCCAACCGGGTGACAGCCTGCGGCTTTTCGATCTTGGCCATGATCAGCGCCCGGCCGCGCGCGATCTTGCGCGCCTCGGCCAGATCCTCCGGCCGCTGCACGAAGGACAACGCAACCCAGTCTACGCCTGTGGCCAGCACGGCATCGAGATCCTTGCGGTCCTTCTCGGTGAGCGCACCGACCGGCAGGTCGGTGTCGGGCAGGCTGACGCCCTTCTTGTCGGAGATCGTGGTGCCGGCGACGACGGTGCAGACGATCGACTTGCCGTTGCTCTTCACCGCCTTCAGCTCGAGCTTGCCATCATCGATCAGCAGGCGATGACCGGCTTCGACCGAGGTCAGGATTTCCGGATGCGGCAGATAGACCCTGGTCGAGGTGCCGGGCTCGAGATTGTCGTCGAGCGTGAAGGTCTGGCCGACGGTCAGCACTTCCTTGCCATTGGCGAACTTGCCGACGCGCAGCTTAGGCCCTTGCAAGTCGGCCAGGATGCCGATCGGCCGGCCAACCGCTTCCTCGACAGTGCGGATGCGTCCGACCAGCGTGCGCATCAGTTCGTGATCGGTATGGCTCATATTGATGCGGAACACATCGGCGCCAGCTTCGAACAGTTTCTTCAGCATCTCCTCCGACGAGGAGGCCGGACCGATGGTGGCTAGGATCTTGACCTTGCGGCTACGTCTCATTGACTGTTTGTTCCCGGGGCGGCTGGAGCGCCTCCCGTTGTGGACTCATCGGTCAGCTGGACCATCCAGCTTGCCTGTTCGCCCGTGTCATATTCCTGGAATCCGGCGCGCTGAAAGCCCCGGGCGACGCAATCGGTTACGCCGGCGATCTTGAACTCTTTTTCAGCCACGCACATGTTGATCGGGCCGTCCCAGCGACCACCGCGCTCGGCGTCTTCTGCATAAAGATAGTAAAACCTTGATGACAGCGGCCCTTCGATCAGCGTCTTGCAGCTCGATCCCTCGATGTGCCACCAGCCCTCGGTGATCCAACCGGCCCTGGCGCGATAGCCGATACCGACGCCGACCAGGTTCTGCGTGGCGTTGCAGACACGGAAATCGGCACGCGCCGGCGAGGCCATGACCATCGCCGACAGGCCGACGACAAGGATCAGGAGCGGCATGGCAAAGGCAGAGCGCGTGCGCTGCCTGCCGGCGGAACCCATCCGAAAACCCCTCAAGAACCACATCAGCATCTCTCTGCGCCCCTTTTCGGAAAAGTCCGGGCGCATGTCAACGCACCGTTTTGTTCAATTCCAATCGATTTAGAAAGGCTCCGGCGCACAATTCGCCGACCTCTGCCAGATTTCTCGGGAAACCTTGGCCAAACAACGGCATTGCGCAAGCGTCGTCTTCGTGGAATGACGATAGCATCCTCCCCGGAAGCCAGCGAACAGACCATTTCCCATCAATGACCCGATCCACAGTTTTCGCGCCTTTCGACATTGTCGAAGGTGACCGCAAGCGAGGCATCGTGCTCCTGTGCGACCATGCCCGCCGCGACCTGCCCGACGACTATGGCAGCCTCGGCCTGCCAGCGGCGGAGTTCGACCGCCACATCGCCTATGACATCGGCGTCGAGGCGGTGACGCGCGAACTGGCCGCTCTGCTTGGCGTACCGGCGGTGCTTGCCAATTTTTCGCGACTGCTGATCGATCCCAATCGCGGCGAGGACGATCCGACGCTTATTCGCCAGCTCTATGACGGCACTGTCGTGCCGGGAAATTACCCCATCGCTCCCGAAGAGCGCGAAAGGCGGCTCGATGGCTTCTACCGGCCCTATCACGATGCCGTCGGCGCCATGATTGCCTCGGTCGCGCAGGCCTCTGCGCAGGCGCCCTTCATCTTCTCGGTGCATTCCTTCACGCCTGCCATGCAAGGGATCCTGCGTCCCTGGCATGTCGGTATCCTGTGGGACCTCGATGACCGGGTCGCGGCCGCTGATAGACATGCTGGCCGAGGACAAAGACCTCGTCGTCGGCGATAACGAGCCCTATGACGGCGCACTGCGCGGCGACACCATGTACAAGCACGCCATCGTCAACGGTTTTGCCCATGCATTGATCGAGATCCGCCAGGATCTGATAGCAGACCAGAAGGGCGCTCTGGCATGGGCCGAACGGCTGGCGCCGATCGTTGACGCGATCGACCGCCGTCCCGATATACATGTGGTCAAGCAATTCGGCTCCCGCACCGGGCCGCAATGACGGAGGCTGTGACTATGACCGAACTCAGCGACGAGCAGCGACGCGATTTTGAGGCCGCCGCCTTTCGCCGCCTGGTCGAACATCTGCGCGAACGCAGCGACGTGCAGAACATCGACCTGATGAACCTTGCCGGCTTCTGCCGCAACTGCCTGTCGAACTGGTACCGCGAGGCGGCCAATGCCGAGGGCATCGACCTCAGCAAGGACCAGTCGCGCGAGATCGTCTACGGCATGCCTTACGCACAATGGCAGGCACTCAACCAAATCGAGGCCTCCGACGCCAAGAAAGCCGAATTCGAGGCAAGGCGTCCCAAGGACCACTAAGCCCGTTTGGCCCAAACGCTTTCGAAATAGAGCGCTTGACTAGAAATTGAATCGATCTAATTTGCGGCGCGAAGCCATTTTCTGACCGGATTCGCCTTATGAACGCGTCAACAGCCATGCAGACTGCCATTCGCGGACGATGGGCCGTCGCGGCCATTTTCCTTGCCAACGGCTTCCTGACCGGCAGCTGGGCGCCTCAGATTCCGGTGTTCCTGACCCGGCTCGACATCTCGAAATTCACGCTCGGGCTGTTGATCCTGCTGTTCGGCGCCGGCGCCGTCGCCGCCATGACCTGGTGCGGTCATTTGATCTCCAGACATGGTTCGCGCACCGTGCTGCGCTGGTTCGGCCTTTGCGGCAGCCTCGGCCTGCTGGTCGTGGCGCTGGCGCCCAATGTGCCGCTGGCAGCCATCGCTATGTTCATCTTCGGCGGCTCGATCGGCGGCATGGACGTCGCCATGAACGCCAATGCCGTGGTGGTCGAACGGCGGCTTTCCCGCGCCATCATGTCGTCGTCGCATGGCTTTTGGAGCCTCGGCGGGTTCGCCGGCGGCGGTCTAGGCGGCTTCGCCATCCAGACCTACGGCCATCTCGCCCACGCGGCGGTGGTGACTGTGCTCGCCTTCGCGGTGATCGCGGTGGCGGTTGGCTATCTGATCGGCGAGAACAGGCCGCAGGCGGCCGGGCATCACAAATTCACGCTGCCGGCCAACCCGCTGGTCTACCTCGTCGGCCTGATGGCGCTGCTGACGATGGTTTCCGAAGGTGCGGTGCTTGACTGGGCGGCGCTTTATCTCAGGCAGGAACTCGGTGCCGACCTTGCCATCGCCGGTCTCGCCTACGCCGCCTTTTCCGGTGTCATGGCGATCATGCGGTTCTTCGGCGACGGCGTACGCAACCGCTTCGGCGCGGTGGCGACGTTGCGCGGCTCGGCGGTTGTCGCGGCCGCCGGCATGCTGATCGCCGGGCTGTCGCCCTCGCCCTGGCTAGCGATCGCCGCCTTTGCCTTGTGTGGCTTCGGCATCGCCAACATGGTGCCGATCATCTTTTCTGCCGGCGGCAACCAGGAAGGCATGTCGTCGGGCACCGGCATGAGCGTCGTCACCACAATGGGCTATTCCGGTATCTTGGTGGCGCCGTCTGCGATTGGCTTCGTTGCCGAGCATTCGAGCTTCGGCCCGATCTTCGTGGCCATGTCGGGGCTGCTGATCGTCGTGCTGTCGATGGCCGGGCTTGCTCACCGCGCCGAATTCGCTGCCGCGCCGGCCGAATAACGCTTCAGTTCCTCGTACAGGAAATCCGCCACGCGGCGGATGCGCACACTGGTGCGCACGTCGCGATGCATGGCCAGCCATACCGGCAGGATAGGCAGTGGCAGCCCAGGCAGCAATTTCTCCACCGATGGATCACGGTCGACCAGCGGCTGCTGGCCGAGACCGATGCCGTTTCCCGCTCGCACCGCCTCCCAAAAGATGATCTGATTGTCGGCCCTGAAGCGGAAACTGCTCCGCGTAACAGGGATGCCATACTGGGTGAAGCCCCTGATGATCTCGTCGCTGCGGTCGAAGCCGACCAGATCGTGATCGACAAGGCCGGATGGCTCCAACGGGCGGCCACGACGGTCGAGATAGGATTTTGCCGCGCAGGCGCAGAGCGGAATATCGCAGACCTTGCGTGCCACCAGTTCATTCTGCGCCGGCTTGACCATGCGGATAGCGATGTCGGCATCGTGGCGCAGCAGGTTCTCGACCTGATTGGAGGCGACGATCTCGACCTCGATACCCGGCTCCTCGATCCCTAGCCGCGCCGTCATCTCCGGCAGCACATAGGCGGCGACAACTTCGCTGGCTGCTATGCGCACCGTGCCTTCGATTGCCTCGACCGATCCCAGCGCCAGCAGTGAAAAGGCGCTTGCCTGCTCGCTGACCGCCTTGCCGCGTTCGAACAGCGTGCTGCCGGCTTCGGTCAGTTCATAGCCGCGCCGCCCACGCCGGAACAGCGTGACACCCAGCGCCTGTTCGAGTTCGCCGATGTGACGGCCGAGTGTCGGCTGGCTGGCCGAGAGCTTTCGCGCGGCAGCCGACAGGCTGCCGGTTTCCGCCACGGTGACGAAGCTCTTGATCAGGTTCCAGTCGATTTCAGCCATTCATTTATGAATATCAGAGCGCCAATCATTGTCAATTTCAATTCACTTGCGAAGCGATCATGTTCAGGCTGCAAACACAAACACGGAGACCAGAAATGACCAAGATCGCAATTCTCGGTGCCAATGGCCGGCTCGGCCGCGTCGTCGCCAAAGCTTTCATCGACGCCGGCTTCGACGTCCGCACCGTCACCCGTACCGGCAAGGTGCCGGCCGAACTCAAGGGCGCTACGGCGGTTGCCGGCGATGCGCTGGACCGTCAATCGCTGGTCCGCGCTACGGCAGGTGTCGATATCGTCTTCAACGGCCTCAACCCGATTTACACCGACTGGGGCAAGTGCCTGCCGATGGCCGAGAACGTCATGGCCGCTTGCCATGCAAATGACACGCTGCACCTCTTCCCCGGCACCGTCTACAATTACGGCTCGCCGATGCCGGCGGTGATCACGGAAGACACGCCGTTCCACCCGACGACAGAGAAGGGCCGCATCCGCTGCGCCATGGAGGATTTGTTCCGCCGTGAAGCCGAAGCGGGCCGCGTCCGCACCATCATTCTACGCGCCGGCGATTTTTTCGGCGGCAGCGGTAGCGGCTCCTGGTTCGATCTGGTCGTCGCCGCCAAGATAAGCAAGGGCATCTATACCGCGCCCGGCCCTGCCGATCTGGTGCATGAGTGGGCCTATCTGCCGGACTTTGCCGTAGGCTTCGTTGCGTTGGCTCGCAATCTCGACAAGCTCGGCTTCTATGAGGCGCTGAATTTCCCGGGCCATGCGGTCACCGAACTGGAGATCAAGGCCGCCGCCGAGAAGGCCGTTGGCCGCCCGCTCAAGATGACCTCGATGGCCTGGTGGGTGCTGCGTGCCGGCAGCCCGTTCGTGGCAATGTGGCGCGAGATCGTTTCGATGTCCTATCTGCGCTTCGAGCCGCACCAACTGGCTTCGGCAAGGCTGGAAGGCATCATCGGTGCGATTCCCCATACACCGCTCGACCAGGCGGTCACCGAGGCTCTCGAGGATATCGGCATCGCCACCGTGAATGGCACCGCGAAAGCCGCCTGACAGGCCCGGCGGGTCACAGCCTGCCCATCCAATCTCTTGCACCGAGAAGTCTCTCAACACACTGAAAACTCGTCAGACCCGCCCCATCAACACCAGCACCAGGAGCACCACCAGCACCACGCCAAGAATGCCGGACGGTCCATAACCCCAGGAGCGCGAATGCGGCCAGGCCGGCACGGCGCCAATGAGCACGAGAATCAGGACGATGATGATAATGGTGGTGATCGGCATGGGAAACTCCCTGCACAACATTGCTCCGGTGACAACGCTTTGCGTTGCACCCGAGACAACGCTTCACGTCGCTCCTGGAGACAACGCTTCGCATTGCTCTTGGGAGAACAATGCAAAGGCCGCCCGGTTGTTCCGAGCGGCCTTTGCGTCAGAGAAACGCAGACAGGTGGTCTATTCGGCGGCTTTTGGAAAGGCGATCTCTGGCTCCGCTCCGACATCCTGCCCCGGCGCATCGGTCGACGAGATCTCGCCCTTGCCGCGCCGGAACAGCCGGCTGAACCAGCCACGCCGCGCGCCCGGCTTGACCTTGGCGCGGGTGAACACCATCAGCATCGACGGCGTCACCACCAGCGTCAGCACCGTGGCGAAGGACAGGCCGAAGACGATCGCGGACGACAGCGAAATCCACCATTGCGTCGACGGCGCGTTGATCGTCGTCTCGTGATGGAAGATTTCGAGGCCCAGGCCGAAGGCGATCGGCAGCACGCCGAGAATGGCCGACACCGCCGTCAGCACCACGGGGCGGGCGCGTTCGCGGCAAGTCTGCAGCACCGCCTCGACCTTGTCCCAGCCCTCTTCGCGCAGCCGATCATAGGTATCGATCAGCACGATGTTGTTGTTCACCACCACGCCGGCCAGCGCGATGACGCCGATGCCCGACATGACGATGCCGAACGTCTCGCCTGTTATCAGCAGGCCGAGGAACACGCCGATCGTCGCCATAACCACGCAGGACAGCACCAGCCAGACGCTGGTGAACTTGTTGAACTGCGCCAAAAGCACCAGGAAGATCAGGAAGATCGCCGCTCCGAAGGCCTTGCTGAGGAAGGCGCTGGCTTCGGCGCTGTCCTCGTTCGAGCCAGCCAGCTTCCAGCGGATGCCGCTGCCCAGATCCATATCGGAGACGGCCTTGGTGACCTGCTCCTGCACGGCCGCGACCTGGGCGCCGGCGGCGACGTTAGCCTGGACGACCACCGTACGGGCGCCGTCGATGCGGTTGAGGATGCCTACCGTCGGCTCGGGCTTGCGTAAGACGAAGTTCGAGATCGGCACCGAGCCTTGCGAGGTCTGCACCCGCAATTCGTCGAGCGTCGACAGCGTGCGGCGATCTTCCGGCAGACGAAGCCGGATGTCGACGGCGTCATCGGCGCCGGCCGGACGGTATTCCGAGAGCTTCAACCCGTTGGTCACCAGTTGCACCACTGTGCCGACCGAGGTCGGGCTGATGCCGTACTGCGCCGCCTTGGCGCGGTCGACATCGAGCGCCCAGTCGACGCCGGGCGGCGGCAGGCCATCGGAAATGTCGATGACGCCAGGCACCTTGCCGATACGCGCAGCGACCGCACGGGCCTTGTCGTCGAGCCCCTCGGGGTCGACGGCCGAAAGCCTGATCTGGATCGGCTTGCCAGTCGGCGGACCAGCCTCCGGCACGCGCACCTCGACATCGACGCCGGGAATGCCGGCCATGACGCCGCGCAGATCATCCAGGATGTGGTTCGCCGACTTGCGCTCGCGCCAGTCGATGAATTCGTACTGGATGACGCCGACGACGTCTTCGGGAATGTCCTGGCCGCCGCCTTGCGTCTTGCCGACGCGGGTGTAGACCGACTTCACGCCCGGCCAGCCGAGCAGCCTGTCTTCCGCAATCTTGGTCGCCGTATCCATTTCGGCCAGGGAGAGATTGCCGCGCGCATGCACGTAAAGCAAGCCATAATCGGGCTCGACATTCGGGAAGAACTCGACGCCGGCGCCGTATTTCGAATAGGCAAAACCGACGCCGAACAGCAGCGCGACGGTCAGCAGCAGCACGGTGATCGGGAAACGCACCGCCTGCTTGACGATCGCCATGTACCAACCATCGCGATTGTCATCCTCGTGATGCGGCGGCGCCTTGGCGAAGATCGCCCCCAGCGTCGGTGCGAACACCAGCGCGTAGAGCATCGAGGCCGACAGCGTGACGATCAGTGTGATCGGCATATACTTCATGAAGTCGCCGATGATGCCCGGCCAGAACAGCAACGGCGAGAAGGCGGCGATGCGCGTCATCGTCGCGGCAATGACCGGACCGGCCATGCGCTTGGCGGCAAGCGCGAAGGCTTCCTCCTTGGGCATGCCTTCGCTCATTCGTCGTTCGGCGAACTCGGTGACGATGATGGCGTCGTCGACCAGCATGCCGACGGCCAGAATGAGGCTGAACAGCACGATCATGTTGATCGTGTAGCCCATCATCGCAAGCAGCAGGATACCGATCAGGAAGGACGACGGGATGGCCAGGCCGATGAGCAGCGAGGCACGACCGGACAGTGCATAGAGAATGACGATGAACACCAGGATGACGGCGATCATGACGTGGTTCTGCAGGTCGCCCAGCAGCTGGTTGACAAAGACCGACTTGTCCTGTGTGTAGGTGACGTTCATGCCCTCAGGCATGGACTTGACGAAATCGTCGGACACCGTCCGCACCTTGGCGATGGTGTCGATCAGGTTGGAGCCGATGCGCTTCTTGACTTCGATGGCGATGGCCGGCTTGCCGTTGAGACGGGTCACCGTCTCGGCATCCTTGAAGGTCGAGCGGATCGTCGCGATGTCCTTGGCCTGCACCACGGCATTGGGGCCGGCGACCACCGGCAGCGCCGCCACATCCTCCGGCGTCTCGATCAGTGAGGGCACCTTGACGGCGTACTTGCCTTCCGAGCCCTCGATGTTGCCGGCGGCAACCAGACTGTTGAAGTTGCCGACCGCACCGATCATCTGATCGAGCTGCAGCCCGTAGGAAGACAGTTTCATCGGATCGATGACGACTTCGACAAGGTCGTCGCGCGCACCTTGCAGCGAGCCTTCGAGAACACCGGGCACCTCTTCGATCCGGTCGCGCAGTTCGCGTGCTGCGGCCGTAAGCACGCGTTCGGGCAATTCGCCCGACAGCGTGACCACGAGCACCGGAAACTCGGAAATATTGACTTCGTTGACCGTCGGTTCCTCGGCCGCCTGCGGCAGGTCAGCCTTGGCGTCCTGCACCTTGCTGCGCGTATCCTGCAGCGCGGTGGCGAGATTGGTCTGCGGCTGGAACTCGACCAGCACGTAGCCGCCGCCCTGGAAGGCGGCCGAACGCATTTCCTTGAGCCCCTTCAAGCTTTTCAGCTTGCTTTCCATCGGCCGCAACAGCAGCCGTTCCGAATCCTCAGGCGAAATGCCCTGATAGATCAGGCTGATATACATCATCGGAATCGGAACATCGGGCTCTGCTTCCTTTGGCGTCGACTGGTAGGCGACCGCGCCGGCAAGGATGAGGAAGACCAGGACCGAGATGGTCAGGCGGGCATTGTTGATTGCGAGTCTGACGATATCCATGGCTAACGCCTGTTCTTGAATTTCAGGAGCTGCGTCGCAGCCGATTGTCCCCGCCCAAGGCTGGTCCGTAGGATCTGTGCTACTGCGTGCCTGCAGTCGCTTCGCCGAGCAGCTTCTTGATGGTCGCCTGGTCGGCCTCGACCGGATTGACCAGGTCGCCTTCCTTCACCAGTTCCTGGCCGGCGACGATGATACGCGCGTCGGCCGGGATGCCGCCAAGCACGAGGCCGGTCGGCGTGTCGTCGACGAGGTCGATCGGGAAAAACGCCACCTTGTTATCCTTGCCGACGGCACGGATGCCGAGGTCGCCCTTGTCGCCGAGCGTCACCACCGAGCGCGGCAGCAGAACCGCGTCGGTCGGTTGCGCGTTGAGCGCGATTTCCGCCGTCATGCCGGCTGGCACGGATCCATCGCCATTGGGGATCGCCACCTCGACGCGGAAGGTGCGCGTCGCCGACGATGCGTCGCGGCTGATGTAGCGCACGGTGCCTTCGACCGTCTGGCCGCTGACCAGCCGTACATTGGCCTTGTCGCCCAGCTTGAGGTAGCCAAGGTCGCGCTCACTGACTTCGCCGCGGGCAATCACCGGGTCAAGCTTGAGGATGGTTGCCACCTCGCCGCCCTGCATGATGGAACTGCCAAGTTCCACCGGCACCCTGTCGATAACGCCGTCAAACGGCGCCTTGACCTCGTTGCGGTCAAGCTCGGCCTGCGCGGTATCCAGCTGCGATTGCGCCAGGGTCAGATTGGAGCGCGCGGTGTCGAGCTGCAGCTTCGGCAAATTGCCTGACTTCATCAGCCGCAGCGATGCTTCCAACTCGGCCTGACGCTGCACAACCAATTGCCTGGCGTTGTCGACCATCGAGATCTTTTCTTCCGCCGCAAGCATCATCACCAGATCGCCGGTCTTGACGTGTTGGCCTTGCTTGACCGGCAGCTTGTCGATGACACCGGCGACGCGAGTCGCCAGCACCGCCCGCTTGTCGGCTTCGGTCAGCCCGGAAATGCGGATGGCGCGTGCATATGTCTTGCGCGGCGGCGTCACCACCGCGACGGCGCGCAGTGGTGCCTTCGGCTCGGCTTCCGCCGTCTTGGGCTTGTTGGCGTCCGGCGCCTTGGCCTGCTCGACTTCGGCTGCCTTGGCTTTGTTGGCGGCTACGCTGCCGACCGACGAAAACTCGCCTGTCGCCATCCAGGCCGCGAAACCAATGAGCACAACAATGGCTGCAAGCTTGTGAAACCTGATTCTCGGCATCGTCGTTTTTTCCACTGCGGGTTCGGCCAGCGTCCTCATAACG
This sequence comes from Mesorhizobium sp. M0621, assembly GCF_040320745.1. Classification (NCBI taxonomy): domain Bacteria; kingdom Pseudomonadati; phylum Pseudomonadota; class Alphaproteobacteria; order Hyphomicrobiales; family Phyllobacteriaceae; genus Mesorhizobium; species Mesorhizobium sp. M0621. The sequence continues at coordinate 139,357 of NZ_JAMYQF010000001.1, read as the reverse complement.
CGGGCGCGTCGCCGATATGGGTGCGCGCCAAGCCGTGTTCAATTTGCCGTGATCGGCGAAGCGCGCTTCTACATCAAAGTTGCACCGCAATATAGTCCGAAAGTTGCAAGATCATTGCGCCACCGGACAAGATGCGCCCGCCGCCGCCCAGTTTTCGATAGCTTGATAGGTTGCTTCGGCAGAGCCCGGAGCCGGCTCACGATCCGACCCCGGCGCCCAGCCCCAGGCGACCAATTTGTCGTCGCGAACATGCAGCGCTATATCCTTCAAGCTGCGGTTGCCATTGCGCAGGGGATCCTTGATCTGGGCGCAGATTTCGGCCGAGGATTTGCCGAACCAGGCCATCTCGGCTGGTGCCAGATGCCAGCTCTCGGCCCCGGGCGGCCCATGCAGTGCATTGGAATTGCTGGAGAAATGGCAAGTCGTGCAGCGCAGGCCCGGATTGCCGAAGCCCGATCCATCAGCACCGCGCTGGACATTGAAGGCGTGAACGCGGGTGCCGCCATAATGCGCGCCGGACCAGCGCGGCCGGTCGTCCGCGACATGACAGTCGGCGCAGCGTGGATGCGAGAACACCGCATAGACCTTGCCCCATTCGGACAGGCCTTTTGCTGCGTCGACCGTCGCTGGCGCCGGCGTCTGGCTCTCTTGCGCGATTGCGAACGGCATCGCGAGGACGAGCATGGCAGCAGGCGTCAGCATGATGAGGAACCTTTTCATGCGAAGGCCACCTCCTTGGACAAAGGGAGCGTCCGGATGCGCTTGCCGGTCAACGCGAAGATGGCGTTGGCCAAGGCTGGTGCTGCCGGCGGTGTGCCGACCTCGCCGACGCCGCCCATCTTGTGGAAGTTTTCCAGGACGGCGACTTCGAAGACCGGGCACTGGAAGATCCGCATGGCATCGAAGTCGTGAAAGTTCGACTGTTCGACCACGCCGTCGGCGAAGGTGATCTCCTGGCCCATCGCTGCCGACAGTCCATAGATGGCGGCGGAGATCAGCTGCGCCTCGATGATGCCGGGATCGAGCGCGGTGCCGACATCGGCGGCGATCCACACCTTCTCGATACGGATGCCGGCCGGCGTATCCGCCACCTGGACGATCTCGCCGACCCAACTGCCGAAGGACAGCGTGAACGCCATGCCCTTGGCCTTGCCGGCGGGCAGCGCCTCACCCCATTTCGCCATCGCGGCGACTTTCTCCACCACCTTCACCGCCGAGGGATAGGCGGCCATCAGTGTCTTGCGCATCTCGACCGGGTCGACTTTCCCGGCGGCGGCGATCTCGTCCATGAACCCCTCATGGAAGAAGCCGTTGACCGAACTGCCGACCGAGCGCCAGGAACCGACAGGGATGGAGACCGGCGCCGCGACACCGCTGACCCGATAGTTCGGGATGGTGTAGGGCTGGTCATAGGCACCATCGACGATGGTCTTGTCGGGACCGAGCGGCGATATCGAGGGAAACAGCCGGCGCAGCATGCCGGCAATCACCGATGGCGAGGCCATCTTCATATCGACGGCGACCGGCATACCATCGTCGCCGAGCCGTGCCTGGAACTTACCGATTGCTGCCGGCCGGTAGGCATCGTGGCGCATATCTTCTTCGCGCGTCCAGGTCACCTTGATCGGACGCCCGCCTGTCTCCTTCGCCATCAGCGCGGCGCATAGCGCGTAATCCACCTCGACGCGCCGGCCGAAACCACCACCCATGAAGGTGGTGTGCACGGTGATCCTGTCCTGCTCGATGCCGACCGCGTTGGCGCAGAGCTGCCGCACCAGGGTCGGCGCCTGGTTGCCGCACCAGATGTCGAGCGCGCCATCCCTAAGCTGCGCCGTCGCGTTCATCGGCTCCATCGTCGCGTGCGCCAGATAGGGCACGGTATAATCGGCCTCGACGATCCTTTCGCGCGGCGCATCGGCAAAGGCGCTGTCGACATCGCCATTGTCGCGCATCACCGAACCCTTGGTGCCAAGCGCCTGCTTCAGCACATCGGATATGGCGGCGCTGCTGAGCGGATATTCGGGATCGGACCACTGGGCGTCGATCACCTCGGCAGCCTTGAACGCCGCCCATGTGTTTTCGGCGATGATGCCGAAGCCATGGCCGTAATTCGTCTCGAGCGGCACGATCTTGATCACGCCGGGCATTTTCTCGGCCCTCGATAGGTCCGCCTTGACCGGCCTCGACCAGAAGCGTGGGCTCATCTTGACCGTGCCGTAGAGCATATCCGGCAGCCGGACATCGATGCCGAAGATCGGCGCCCCGGTGACCTTGGCCAGCATGTCGATGCGCTTCTGCGGCTTTCCCAGCAGTTTCCAGTCGGCTCGATCCTTGAGCCTGACTTCGGCCGGCAGTACCATCGCGGCAGCGGCCGCGGCGACCGCGCCATAGGTCAGCGACTTGCCAGACGCCTTGTGCAGGATCGAACCGTCCGCCGTTTCCAGATCGGTCGCGGCGACACCCAGTTTTTGCGCCGCCGCCGCGATCAGCATCTGCCGGGCAGCAGCACCCGCTTGCCGCATCTTGTCAAAACCGTCGCGTGTCGAAGCCGAACCGCCCGTGCCCTGCAGGGCAAGGAATTTGCCGACCACGCCGAGACCTGAGCGCACCGCCTGCGCGGTCATGCTCTCGTCGAAGAACGCGAACGGGCCGCCCTCTTCAAGGATCGCGGCGTTGTAATAGGCGTAGGAGGCTGGGCCGTGCTCGACCTTGACCCGATCGAGGCCGACATCGAGTTCTTCTGCGACCATGACGGCCAGCGTCGTCGAAATGCCTTGTCCCATCTCGGCGCGCGGCGCGACGATGGTGATGGTGTTGTCGGCGCCGATTTTCACATAGGGGTTGAACGTCGCCTCGCCCTCGCCGAGATCGGCCTCGAGCGGGTTCGGAAAGGGCTTGCGATAATAGTAGTAGCCGACGGCAACGCCGCCCGCGACAGCGGCAGCGCCAATCAGGAACGTGCGGCGGGCGATCTTTCCGACACTGGCCATGGTCAGAGCCCCGCCGTCTTGAGCGCCGCGGCCTTCTTGATGGCCGAGCGAATCCTGGGATAGGTGCCGCAGCGGCAGAGATTGCCGCCCATGGCATTGTCGATGTCGGCGTCGCTCGGGTCGGCGACCTCGTCGAGCAGCGCCACCGCGCTCATGATCTGGCCGGCCTGGCAGTAGCCGCATTGCGCGACCTGTTCCTCCAACCATGCCTGCTGCACCGGATGCAGTCTGCCCGCCGTGCCGATGCCTTCGATGGTGGTGACGGCGCCGCTGACCTGGCCGACCGGAAGCGAGCAGGAACGCACCGGCTGACCGTCGACATGAACCGTGCAGGCGCCGCAGGCGGCAATGCCGCAGCCGAACTTCGGTCCGGTCTTGCCAATGAGATCGCGCAGCGCCCACAGCAGCGGCATGTCCGGATCGGCGTCGATATCGAATGACTGTCCGTCGACGGTGAGGCGCATGGGGATACCCTTTGTTTTCCACTGCCCGAAGGCAAAGCGCCCTCTTGGTCGCTTCGCCCTGATACAGATTGACAAATTACGTCATTTTGTCAATAAGGATTTTGCAGGATAGAATTGCTCCATGAATCAGATCGAAGACATCGCCGCAGCCGACCCCAAACGCGTCCGCATCCTGGATGGGGCGATGAAGGTTTTTTTGGCCTACGGTTTCTCCCGCACCACCATGGACGACATCGCCCGCGCCGCCGACATGTCGCGGCCGGCGCTCTATCTCCTGTTCAAGAACAAGACCGACATTTTCCGCGCCATCGCCATGATGATCCTGTCGCGCTCGGTCGAGGCGGCCAAGGTGGCTCTTGCCGGCGACGGCGCTTTCGTCGAGCGCATGATGCGAGCCATCGACGAGGCCTTCATCTCGATGATAAGCGCGGTCGTTACCTCGCCGCACGGCGCCGAACTGCTGGACATGAAATCGAGCCTTGGCGATCTGGTCGGATGCTGGCGCGGCGGGCTTGGCGAACATATCGCCGCCGCGATCGAGGGCGAGGCAGCCAGGAATGGCGTCGATCTGGCGGCCAGGGGCCTGTCGACACAACTGCTTGCCGACATGCTGCTCGACGGGCTGGAAGGCATGAAGGCGCGGATCAGCGACCCGGAGGGGCAGCGACAGGCAGCCGCCGCCCTGATCAGGGTGATCGACCTCACCCTGAAAGCATGATCGCGGCCCAATCGATGAACATCGATTGGGCGTTTAAGCGCGACGGCGAACCACCTCGGGATTCTTGCGCACAGCGAGGAATTCCTTGACCCGCCGGCCAGGTGCGGGGCCGCGCACCGGCTTGAAACCGTCATCGAGTTCGCCCGACAGATCGAGCGTCGGGTGCTTGCCGACGGCGTCGTAATTCTCTTCCAGCCAGTCGGTCGCGGCGGTGCGGCCCAGATCGCGCAGATAGGTCAGAAACGCCCATTCGGCATTGACCTTCGATGATGCCGACAGGTCCTTGAACGCTTCGTCGGCATCGATGCGGTGCATGCGGATGTCGCGGTATTCGCCATGCGGCAGACGGCCGGCAGCGATCAACTCCTTGACGAAGGCGATCGAACGGAATTCGCGCAGCAGCCCCGCATTGAAGGTGATCTCGTCGATGCGATTCTGGATCTCGTTGGCGCTCCTTGGCGTTCCTTCCCGAACCACGGGATTGATCTGCACCAGAAGCACGTCCTCGGTCGCGGCCGTCTTGAAGAACGGATAAAGCGCCGGATTGCCGCCATAGCCGCCGTCCCAATAGGGCACGCCCTTGATCTCGACGGCGCGGAACAGTTGCGGCAAGCAGGCCGACGCCATCACCGTGTCGAGGTCGATCTCGCCGTCGGAAAAGACGCGCAACTGTCCGGTTTCGACATTGGTCGCCGAGATGAACAGCTCCATCGACTTGCAGGCACGGACATTGGCGAAATCGATCTCCTGCTCGACAACGTCGCGCAGCGGGTTGAGGCCGAGCGGGTTGGCGACATAGGGCGAAAATACCCGTGACATGGTGTCGAAGAAGACATAGCCGGGCGTGTTCTCGATCGACCAGTTGCCCCAGGCGACATCCCACGGCATGCGCTGCACCGGGCTGAACCGGCCCTTAGCCGCCACCGCGCGCCAGAAATCGTCGAGTTTTTGCCGCGCGCCGTCGACGCCGCCGCGGACGAAGCCATCGGCCAGCGCCACCGCGTTCATGGCGCCGGCACTGGTGCCGGACACTGCCGATATCTCCAGCCTGCCGTCCTCCAGCAGCCGGTCGAGCACACCCCAGGAAAAGGCGCCGTGCGAGCCGCCGCCCTGAAGTGCGATGTTGATCTTCTTCGTCTCCTCCGCCTTGCCGTTTTTGGTCATGGCGTCGTCCTTGATCTGTCCCGTTTGGTAGATGAGAAAATTTTGGACCTCACGCGGCGGTCCAGCCGCCGTCGACCGAGAGATGCGTGCCGTTGACCTGCGCCGCCGCGTCCGAACACAGGAACACCGCCGCTGCCGCGATCTGCTCGACCGTGACGAATTCCTTGGTCGGCTGCTTGTCCAGCATGACCTCGCGGATGACGGTCTCGCGGTCCATCTCGTGGGCTTTCATCTGGTCGGGAATCTGCGCCTCGACCAGCGGCGTCAGCACATAGCCCGGGCAGATGGCGTTGCAGGTGATCTTGTCACGCGCCAGTTCGAGCGCGACGGTCTTGGTCAGCCCCATGATGCCGTGCTTGGCCGAGACATAGGCCGACTTGAACGGCGACGCGACGAGGCCGTGCGCCGAGGCGATGTTGACGATCCGGCCGCCGCCGGCCTTTTTCATCAGCGGAATGGCGGCTGCGATGGTGTGGAATGCCGAAGACAGGTTGATCGCGACAATCGCGTCCCATTTCTCGATTGGAAAGTCTTCCACCGGCGCGACATGCTGGATGCCGGCATTGTTGATCAGAATATCAACCGATCCGAACGTTTCTGCCGCCTTAGAGACCAGCGCCCGGCATTCAGCCGGTTTCGACATGTCGGCCTTGATGTAGGCACTCTTCACGCCGTGCTCTCTGGCGATCGCATCGGCGATGGCGTGGTCGGCTTCCGTGTCGGAGAAAGAATTGACGACGACGCTGTGGCCTTCGGCCGCCAACGCCTGGGCGATGGCCAGGCCAATGCCCGATGTGGAGCCGGTGACGACAGCGGTTTTTCTGGTGGCCAAGGGCGGAATCCTCTGGTTGCGGCAAAAGCAGGTCTATGTTGCAGTGCAGCATATATGCTCAATGCGACGCAATAACAGCGGCCGGACTTGTGCGGTGAGATGAAATTTTCGTCATGAGCGGCCGCAGCCGCTCCCAGGAAGGACGTAGACTGGATCGCCCCGTCCTTCCCCGCAAAGCCCCGTCCTTCCCCGCAAAGCAAAGAAAGCTTCAGGCAACCAGGTCCGGCACCGGCCCGACATAGCGCGACTGCGGCCGGATCATCCGACCGGTCGTCTGCTGCTCGCGCGCATGCGCGATCCAGCCGGCGACACGCCCGGCGGCAAAGACATTGCTGAACGCGTGGCTGGGAAAGCCCGCCGCTTCCAACAGCAGCGCGGTGTAGAACTCGACATTGGTCTGCAGCGAGCGCGACGGCTTGGCGACCCGCAGCACATCGAGCGCCGCTTGTTCCACTGTCTCCGCGAAAGCCAGCCGGCGGCCGGTTTCGCCTTCGCCGCCGAGTTGCCGCACCACCGCTTTCAGCACATCGGCGCGCGGATCGCGCACGCGGTAAATGCGATGCCCAAAGCCCATGATGCGCTCGCCGTGCGCGACCTCGTCGTGCAGCCAGTCGGCCGCATCGCCATGCGCTTGGATTGCATCCAGCATCTCGATGACAGGGCCGGGGGCGCCGCCGTGCAGCGGCCCCTTGAGCGCGCCGAGCCCGGCCAATACGGACGATGTCAGGCCGGCCTGCGTCGACGCGACCACGCGGGTCGCAAAGGTCGATGCATTGAGACCGTGATCGCAGACCGTCACCAGATAGGTGTCGAGCGCTTTTGCGAGCGCCGGTGACGCAGTTGCGCCGCTTAGCATCCGCAACATGTCGGCGGCATGATCGGCCCGGCTGTCCGGCGCGATCGGCTCCTCGCCGCGCTGCAGGCGAAGCAGGGCCGGCGTCAGCACCGCTGGTGCCGCGATCAACAGCAAGGCGCCCGCCAGCGTGTCGTCGTCCGGCAGCAGCGCCATGCCGGCGCGCATGGCGCTGTAGACATGGAGCGATACCAGCAAGGGCAGCGAGGGCGAAAGCCGCTCGAACACGTCAGCACGCGCCTGGCCGAGAGCCCGCGTCAGTTCCGCATCATCGGGAAGGTCGTCGAAAAAGCCATCGAGCAGCAGCCGAACCACCTGGGCATAGCTCCAGCGGCCGGCTAGTTCCGGCAGAGAATGGCCCCGGATCGTCAGACGGCCGCCCAAGCCATCCACGTCGGAGAGCACAGTTTCCGCCGCAACCACATCGTCGAGCCCATTCGCCATAGCTTGTCTCCTTGAAGCGTTTGCGGATTGGAGATAAGGCTGGGCAACATGTCCATCAATCTTGATCAATAGAATCAATATCAGAGTTCGATATGTCCGAGTGGTTGTCCCGGGAAGAAGCACTTGAACGCCTCAAGGTGCGGGCGCAGACGCTGTACGCCTATGTCAGCCGTGGGCGCATCGGCATGCGGCCCGACCGGACCGATCCGCGCCGCAGCCAGTATCGCGCCGACGATATTGCCGCATTGGCCATTCGTCGGGCGCGCGGACGGAGCCCGTCGGCCATCGCCGAAAGCGCCATTGCCTGGGGCGAACCGTCGATCGTCACCTTGATCTCGACCGTCTTGCACGGTCGCCTTGTCTATCGTGGCCAGGACGCCGTCGCGCTTTCGGCGAGTGCCACACTGGAAGAAACAGCCGCCTTGCTCTGGGCTCGGCCTCAACCAGTGGCTTTCCGAGCACCGTCGCCGAATGCGCCCCATCAAGCCGGCCGAGCCTCGGCCTTCGCGCAGCTTGCGGTGCTTGCCGGCCAGGGGCGGCCTTCACTCGGACGCAACGCCGCCTCGCTGCATGCCGATGCCGCGCACGCTGTCGGCGTTCTGGCCGGTGCCTTGGGCGCATCGGCGGGGTCGGATCCGGTCCATCAACGGCTGGCGCGGGACTGGTCGGTAGACGCAACGGGGGCGGAAGCGATCCGCCGCGCGCTTGTCCTGCTCGCCGACCATGAACTGAACGCATCGACGTTCGCCGCCCGTGTCGCTGCCTCGACCGGCGCGCCGCTGGCCGCTTGCCTGCTGGCGGGGCTGGCGACGCTGTCAGGCCCTCGCCATGGCGGGGCCGGCGAAGCGGTGATGCAACTGGCCGAGGATGCGGCACGGCACGGCGCCGATGCGGCGATCCGGCGCTGGCTCAGCCACGACCGGCCGTTGCCGGGGTTCGGTCATCCGCTCTATCCCGACGGCGATCCGCGGGCGGAGGCACTGCTGTCGGTGATCGAGGTCGACGGCACATTATCGTCGCTGTGCGATGCGGCCCGTGCCGCGACCGGTGCGCTTCCCAACATTGACTTTGGCCTGGCCGCGCTGACGCGCAGCCTTGGCTTGCCGCGCGATGCACCGTTCCGCCTGTTCGCGCTCGCACGCAGCGTCGGCTGGGCCGCGCACACGGTCGAACAGATAACAGCGGAAGCATCATCAGGCCGCGCGGCCGCTATGTGGGAGTGCTGCCGTAGGGCATGACCCCGAAAGGGGTACCCGTCTTCGGAAAAGATGGACGAGCAGCGATCGAACGTCTCAAGACATCGTGTCGAGCTTGCGCTGCATGGCCGCGATCTGGTCCTTCAGCTCCTGAAGATCGTCGGGCTTGTCAGGCGTTTCCTTCTTGGCCGCCGGCTCGGGAGTCGGCGCAGCGGCTGGCGCGGAGCCCGCCGGTGGGAATGGCGTGAACAGCCGCATCGCATTCTGGAACATTTCCATGTTGCGGCGCGTCTGTTCCTCCAGCGCCTTGATCGGCGTGGTGATTTTCATCATGTCCAGCGGCGACTTGCCGAGCGCCCCTTTCATCTGCTCGCGAAAGCGTTCCTGCTCCTTGGAGAAGGCGAGCATGGACTGTTCGAGGAAACTCGGCACGATCATCTGCATCTGGTCGCCGTAATAGGCGATCAGCTGGCGCAGGAACGGGATCGGCAGCATGTTCTGCCCGTCCTTGTTCTCCAGCTCGAAGATGATCTGGGTCAGCACCGGATGCGTGATGTCGTCACCGGTCTTGGCGTCCTGGACGGTGAACTCCTCGCCCTTCTTGACCATCTCGGCGAGGTCCTCGAGCGTCACATAGGTGCTGGTGCCGGTGTTGTAGAGGCGGCGATTGGCGTATTTCTTGATGATGATCGGATCGTCTTTAGCGGCCATCTACATCCTCCCGGGGACACCGGCGCGCCTCTGAGTAAGCCGCCGATAACGATTGTGCCTTTTTCGAGGATATGCGCAAAAGCCGCACAATTCCAAGCAGTTTGTGCAGTGCGGGATTACTAAATGCTGCATAGCAGGCAAAATATGCTGCGCAGCAATGCACAAACGGCCGCCATGGCAAGGCGCGACCTGCTTGCGGCGCATGGGCGCCATGCCCATTTCCGGTTTGACTTGGGGTTGGGAAAGGGCAAGAAAAGTCCTCAACGACAGAACAACACCCTTGAAGTCTGGAGAAGAAAATGTCCGCTTCCATCGTCATTGCCAGTGCGGCGCGCACGCCGGTCGGCTCCTTCAACGGCGCCTTCGCCGCCACCCCGGCGCATGAGCTCGGTGCCGTCGTCATCAGGGAATTGCTGTCGCGTGCCGGTGTCGAACCAGGCGAGGTCGATGAGGTCATCCTCGGCCAGGTGCTGACCGCCGCGCAAGGTCAGAACCCGGCACGCCAGGCATCGATCAATGCCGGCCTGCCCAAGGAAACCACGGCCTGGGGCCTCAATCAGGTTTGCGGCTCGGGTCTGCGCGCCATTGCGCTCGGCATGCAGCAGATCGCCACCGGCGATGCCAAGGTGATCATCGCCGGCGGCCAGGAATCGATGTCGCTTTCGACGCATGCCCAGCACCTGCGCGCCGGCGTCAAGATGGGCGACTTCAAGCTGATCGACACCATGATCAAGGACGGACTGTGGGATGCCTTCAACGGCTATCACATGGGCAACACCGCCGAAAACGTCGCGCGTCAGTTCCAGATCACCCGCGACGACCAGGACCAGTTCGCGCTCGCCTCACAGAACAAGGCCGAGGCCGCGCAGAAGGCCGGCAAGTTCAAGGACGAGATCGTCGCCGTCACCATCAAGGGCAAAAAGGGCGACACCATCGTCGACCAGGACGAGTACATCCGCCACGGCGCCACGATCGACGCCATGACCAAGCTGAAGCCGGCTTTCGACAAGGACGGCACGGTGACCGCCGCCAACGCCTCCGGCATCAATGACGGCGCCGCGGGTGCTGTGCTGATGAGCGAAGCGGAGGCGGTGAGGCGCGGCATTACCCCGCTGGCGCGCATCGTGTCGTGGGCAACCGCCGGCGTTGATCCGCAGATCATGGGCACCGGCCCGATCCCTGCCTCGCGCAAGGCATTGGAAAAGGCCGGCTGGTCGGTCGGCGATCTCGACCTGATCGAGGCCAACGAGGCCTTCGCGGCGCAAGCCTGCGCCGTCAACAAGGACATGGGTTGGGATCCCTCGATCGTCAACGTCAACGGCGGCGCTATCGCCATCGGCCATCCGATCGGCGCTTCGGGTGCCCGCGTCTTCAACACGCTGGTCTTCGAGATGCGTCGCCGTGGCGCCAAGAAGGGCCTCGCCACGCTCTGCATCGGCGGCGGCATGGGCGTCGCCATGTGCGTGGAGGCAATCTGAGAAAAAGAGTGAATGGTGAATGGCAAATGGTGAATGGCGGGGTAGCCGTCCGTCTTCGACCATTCACCATTCACTATTGACCATTGACCATTCACAAAAAACTCTAGGGAGGAGGAACTTCATGACCAAGGTAGCAATCGTCACAGGCGGATCGCGCGGGATCGGCGCGGCGATCTCGATCGCATTGAAGACCGTCGGCTATTCGGTTGCCGCGAACTATGCCGGCAATGACGACGCGGCGGCGAAATTCAAGGCCGAGACCGGCATTCCGGTCTACAAATGGTCGGTCGCCGACTATGATGCCTGCGTCGCCGGCATCAGCCAAGTCGAGGCCGATCTCGGCCCGGTCTCGGTGCTGGTCAACAATGCCGGCATCACTCGTGACGCCATGTTCCACAAGATCACGCGCGAACAGTGGAAAGAGGTCATCGACACCAACCTGTCCGGCGTCTTCAACATGACGCATCCGCTATGGAGCGGCATGCGCGACCGCAAGTTCGGCCGCGTCATCACCATCTCCTCGATCAATGGCCAGAAGGGCCAGGCTGGCCAGGTCAACTATTCCGCCGCCAAGGCCGGCGACATCGGTTTTTCCAAGGCACTTGCGCAGGAAGGGGCACGCGCGGGCATCACCGTCAACGTCATCTGCCCCGGCTACATTGCCACCGAAATGGTCAAGGCGATCGACGAGAGGGTGCTCAACGATCGCATCATTCCGCAGATCCCTGTCGGCCGCCTCGGCGAGCCCGAAGAAATCGCGCGCTGCGTCGTTTTCCTCGCATCCGAAGATGCCGGCTTCATCACGGGATCAACCATCACAGCCAATGGCGGCCAGTATTTCGCCTGACGACGCGGCGATGTAGGCGATAGATCGACGGGCCGGCACACCGGCCCGTTTTTCGTTGCCGGCCTGGTCCTTTCAAAATGCCCTCGTCGGGTGTTGACCCAATCCGGCACGCAGAGGTTAACAGCGGCTGGCTGCCCTGTGCGAAACCTGTTCCCAAGCCTGTGGATTCTCGGTGGATAAGCTGTTCACAACACAAGATGTTGGGGTGAACAAACCAGGAATATTCTGACATCGCTGATTCGTCGCCGATTCGTTCCGGCTTTGACCGGAACGTTAACTATGGCGGCCTGAATCGCTCGCCGAATTCTTAACCTCAAGTTAGGAAAGATAAACAATTTCATAATCTTGGGCAGGGCACACAGAGCCATTAGGATCGTTCATCAGCAAAGGTTAATGGCGATGCCCGCCTTGCACTCTCCAAGCATGAAACGGGCCAGTTCGGCGATTCAGCATGTGGTGCGTTCAGCGGTCGCAAAATCCACATGTAGCCGTGAACAAAAGCTGAATCTGCAGGAGTCACTGATTCGTCGCCGATTCGTTCCAGACTCGTTCTATCCGTTAATCCGCAACCAATCCGGAGCTTGACAAGGACGACTTCGGGCCGCTGGCGGAACATTCCGCTTTCGCTTCGCGCCCGAAATCCCTATGTGTCACCTGTCATACGCGCCACTTGAGGCACGCTCCCGACAGCCAGAGGCCAGAAAGCCTTATTTCCAGGTCCCAGAAGCCTTATTCTAGGTCAATGAACATCCAGCCGAAACACACTGAGCCGCTGATCCTGTCGGGCCGCGACGTGACCGCCGTGCTTGGGCCGACCAACACCGGCAAGACCCATCTCGCCATCGAGCGCATGGTGGCGCACGAGAGTGGCATCATCGGCTTGCCGCTTAGGCTGCTGGCGCGTGAGGTCTACACCCGCGTCTGCGAAAAGGTTGGCGCCCACAAGGTGGCGCTGATCACCGGCGAGGAAAAGATCCAGCCGACGGGCGCGAAATATTCGGTCTGCACGGTCGAGGCCATGCCGCGCGAAACCGATGCCGCCTTCGTCGCCATCGACGAGGTGCAGCTTGCCGGCGACCTCGAGCGCGGTCACATCTTCACGGACCGCATCCTGCATCTGCGCGGCCGCCAGGAAACGCTGCTGCTCGGTGCCGCCACCATGCACGGCATCCTCCAGCGCTTGCTGAGAGGCGTCTCGGTGGTGACGCGGCCGAGGCTGTCGCATCTTGCCTATGCCGGCTCCAAGAAACTGACCCGCCTGCCGCGGCGCACGGCGATCGTCGCTTTCTCCGCCGATGAAGTCTACGCCATCGCCGAACTGATCCGCCGCCAGCAAGGCGGCGCCGCCGTCGTGCTCGGCGCACTCTCACCGCGCACCCGCAACGCCCAGGTGGCGCTGTTCCAGTCGGGCGATGTTGACTATCTCATTGCCACCGACGCCATCGGCATGGGCCTCAACCTCGATCTCGATCACGTCGCTTTCGCCCAGAACCGCAAATTCGATGGTTATCAGTATCGCAACCTGACGGCGGCCGAGCTTGGCCAGATCGCCGGCCGCGCCGGTCGGCATCTGCGCGACGGCACCTTTGGCGTCACCGGCCAGGTCGACCCGTTGGACGAGGAACTGGTCAAGAAGATCGAAGGCCATGATTTCGATCCCGTGAAGGTACTGCAATGGCGAACCGCGCGTTTCGACTTCGCCAGCCTTGATGCGCTGAAGCGCTCGATCGAAACCAATGCCCCGGTCGAAGGGCTGACGCGTGCGCTGCCTGCGGTCGACGCGCAGGCGCTTGAATATCTGTCGCGCGATGAAGACATCCGCGCGCTTGCCACCAATGCCAAACGCGTGGCGCTGCTGTGGGAGGCCTGCGCGCTGCCCGATTACCGCAGGATCGCGCCGGCCCAGCATGCAGACCTCGTTGCTTCGATCTACACGGACCTTGCACGGCATGGCCATGTCGACGAGAATTACATGGCCGAGCAGGTGCGCCGCGCCGACACCACCGAGGGCGACATCGACACGCTGTCGCATCGCATTGCCCAGATCCGCACCTGGACATTCGTGTCGAACCGGCCCGGTTGGCTGGCCGATCAGGCACACTGGCAGGAAAAGACGCGCGAAATCGAAGACAGATTGTCGGATGCGCTGCATGAGCGGTTGACGAAACGCTTCGTAGACCGCAGGACTTCCGTCCTCATGCGGCGCCTTAGAGAAAATACCATGCCTGAAGCCGAAATTAGTCCTACCGGAACCGTCCTTGTCGAAGGCCACCATGTCGGCGAGTTGCAAGGGTTCCGCTTCACCGCCGACCAGACGGTCGGCGGCGAAGACGCCAAGGCCGTGCGCCCGGCCGCCCAGAAGGCGCTGGCCGCCGAGTTCGAGGCGCGCGCCGAACGCTTTGGCGCCTCGGCCAATGGCGACATCGCGCTTGGCTCGGACGGCACGCTGCGCTGGATCGGCGCGCCGATCGGCACGCTGGTTTCCGGCGAAGACGCGCTGAAGCCGCGCCTGGTGTTGCTGGCCGACGAACAGCTGACTGGCCCGGCACGTGACAAGGTCGCCGCGCGGGCCGAGCGTTTCGTCAATTTCCAGATCGAATCACTGCTGAAGCCGCTGGTCGACCTGAAGAACGCCGATCAGATTTCCGGCATCGGCCGCGGCATCGCCTTCCAGCTGGTCGAGAATTTCGGCCTCATCAACCGCCGCGACATCGCCGAGGAAATGAAGTCGCTCGACCAGGAAGGCCGCGCCGCCCTTCGCCGGCTTGGCGTGCGCTTCGGCGCCTACCATGTCTTCGTGCCGGCGCTGATCAAGCCGGCGCCCGCCGGACTGGTGACCCTTCTGTGGGCGCTGAAGAACGACGGCAAGGACAAGCCCGGCTTTGGCGATGTGGTCCACGCGCTCGCTTCCGGCCGCACCTCGGTGGTCATCGATCCGACCTTCGACAAGACCTTCTACAAGCTCGCCGGCTACCGCAATCTCGGCCGCCGCGCCGTGCGCATCGACATCCTGGAACGGCTGGCCGACCTGATCCGCCCGGCGACCAACTGGAAGCCCGGCCTCGGCCAGCGCCCTGACGGCGCCTATGACGGCCAGTCCTTCATGGTGACGCCGCCGATGATGTCGATCCTCGGCGCCACCGCGGACGACATGGAAGAAATCCTGAAAGGCTTGGGCTACCGCGCCGAGCCGAAGCCGCCGGCCGAAGTGAAGGCGCGGCTCGAAGCACAGGACAATGCCGCGCGCGAAGCTGCCGCTGCCAAGCTGGCGGCGGAAGAGGCGGCACGTGCCGAACAGGCCAAAGCGGCAGAAGCCGCGGCAACCGACGCAGCCGCGGAGGCAGCGGTCGAAGGTTCGGAGCCGGCATCGGACGCAGTGGCCGTTTCGGAAACGCCGGCCGAAAGTCCTGCCGAAATCATCGCGGACGCCGCGGCAGAACCTGCTGTACCCGATGTGGCAGAACAGGCGGACACTCCGGTCGAAACCGCGCAGGACGAAGCGCCGGTAGCCGAGATTGTCGCAGAGGCCGCCGAACCTGCGCCGGTTGAACCGCAGGCGGAGGCTGAAGCTGCCGAGATTGAAACCGCACCGGCCGAGCTGACGCCAGGTGCCGCGCCCGCAACGGACGCCGCGCCGAACGAACCTGCAGCGGCGGCTGAAGCAGCCGCCAGCAGCGAACCCGCCCCGGAAGCCGAAGCGCCAAAACCCATCCTGTTGTGGCGTCAGGGTCGTTTCGAACAGCGCCCGCGCAACCGCGACGACAACCGCAGGAACAATCGCCCACGCAACGGACAAGCGCGCGGCCGAAGCGATGCGCCTGCGGATGCCGCCGGCGCACCGGCCGCGGCTGCTCCCGGAGAACGTCCGGCCCATGAGGGCCGACGCGACGGTGCCGGCAAACCGCGCTTCGACCGCTCGAAGTTCAAGCCCAAGCCGCAGGCCGAAGGCGAACAGCGGCGTGACGGCCGGCCGCAAGGCGAGCGTCCCGACCGCCGCGAAGGCCGGCCCGACTGGAAGGGCGGCAGGCCGGATGGCAAGGGTGGTGCGCAAGGCGGCAAGCCGGCTTTCCAGCCGAAGCCGCGCGAGGAGCGCCCAGTGCGCTTCGATCCGGACTCGCCCTTTGCCAAGCTCGCCGCTTTGCGCGACCAGCTGAAGAAGTAGACCCGGCTCGCTTCGATGGTCGTCGAGGGCCGCCAGCGTATCGACAAATGGCTGTTCTTCTCGCGCGCTGTGAAATCACGCTCGCTGGCGGCGAAACTGGTGGTCGCCGGTCGGGTTCGCATCAATCGCGACAAAGCAGCGCAGGCCTCCGATCTGATCAAGCCCGGCGACGTGCTGACCATCACGCTCGAGCGGCGCATCTTCGTCTGGAAGGTGCTCGGCACCGGGGTGCGGCGTGGCCCGGCCGAGGAGGCCCGCACGCTGTACGAGGATATGTCGCCACCACCCGCGCCGAAGGGCGAAGCCCCTGCCGATGCGCTTCCGGGGCTGCGCGAGGCCGGCAGCGGCCGCCCGACCAAGAAGGAACGCCGCCAGACCGACCACTTGCTCGGCGAAGATTGATGCGTGGCGTCCATAAACACGCAGCGGTTTTGAGGCAACGACACACGCAAAACAAAACCCGACCCCGGCAAACAAGACACTCGGCAGGGCATGACCGACTTCCGCCGGGCCTGCCGTCTGGAATTCCATTCCGGAAACACCGGCACCGCTCGCAATGGCTACCCTTGCAAGCAGCCGATAAAGGCGTTACCTGACGGAAAAAGCCCAACAAAAATGGGACGTCCCGGAGCCGACCGATGACCTATGTCGTGACCGACAATTGCATCAAATGCAAATACATGGACTGCATCGAGGTCTGTCCGGTTGACTGTTTCTACGAAGGCGAAAACATGCTCGTCATCCATCCCGACGAGTGCATCGACTGCGGCGTCTGCGAGCCGGAATGCCCGGCCGATGCGATCAAGCCCGACACCGAGCCCGGCCTCGACAAATGGCTGCAGATCAACACCGAATACGCCGATAAATGGCCCAACATCACCGCCAAGAAGGAGCCTCCGGCAGACGCCAAATCTTTCGACGGCGAGGCCGGCAAGTTCGAGAAATACTTCTCGGCCGAGCCCGGCGAAGGCGATTGACAACACGGCCGCAAAGGCCGGTATTACATGGGGTAAGAGGCACGTCACATTAACCGCCTTGACAGGCGGCGCTGGCCTGCGGCCTTCGCTTATGCAGCAAAACCTTGATTCTTCCGACTTTTTGTGTTACATCAACAAAACATGCCGGTGACACAACGTCGATTTATGGCGCAGACGCCCCAAATCACTGAAAGGTGAAAATCCCATTCGGACCAGAGCGATCTGGGCCAGGCGGTCGCAATGTTGCGGTTTGCCGGTCCGGCTTTTCCGACGGGTTCATCTGTTGTGCGGCTAACGATCGGCTTTCCCGATCGCGCGAGTTCGGACCGGCAGGACGCCGGCACCACAACAAGGAGTTCAGGGCGTAATGGCTACGATCACCCCGCAGAAGAAGTCCACCGCTGCGCGTCACGGTTTCAAGACCGGCGAGTACATCGTCTATCCGGCACACGGCGTCGGCCAGATCGTCTCGATCGACGAGCAGGAAGTCGCTGGACACAAGCTGGAACTGTTCGTCATCGACTTCTCGAAGGACAAGATGCGCCTGAAGGTGCCGGTCGCCAAGGCGACCTCCATCGGCATGCGCAAGCTGTCGGAAGAAGATTATGTCGAGCGCGCGCTGAAGGTCGTGCAGGGCCGCGCCCGCGTCAAGCGCACCATGTGGTCGCGCCGCGCCCAGGAATATGATGCGAAGATCAATTCCGGCGACCTGATCTCGATCTCGGAAGTTGTGCGCGACCTCTATCGCGCCGACAACCAGCCGGAGCAGTCCTATTCCGAACGCCAGCTCTACGAGGCGGCACTCGACCGCATGGCTCGCGAGATCGCGGCCGTCAACCGCATGTCGGAAACCGAGGCCGTGCGCCTGATCGAGGTCAACCTCAACAAGGGCCCTAAGCGTGGCGCCAAGGCCGACAATGAGGAAGCCGAGCAGGAAGAAGCCGCCTGAGCTTTCCGCCTTTGAATTCATGAAAAACCCGGCCTTGCGCCGGGTTTTTTGCTTTTGGGATGGTGAAACTACAGCGATCCTTCGCCGCCAGCTTCCTTCGCCGCCTCCTGCTTCAGCGTCGCAATGAACCGCCTGGTCCGCTGGTGCTCCGGATTGCCGAACAGCACTGCGGCCGGCCCCTTCTCGACGATGACGCCGGCATCGAGGAACACCACTTCCTGAGCTATCTTGGAGGCGAGGCGCAGATCATGCGTCGCCATCACCATGGTCGTGCCTTCGCTGGCGAGCTTGCCGAGCACGTCGACCACCTCTTGCGCCAGTTCGGGGTCAAGCGCCGACGTCGGCTCGTCGCAGAGCAGCACTTTCGGCGACGGCGCCAGCGCCCGGGCGATCGCCACGCGCTGCTGCTGGCCACCCGACAGCGTCGCCGGCCAGGCATCGGCCTTGTGCACCATGCCGACCTTCTCCAGCAGGGCGAGCGCTCGCTCGCGTGCCCTCTCCGGCGGCCATTTCAGCACCGTCACCAGCCCTTCCATGACATTCTCGATCGCGGTGCGGTGCGGAAACAGCTGGAAGTTCTGGAACACCATGCCGGTCTGCAGCCGCAGGCGCTGGATATCCCTGGCAGGAACCCTGCCGCCGGGGTGGAATTCGAGCGTCTCGTCGCCGATGCGCACCGTGCCCGAGGTCGGGATCTCCAAGAGGTTGATACAGCGCAGAAGAGTGCTTTTTCCGCCGCCCGAAGGGCCGACCAGCGCCGTGACGCTGCCTTCGGCGATGGTGACCGTCACGCCCTTCAGCACAAGATTGTCGCCGAAGCGTTTCTCGATGTTGGTGAGGCCGATCATGAGCGCGCCTCCAGGAAGCCACCATAGCGGTTGAGCCGGATTTCCAGCCGGGTCTGCAAGGCCGAGAGCACCGAACTCATCGCCAGATAGAGCATCGCCGCCTCGACATACAGGATCAGCGGCTCATAGGTGGTGGCGACGATGCGCTGCGCCGCCTGGAACATTTCCGGCACGGTGATCGCGGCCGCCAGCGACGTGTCCTTGACCAGCGAGATGAAGGTGTTGGAGAGCGGCGGCACCGCGACCCGGCCGGCTTGTGGGAGAATCGTGCGCCGCATCGCCTGGCTCCAGGTCATGCCGATCGAATAGGCGGCCTCCCACTGGCCCTTCGGCACCGAGCCTATCGCCGCGCGGATGATTTCCGACGTGTAGGCGCCGATGTTGAGCGTGAAGCCGATCAACGCAGCCGTGAAGGCATCGAGCAGGATGCCGACCGACGGCAGGCCGTAAAAGATCAGGAACAGCTGAACCAGGAGCGGCGTGCCGCGAAATATCCAGACATAAAAGCGCACAAGCGCGACCAGCGGTTTCGGCCCGAATAGTCGGCCAAGTGCTGCACCAAGGCCGACGGTCAATCCGAGGACGAAGGACAACAGCGTCAGCGGCACCGTGAAGATCAGAGCCGCCCACAACAGCGAAGGCAGTGACTCCAGCATCAGTTGCAGCCAGTGCGGCACGTAAGCTCTCCAATGGTCGAGGCGGCTTCATCAAGGCGCGAACGCAGTCGGCATATCACGACAAAAGCGGCGGGCCGTCAAAGACGGCTCGCCGCTTGATATGTCTCATGGGCCGGAGATCGACCCACCTCACAAGATTACTTCGAAACGTCCTGGCCGAAATAGGTGTCGGCGATCTTCTGATAGGTGCCGTCGGCCTTGATGTCGGCCAGCGCCTTGTTGATGGCCGCAACCAGTTCCGGATCGCCCTTACGCACGATGACGCCGGAATAGTCGGCGTTTTCCTCTTGCGCGGCGATCTTCACATTGGCGTCGGGCTTGTGCTTCTTGAAGTCAAGGAATGACAGGCTGTCATTGATGGTGGCGTCGGCACGGCCGGTCAAAAGCAGCTGGATCGACTGGTCGAAGCCATCGGTGCCGACAAGTTCGGCGCCGTTCGTCTCGGCCAGCTTGCCGAAATTCGAGGTCAGTGACTGTGCCGCCTTCTTGCCCTTGAGATCGGCGAAGGTTTTGATGTCGGTGTTGTCGCCGCGCACGATCAGAACCGCCTTGGAGGCGATGTAGGGATCGGAGAAATCGTACTTTGCCTTGCGGGCGTCGGTGATACCGACTTCGTTTATGACGGCGTCATACCGATTGGCGTCGAGACCGGCGATCAACCCATCCCACTTGCCTTCGAGGAACTCCACCTCGACACCGAGCTTGTCGCCGATCGCCTTGGCGATCTCGACATCGAAGCCGACCAGCGCGCCGGAAGTGTCGTGATAAGTGAATGGCGCATAGGTGCCTTCCGTACCCACCTTGATCACCCCGGCATGCTTGATCTGGTCGAGATTGGCACCGGCATGGCCCGCGGTGACGGCCAGAGCCTGCAGCGTTCCGGCGATAATGAGCGACTTGAGCCATTTCATTTTTCTGTGATCCCGTCCTTGGCCGGATATCCCGGCGTGTTGTGAGCGCTGGAAACTGGCAGATACAACCGGAAAAAATAAGGAACGTGATTTCAAAAATAGCGCGTTTCTGAAATCAGATTCTCTAAATGGCATTTCTTGGCGGCACTCGAGGCCGTTACCGGTCCGTGCAGACATCGTTCAAGCCATACGATTCGCCTGGCAGCAACCAGGGAACCATTCCCGCACACCGCACGTTCTGGCTGTTCTAGGGCACGACGCCGCCATTTCAACCTGGGCGCCAGCCAAGTTTGCAAGGTCATCCGCATCGCCTGAGCCAGGGAGCGCCTCATGATGGAAGACACGGCAGGACGGGTCATGGTCCGCGCGGCAATGAGGGCTCCCTACCTCGAACGTGACGAGGAACATCGGCTGGCATTGCTCTGGAAAGAGGACAATGACCAGAACGCATTGCACAGCATCACCGTCGCCCATATGCGGCTGGTCATTTCCATGGCCTCCAAATTCCGCCACTACGGCCTGCCGCTCGGCGATCTGGTCCAGGAGGGCCATGTCGGCCTGCTTGAAGCCGCTGCTCGTTTCGAGCCGGAGCGCGAGGTGCGGTTTTCGACCTATGCGACGTGGTGGATCCGCGCCTCGATGCAGGACTACATACTGCGCAACTGGTCGATCGTGCGCGGCGGCACCAGTTCGGCGCAGAAGGCTCTGTTTTTCAACCTGCGACGCCTGCGCGCGCGGCTGGCGAATGGCGCCGAGCCGCTGTCCAACGCAACGCTCTATCGCCAAGTGTCGGAGGCACTCGGCGTCTCCGAAGCCGATGTGGCGATGATGGATTCGCGGCTGTCGGCACCTGACTCCTCACTCAACATGCCGGTAGCCGACGATGCGGGTTCGACCGAGCGCATGGATTTCCTAGTCTCGGATGATCCATTGCCCGACGAGATCGTCGGCGACAAGATCGATGTCGCCCGCCGCTCTCTCTGGCTGAGAGAGGCGCTTCGCGCGCTCAACGCACGGGAACTGCGGATCATCGAGGAACGCCGGCTAAACGACGAGGGCGCGACGCTCGAAGCGCTCGGCGAGACGCTCGGCATTTCCAAGGAACGTGTCCGCCAGATCGAGGCCCGCGCCATGGAAAAGCTCAAGGTCGCGTTGGTAAAGCAGAACCCGGAGTTCATGGCGACCGCCGCCTGACCCGCCACAGACATCCGGCGAATGACTTCGCGGCAGGCTCTTATTTGTCGGTGACGATCTTGACCTTGTCGCCGGCCGAAACCGCGGCACCCGGCGACAGCGCGTTGAGCACGCGGAACAGGTCGAGCTTACGGTCGACGCCAACCATCTGAGCAGAAAGCGAACCCATCGTTTGCCCCGGCTGGACGGTGACGACGCGGATATGCAGCGGCTTCAGAGCCGCCTTTTCGGCAGCACTCAAAATACGGAACGATCCGCTGACCGAACGCGCGACCGCGTCCAGCGTAGTGCTGGCCGAAGGTGCCGCGGTCAGCAGCCTGTAGACCTGGCCACCGGCACGGATCACGGCAATGTCGAACTGCCAGCCTTCGGCGCCGGCATGCGCGGTCGCCGCCTCGTTGCCGTTGATCGTCTCCTGCTTGACGCTGCTGTCGTCGAGACCGGCCACCCAGCCGCTACGGATATAGTCAGTCAGCGCGCGGTTCTTGTCGATCGAGACGCCGTCGAAGCGGATCGCCATGTCACCGGGGCCGGTTGCCGTCACCGCGGCCGCCGAATTGTCGATGATGAAGCCCTGTGGCACCGAGAAGGAGAGGCCGAGGCCCGGATGCAGGAAGGTTTCGCCGCGCACATAGCCTTCCTCGGGCGTGTCGCCATAGAGCAGGCCGTCTACGCCGGCGAGGAAGGAATCGCGGTCGCGCGTGCCGACGCCCGGCGCGCCGAACTGGCGGGCATGGCGCTGCGCCAGATCGATGCGCTGCGGCGTATTGGGGTGCGTGGCCAGGAAGTCGAGACTGGCGTCGGTGGCGCCGCTGATCGAGCGAAAATCCGTGTAGGCCGACATCGACTGCAGGAAACGGCCGGCGGCGAAAGGATCGTAGCCGGCTTCGCCGATCGATTTGATGCCGATGGCATCCGCTTCCAGCTCTTGGTTGCGCGAGAATTGCGCCAGCCTCAGCTTGCCGCGGATCAGCGCCGCCTTGGCGGTCGGGCTGTCGCCCAGCACATCGGAAACCACCTTCGTCGCCAAACCCTCCTCGGCCTCCAGCTGCTGGCGCTGCAGGCCGTGATTGGCGGTGACGTGGCCCATTTCATGGGCGATGACAGCGGCAAGCTCTGCCGAATCATTGGCCAGCGCCAGCAGGCCGCGGGTGATGTAGAGATAGCCGCCCGGCAGCGCGAAGGCGTTGACGTTGGGCGAATTCAGGATGGTGATGCGATAGGTCTGCGTCGGGTTGGCGGACACCACCGTCAGATTGCCGACCACCTTGGCAACCATGCGCTCGAGCTTGGGATCGGAATATTCGCCGCCATAGGTCGCCAGGATGCGCGGATGCTGCGCCTTGGCCAGTTCGGCGAGTTTGTTGTTGGCGCCGACATTGTCGACCGTGATCGGCTTGTCGGAAGGCTGGAAGCCGGATTCCTGAACCGCCGGCGGCGTGAACATCTGGCAACTCGCCAGCGCCACGGCAAAGCCGGCCAGCGCAAGAAAGCGCGCCAGCGGTTTCATTCGTAATGTGTTAGCGCCGATCGTCAGAACGGCTTCCTTTCGGGTCCCGGCGCATGATCACGAAAATCGGGGGCGATCTTCGAAATGTGTCATGCGCTATATCTCAAACTGCTGCAGTATCCGTTGCATGTCCCTCGGGGCAGGCGGCGGATACTGCAGGCAAATCACGGCCTGTGCCGGACCAGTAGGGCGGACCTAGCCACACTCCTCCAGCCATGGCAAGCAAACGCCGCATCGCCTGGAGCCGGTTTGACCGTAAATTATGTCCGCTTCCGGGCAACATCTCGTGATACGGCACCCCCGGCACTCGCGCCGATATAGCGCCGGAATGCTTCCGGACCAGTCCCGGTGAAGAAATCATCCGCCTTGCCCGTTGCGGCGACCAACCCATCGTCGAGAAACACCATGTGCTCGCCGATACGGCGGGCGTCTTCCGGCTGGTGGGTGACGAACAGCACCGTCATGCCCCGCTCGGCATGAACGGCGGCGACCATATCCAGCATGTCGTCGCGCAGAGCGGGGCCGAGCGACGCGAAGGGTTCGTCGAGCAGCAGCACTGGCCGATCGCGCACCAGAACGCGGGCCAGGGCGACGCGCTGGCGTTCCCCGCCGGAAAGTTCTCGCGGCAGGCGCTTTTCCTTGCCCCCAAGACCGGTGCGCGCAAGCGCCTCGGCGATCGCGGCGCGGTCCGCCTCGGTCAGCCGCAAGGATGGCGAGCGGCCGAGCCCGACATTCTGCTCGACGGAGAGATGCGCGAAGAGATTGTTCTCCTGGAACACCATCGACACCGGCCGCACCGAGGCCGGCTCGGCGCTGACGTCGACGCCGCCGATCAGCACGCGGCCCGACTGTGGCGTCTCGAAGCCGGCGACCAGATTGAGCAGCGTCGACTTGCCCGAACCGCTCGGGCCCATGATGGCGGTGATTTTCGCCGTGGCAAACTCGACGTCGAAGACGAGCGGCGCCTCGCCGTAGCTGAACGACACCTTGTCCAGCCGCACCGGCGCGCCCTTCTCAAGCTTGCTGGCCGCCCCGTCACGCATCACGGACCTTCTCCCTTCCCAACCAGTGCGCCGTCACGATCAGAGCGAGGCAGACGAGGCCTAGCAGTAGTGCCAGGCCGGCGGCGTCCTGGGTGCGGTAGCTGCCCATCCGCGCCAGGAGAAGGTAGGGCAATGTCTGCACGGAATCACTGCCGAACAAGGCAATGACACCGAGATCGCCGAGCGACAGCGCCATGGCGAAAGCGAAGGCCGTGGCGAGCGGCCGCCGCAGCGACGGCCAGTCGACCAGCATCAACCGGTTCCAGCCCGCAATGCCGAGCTGTGCGCAGAGCCGTTCGTGACGCTCGCTGGCCGCATCGTAGGCGGGACGGACGGCGCGCAGGGCGAACGGCATCGCCATCACCGCATTGACGGTGACGACCATGACCGGGGCGATGGCGAAGACATCGCCGACATGGCGCAGCAACAGGAACCAGCCGGCGCCGACGACGATCGGCGGCACGACGAGGACAAAGCCGGCGCCTGTATCCGTGGCATGTTCGAGCATTGTCCGAGGCCCGGCCCGGCGGTTCAGCGCCAGCGCCCGGCGCGCCACGGTCAGCGCCAGCGACAGTACCACCGAGAGCAGTGCAGACAGGAAGGCGAGCACCGCACTGGTCAGCGTCGCCTGTCGGACAGTGGCCTCACCGGCCAGCCGGCCGAGATCGGCACCCAACCCGGCCGTCACCGTCGCCGCCATCGGCCCGACGACGAACAGCAGCGCCAGGACGATGAGCATGGCGTTCAGCCAGGTCTCGCTTCCGTTGACCGAGAGATAGCGGCGCTGCGCGATCGGCAGGTTGGTGTCGCCGACCACATTGGCGCCCAGCCGCGTCAGTGCCAGCACCATGATAAAGGTCAAGGCGATCTGCAGCAGCGTCAGCGTCACCGCCCGCGCGGGATCGAAATCGAAACGCAGCGCCTGGTAGATGCCGACCTCCAGTGTCGTCGCGGCCGGCCCGCCGCCGAGCGTCAGCACGATCGTGAAGGATGTGATGCAGAGCATGAAGACAAGCCCGGCGACACCCGGCAATGCCGCACGCAGCGTTGGCCATTCGATCAGCCGGAACGCCGGCCGTGCCGCCATGCCGAGTTGGCTCGCCAGACGCCATTGGTCGGATGGAATGGTCTGCAGCGCCTCGAGGAACAGCCTCGTCGCCAGCGGCAGGTTGAAGAACACATGGGCGACGAGAATGCCGGATAGGCCATAGATGCCCGGCCAGCTTCCGCCGCCGATCACCGTGAGCACGTCGGCGAAATAGCCGGCGCGGCCATAAAGCGCCAGGATGCCGAGGGCCGCGACGATGGCCGGCAGCGCTAGCGGGACGGCGAACAGCTGCAGGATGAAGCTGCGGCCGAAGAAGCGCGGATGCCGCGACAGCGCCCGCGCCACGAGCAGCGCCGGCCCGACCGAAAGCAGCGTCGACAGCACCGCCTGCCAGAGCGTGAAGCGAATGACGCGAAGCAGATAGGGATCGAAGGCTGCCCAGGCGCCCGAAAGATCGTGGGCGCCTTCGAAAAGCAGGCCGGCAAACGCGCCGCCGATCAGCAGGGCTATTGCAGCGAGCGCGAGGGTGCCAGCGGTGATGCGGGGGTCAGACGCGCGTTGCACGGTGGACCACCTGACTTGAGGTTCTTAGCGAAGGCCGCGTTCCTTCGCGCCCCCCTCCTTGTGGGGGAGATGTCCGGCAGGACAGAGGGGGGCGCCGTAGAGCACTCATCTTTCGATCATTGGACCAAATTACTTGCTCATCACCGCCAGCCATTCATCCACCCAGGCCTTGCGGTTGGCGGCGACTTCCTCGGGGCTGAACAGCAAGGTCTTGGTCGGCTTGACCAGTTTGTCGAAGGCCGGGTTGAGCGGCTTGTCGGTCTTCCCGGCTGGGAACATCCAGTTGGTCTCGGGGATGGCATCCTGGAACTTCGGTCCGGTCATGAAGGCCATGAACTTCTCCGCCAGCGGGTTTTTCGCCCCAGTCGTGGTTATGCCGGCGACCTCGATCTGCAGATACTCGCCCTCCTCAAAGGACGCCGCCTGATAGCGCTCTGTCTTCTCCGCAACCATGTGGTAGGCCGGCGACGTCGTGTAGGAGAGCACCATCGGCGCCTCGCCCTTGGTGAACAGGCCGTAGGCCTCACTCCAGCCCGGCGTCACGGTCAGCACCTTGGCCTTGAGCTTGGCCCAGGCTTCCGGCGCCTTGTCGCCATAGACCGACTTCACCCACAACAGCAGGCCGAGGCCCGGCGTCGAGGTGCGCGGATCCTGGATGACGATCTTGTCGTCGGCGCTGCCTTCGACCAGTTCTTTCAGGCTCTTCGGCGGCGTCTTCAGCTTCTCGGTGTCGTAGACGACAGCGAAATAACCATAGTCGAACGGCACGAAAGTGTCGTCGCTCCAGCCGCCCGGCACAGTGACATCCGTCACCGCGCCATGCGGTGCGAACAGGCCTGACGCCTTGGCATCCGCGGTGAGATTGGTGTCGAGGCCGAGCACGATATCGGCCTTGGTCGATGCGCCTTCCAGCTTGACGCGGTTGAGCAGCGCGACGCCATCGGCGACCGAGACGAACTCGACATCGCAGCCGCATTCGGCCTCGAATTCCTTCTTCACCACGGGACCCGGACCCCAGTCGGCGGTGAAGCTTTCATAGGTGTAGACGGTGAGCTTGTCCTTGGCCAAGACCGGCCCGGACAAGACCACGGTCATGGCTGAGACAAGAGCGTATAAAAGCGTGCGCATCGGCGCCTCCTTTGTTCGAATTGAAAGGAATTGAGGCGTCGGACTGTCCGAAACGTCTAATCCCTCCGCCGGTACAAACCGGATCAGGTTCAGCGGGTTGGCGAGACTGCCTCTCAGCCGTCCGCGAAGATCGCGTCCGGCACCCCGTTAGAGCGTTTCGACACATAGGCCCGGCCGATCCCCCACGCAAGTGGGAGTTTGCCGCCTTCCGTTTCCCGTGCCGGGCTGGTAAGGGCCACACGATATGAGCACATTCACCATCCTGCTTGGCGGCGATCTCATCCGCACGCCACGGCTCGACCGCCAGGTCGAGGGCTCCCGCGTCATCGCCGCCGACGCCGGCATCGGCCATGCGCGGCTGCTCAGCCTTGTCCCGGAACTGTGGGTGGGTGATTTCGATTCGGTGCCGGCCAATCTGCCGGACGATCTCGCTGCCGTGCCGCGCCGGACCTTTCCGGCGGAAAAGGACCAGACTGATGGCGAACTGGCCATCGCCGCCGCACTGGAACTCGGCGCGACCAGCCTGGTGCTCGCCGGCGCCTTCGGCGGCAAGCGCGCCGACCACGCTTTCCTGCATCTGGCGCTTGCCCTGCGGCTGGCCGAGGCCGGCACTGATGTGCTTTTGACCAGCGGCGCGCAGGAGGGCGTTCCCCTGCTCCACGGCAAGGCTGGCTTCGACTACGCCGACGGCACGCTGTTTTCGGTGCTCGGTTTTTCCGAGCTCGCCGGCTTGACCGTAACTGGCGCCAAATGGCCGCTGAACCGCGTCAAGGTGGCGTTCGGCTCGTCGCTGACCATTTCCAACGAGGTCAAGGGTCGCCTCGAAATCGAGCTCGGCCACGGCCGCGCGATGCTGCTCGCTCATCCCTATCCCTTACCTGAAAGCTGACATGGCGCCGCCTCTTCTCAACCTCGACGGGATAAAACTGACCTTCGGCGGCACGCCGCTGCTCGATGGCGCCGCCTTGACGGCTTCCGCCGGCGACAAGATCGCGCTGGTCGGCCGCAATGGGTCGGGCAAGTCGACGCTGCTGAAGATCGCCGCCGGCCTGATCGAGCCGCAGGACGGCGAGGTGTTCCGCCAGCCTTCGGCGACCGTCCGCTATCTGCCGCAGATGCCCGACATGGAGGGTTTTGCCAGTGTCCGCGCCTATGTCGAGGCCGGACTAGGCCCCGCCGACGATCCCTACCGCGCCAGCTATCTGATGGAGCATCTCGGCCTCTCGGGCGAGGAGCGGCCGAACGATCTGTCCGGCGGCGAGGCGAGGCGCGCGGCCCTTGCCCGTGTCATGGCGCCCGAACCCGACATCCTCCTGCTCGATGAGCCGACCAACCATCTCGACCTCTCGGTGATCGAATGGCTGGAAGAAGAACTCATCCGCACCTCGTCGGCGCTGATCGTCATCTCGCACGACCGCCGCTTCCTCGAGCGCGTATCGCGCGCCACCGTCTGGCTCGATCGCGGCCAGACCCGCACGCTGGACAAGGGCTTTGGCCATTTCGAGGAATGGCGTGACCTGGTGCTGGAAGACGAAGAGCGCGAGCAGCACAAGCTTGGCCGCCAGATCGTGCGCGAAGAGCACTGGCTGCGCTATGGCGTGACGGCGCGGCGCAAGCGCAACATGCGTCGTCTCGGCGAGCTGCAGACCATGCGCCAGCGTTTTCGCGGCCATCGCGGCGCCGAAGGGTCGGCCACCATGGTGGCGAGCGACGCCGCCGAATCCGGCAAGCTGGTGATCGAGGCGAAAAACATCGAGAAAAGCTTCGGCGATCTCACCGTGGTCAAAGGATTTTCGACCCGCATCCAGCGCGGCGATCGGGTTGGCCTGGTCGGGCCGAACGGCGCCGGCAAGACGACGCTGCTGAAGATGCTGACCGGCGAGATGAAGCCCGACGCCGGTTCGGTGCGGCTCGGCACCAATCTGGAGATCGCCACGCTCGACCAGAAGCGCGAGGCGGTCGATCCTCAGGAGACGCTGGCGCAATATCTTACCGACGGACGCGGCGAAAATCTCGTCATCAATGGCGAGCAGCGCCATGTCGTCTCCTACATGAAGGATTTCCTGTTCAAGCCGGAACAGGCACGCACGCCGGTGCGCGAGCTGTCCGGCGGCGAGCGGGCGCGCTTGCTGCTGGCGCGCGTGCTGGCGCGGCCGGCAAACCTTCTGGTGCTCGATGAGCCGACCAATGATCTCGACATGGAGACGCTGGAATTGCTGCAGGAACTGGTCGCAGGGTTCGCCGGCACGGTCATCCTGGTCAGCCACGACCGCGATTTCCTCGACCGCACCGTGACCAGCCTGATCGCGCCGGATGGTGACGGCCGCTGGATCGAATATGCGGGCGGTTATTCCGACATGCTGGCGCAACGCGGCGGCACCAGGCTCGACGACCGCAAGGCGCGAGCGAAGGCCGAAAACGGCGAAGCGCCCGCACCGGGCAAGAGCGAGGCCACAGCGCCAAAAGGTCCAGCGAAAAAACTGTCGTTCAAGCAGAAATTCGCACTGGAATCGCTACCCAAGAAAATCGAAGCTGTGATGGCGTCGATCTCCAGGCTCGAGAACAACATCGCCGATCCGGCCTATTACGAACGCGACCCAGCCTCGTTCCAGAAGACGATCGCCGCGCTCGACAAGGAGCGCGCGACGCTGGCAGCACTGGAGGAGGAATGGCTGGAACTGGAGATGCTGCGCGAAGAAATGGAAGGGTAGTGGTGTGTGCAAGTTTTAGGCATATGTATTGGACGCATAAAAGGAGGCGAACTCAATGCTTCAGCCAAAGCCGAAACCTCAGCGAAGATCAGTAAGCATATCCACCAGCTCACAGTTGATCGAAGACGCCAAGACGTTGGACGTCAACCTCTCCGGCGCCGCAGGGGCGGGGATCGCAAAAGCCATTGCTGCGGAAGAGACGCGTCTATGGCAAGAAGAAAACAAGGAAGCTATTCAAAGCTCCAATGAGTATGTCAGGCGCAACGGGCTGCCATTGGCCAAACACCGGCTGTTTTGATGCTGCTCTACGATCCCCGTCCAGCCTGCTGATGAGCTTCTGAGCGCACCGCAGCCAGCGCCCGTCTCAGCCCGCCGTCTTCGCCTGCCAGGCCTTGATCGCCTCGTCGAACACCTTCTCGCCGGGAATGCCTTTTTCCATGGTCAGCAATGCCCGCCGCCCGGTCTTGTAGACGACCGGCACGTCGATCCAATCCTGACCGCGCAGCAAGGTCATGTTGGCGTCTTCGTCGGCCTTGGTGTCGTTGAGCGCGACGAGGAAGAAGCCGTCGGCGATCTTGGCCGGAATACCGATCAGCGGGCTGCCGGCATCCTGTTCCGAACCCTTCATGGCGACGCGCAGAATGTTGTCGACGCCGCCGCCTTCAAAGCCGTCCGGCGTCAGGAAGATCATTTCGATGATATGGCTGGCCGGCAGCGTCTGGTCGGTGTTGCGGCGGATGGTCATGCGCAACTGGATGTCCTTGCCGGGAATGGTCGCCTCGGCGCGGATCGCCGGCTCCGGCGGCAGGTCGCCACCGGGCGATTCCTGCACCAGGGACCAGACGATGTTGCCCGGCTCCGCCGAACCCTGGGCGGTGCTGGTACGCTCCTCATAGAAGATCGCCTTCTGGCCGACCGGCAGCGCGGTTGCCGCGGGCGCGGCTGCCGGTGCCGCCGGCGCAGCACCCGCCGGTGCTGGCGGAGTGGCGGCGGTATCGGTCGGCGCTGCCGGGGCAGCTCCGTTGGCAGGCGGCGTCGCAGGTGCGGCGCCTGTCGCCGGAGGCGGAGCCACGGTAGGCGTGCCGGCGGCCGGTGCGGAAATCGGCGGCGCGCTGGTCGCCGAGGGCGGCGTAGTCAGCGCGGCGACCGATTCGCCTTCGCCGATGCCGCTTTGTCCGCCGGCCGGGCCGGGGTCGACTTCACTGCCTTGCGGCGTCAGCCGCTGGGTGAATTTCGTGCTTTCGGCTTCCGTGCCGCCAGCTGCGGGCGCCGGCGGCGGCGCCGCGGCATCGGTTGCCGGCTTGGCAGGTGCCGGCTTCACGGGTTCGGTCTTTGTCGCGACTTTGGTGCCGTCGAGCCCGAGCATCTTGCCGAAGGCATCCTTGTTCAGCCAGATGCCGTAGCCGCCACCAGCGATGACCAGAAGCGCGACGACGGCGGCGATCAGCCCGCCATAGCTGCGCTTGCGCTCCGCCGGGCGCAGGCGCTGGAAAGTGTCCGACACCGGCTCTTCGTTGCTGGAAAAGACATCGACACCGTCGTCCGCCTCGTCGGCGTCCATCCCTGCAAGAGGCGTGTCGGCGCGAGCCGGCTGGGAAGGCACCGGCGTCGACCTTTGCCAGCTTGGCTCGACCTTGGCGGCAGGTGTTGGGGCGGGTTGATAAGGTTCGGGCTTGGCCGCGGGCGGTGCCGGCCAGGCCGATTCCGCCTTCGCCGGTTGCCGTGTGTGGCTCGGCTGGTTCTTGTTGCGATCGATCGAGGAAAAGATGTGTTCCAGTTCCGCGAGAGGGTCGGTCTCCGGCACGCTCTGGGCATAGTCGCGCTCGACACTTACGATGGCGTCTTCCAGCGAACGCTTCTGCGTGGTTATGGCTTCGGTGGCCAGCGGCGGTGAATAGTCCTCAAGCTTCTTCGCCAGCATGGTACGAACGCTGGCATAGATGCGCGTACGCTTCTCCGGCGTCTCGTCGCCGTGTTTGTCGAGCGCCTTTTTCAGAATAGCAACGAAATCTGCCATGCTTTAGTCGACCTGTATTTTGTTTCCGCGCCGGCCCCCGCAAATCAGCCGCGATGCCCGGAAAGGCTGAGAAACTAATCTTGAAACGGATCGGTCACAAGTATCGTGTCGTCCCGTTCCGGGCTGGTGGAAAGGAGTGCGACCGGGGCGCCGATCAGCTCCTCGATGTAACGGACATATTTGACCGCCTGGGCCGGCAGATCGTTCCAGCTGCGCGCGCCGGCGGTGGTGCCTTTCCAGCCCTCCAGCGTCTCGTAGACCGGTTCGACGCGCGCCTGCGCGCCCTGGCTGGCCGGCAGATAGTCGATCATCTCGCCATCGAGACGATAGCCGGTGCAGACCTTGATCTCGTCCAGCCCGTCGAGCACGTCGAGCTTGGTCAGCGCGATGCCCTTGATGCCGTTGACGGCGACGGCCTGACGCACCAGCACCGCGTCGAACCAGCCGCAGCGACGCTTGCGACCGGTGACGACGCCGAATTCATGGCCGCGCGTGCCGAGGAATTCGCCGATCTCGTTCTTCTGCTCGGTCGGGAACGGACCTTCGCCGACGCGCGTCGTATAGGCCTTGGTGATGCCGAGCACATAACCGATGGCGCCCGGGCCGACGCCGGAGCCGGCAGCAGCCTGCCCAGCGACCGTGTTCGACGAGGTGACGAACGGATAGGTGCCATGGTCGATATCGAGCAGTGTGCCTTGCGCGCCCTCGAACAGGATGCGCTCGCCGGCCCGGCGCTTGTCGTCGAGAATCTTCCAGACGCGGTCCATATAGGGCAGGATCTCGTGCGCAACCGAAGTCAGCTCATGCATGATCGCATCATGCGTGACTTCCGCATGGCCAAGCCCGCGGCGCAAC
The DNA here is from genome assembly GCF_040320745.1 of Mesorhizobium sp. M0621. Classification (NCBI taxonomy): domain Bacteria; kingdom Pseudomonadati; phylum Pseudomonadota; class Alphaproteobacteria; order Hyphomicrobiales; family Phyllobacteriaceae; genus Mesorhizobium; species Mesorhizobium sp. M0621. Next base: position 107,066 of record NZ_JAMYQF010000001.1, on the reverse strand, counting down.
GCATTGTGGTGCGTCAGCAGCCTGTCGACCTTCAAGGGAAGCGTTTCCAAATCCGCCAAATCCATCACCCTGACCGCGCGCCGGCCCACCTTGTCCTCGTAGGCGGGGCCGATGCCGCGACGGGTCGTGCCAATCTTCGTTCCGGAGTTGGAAGCGGCGTCCTCGCGGAATCCGTCCAGTTCCCGATGCAGGGACAGGATAAGCGCTGTGTTTTCGGCTATTTTCAGGCGATCCGGCGCCACTTCGACACCTTGCGCCTTGAGTTTCGCCACTTCGGCGACGAAAGCATGCGGGTCGAAAACGACGCCGTTGCCGATGATGGACAGTTTGCCCTGGCGCACGACGCCCGACGGAAGCAACGACAATTTGTAGACCTTGCCGTCGACGACCAGCGTGTGGCCGGCATTGTGGCCGCCCTGGAAACGCACCACGACATCGGCGCGCTCCGACAGCCAGTCGACGATCTTGCCCTTGCCTTCATCGCCCCACTGCGAGCCGACGACCACCACATTGGCCATGTTTCTTTTCCCTTGAGACGCCGCCAAGCGGCTTGAATATGGTTCGAAACGACAGGCCTCTATAACGTCAACACCTCGCGAGCGCGACCTTTCTTTGCCGCCGAAAATGCCCTGAGGCACAACAATTTTCGGCTTTGACATCATTTACTTGGGCGCACGGGGGCAATAGGCCGACAAACACCGCGGCCCAGCGGTCGGAATCCCGCGATGCATCGAAGTGCCTACATATTCCTGCTGCTCACCACCTTGCTGTGGGGCGGCAACTCGGTGGCCGGCAAGCTGGCGGTCGATCACGTCTCACCGATGACGCTCGTCTTCCTGCGCTGGGTGCTGGCCGTGGCGATCATGCTGCCGATAGGCTGGAAGACGATACGCAAGGACTGGCCGGTGGTGCGCAAGCACTGGCTCATCCTCGCGGCCCTCGGCGCCAGCGGTTTCACTCTGTTCAACACCATCTTCTACACGGCGCTCAACTACACCACTGCAATCAACGTCTCGATCGAACAGGCGGCGATGCCGATCCTGATCATCGTTGCCAATTTCGTCTTCTTCCGCCTGCGCGTGAACTGGGCGCAGATTGTCGGCGTGGTGCTGACCATCGCCGGCGTGATCCTGACCGCCTGCCACGGCGACCCGCGCCGGCTGTTGACCCTGGAGCTCAATTTCGGCGACGCCATCATGCTGGTCGCCGTGTTTCTCTACAGCGGCTATTCGGTCGGGCTGCGGCTGAAACCGGTAATGCATTGGCAGAGCCTGATGCTGGCCCTGTCGGTTGCAGCCCTCGTCACCTCGCTGCCCTTCTTCCTGTGGGAGTTCGCTGCCGGCAAGGTCATCGTCCCCGACGCGCGCGGGTGGGCGGTCATCGTCTATACCGCGATCGGCGCCTCGGTCATCTCGCAGATCTTCTACATCAGGGGCAACGAACTGATCGGCGCCAACCGCGCCGGCCTGTTCATCAATCTGGTGCCGATCTTCGGCACGCTGCTGTCGGTGCTGATCGTCGGCGAGACGTTCCAGCTCTACCAGGCGCTGGCGCTTGTGCTCGTGCTGGGCGGCATCGGGCTTGCCGAATACAGCGGACGCAAGGCAGCAAAATAATCAAAAGGCTTTTGGCAGGCCAGCATCCTTCAAAATGTCATTGGCGAGATGTCGGGACTTCAAAAACGTAACCAATGTCACGCGTTGTTGGGTCTCAGGATTGTACCAAACCTCATGGTCGCCCTTGCCTTGCCGCAACAATCTCCAACCCGCCTCTGTGAGCAATTTCTTTAGTGGCTTGGCAAAATTCTGCATTCTCGCCCACTGACCTCAAAAAATCTTGAGCGCATTCTAAGCGGATTTCAGAGGTGTAGACTTATTGCGGAGATTATTCCGCTGCGAGTGGGTTTGACGCGGTTGAAATGTCGTGAACCACAAGTTCAACGTCGAGCTTCACGGCATCCTCTAAGTCGAGCAAATCCGGTAGTACCGCCAATATCCGCTGACGCAAATCGTCGAGAGATTCGCTTTCGGTCGCCAGTCCGGTCTTGCCTCGCGAAATCGCGTACCAGACCGACGCCTCGTTGTCCCAACGGACATCAACAACAAGTTTCATCTTCGTGTCTCCGCAGCCAGATAATACATCAAGGCATCAAAAACGAAAGGCGCGGACCAGGCCGCGCCTTTCGATCTTTCACAGCAAGCCCCGGGTTACATCGCGTTGACGTCGAACTGCAGCCGCTTGGCCGAATCGATCGACTTGTGCGCCTTGATCTTTTCCAGCACGGCCTCCGGGAACGGCGCATCGAGATAGAGCAGCGCAATCGCATCGCCGCCCGGCCGGTTGCGGCCGAGCTGGAAGTTGGCGATGTTGACACCGTTCTCGCCGCAGACGGTGCCGAGCAGGCCGATGATGCCCGGCGCGTCGGCATTGGTCGTGTAGAGCATGTGCTGGCCGACCTCGGCATCGAGATTGATGCCCTTGATCTGGATGAAGCGCGGTTTGCCATCCGAGAAGCAGGTGCCGGCGATTGAGCGCGTCATATGCTCGGTCTTCACCGTCAGCTTGATGTAGCCGTCGAACACGCCGGACTTGTCGCGCTTGACCTCGGCAACGATGATGCCTCTCTCCTTCACCATGATCGGCGCCGACACCATGTTGACGTCGGAGACCTGTGGCCGGATCAGCCCGGCGAGGGTAGCACTGATCAGCGCGCGCGTGTTCATCGACGCGGTCGAGCCGTCGAACAAGATCTCGACCTCCTTGATCGGATCCTCGGTGACCTGGCCGACAAAGGCGCCGAGCACTTCGGCGAGCTTGACGAAGGGCTTCAGCCGCGGTGCTTCCTCGGCGGTAATCGACGGCATGTTGATGGCATTGGAAACGGCGCCCTTGATCAGGTAGTCCGCCATCTGCTCGGCCACATGCAGCGCGACATTCTCTTGCGCTTCCGCCGTCGAGGCGCCGAGATGCGGCGTCGCCACGACATTCTCCATGCCGAACAGCTCATTGTTCTCGGCCGGTTCGACCTCGAACACGTCAATGCCGGCGCCCGCCACCTTGCCACTCTTCAGCGCCGAGATGAGGTCGGCCTCGACGATCAGCCCGCCCCGCGCGCAGTTGATGATGCGCACGCCGGTCTTCATCTTGGCGATCGCGGCCGCGTCGATGATGTTGCGCGTCTTGTCGGTCAGCGGCGTGTGCAGCGTGATGAAATCGGCGCGGGCAAAAAGCTCGTCAAGCTCGACCTTCTCGACACCGAGCTCCTCGGCACGGCTGTCCGACAGAAACGGGTCGAAGGCGATGACATGCATCTTCAGCCCGACGCCGCGCGTGGCGACGATCGAGCCGATGTTGCCGCAGCCGATGACGCCCAGCGTCTTGCCGGTGATCTCGACGCCCATGAAGCGGTTCTTTTCCCATTTGCCGGCATGGGTAGAAGCGTTGGCTTCCGGGATTTGGCGGGCAAGCGCGAAGATCATCGCCACCGCATGTTCGGCCGTCGTGATCGAATTGCCGAAGGGCGTGTTCATCACGATGATGCCCTTGCGGCTCGCCGCCGGAATGTCGACATTGTCGACGCCGATGCCGGCGCGGCCGACGACTTTGAGTTTTGTGGCGGCGTTGATCAGCTTTTCCGTGACCTTGGTCGCCGAGCGGATGGCGAGGCCATCATACTGGCCGATCACTTCGAGCAGCTTTTCCTTGTCCTTGCCGAGATCGGGCAGATAGTCGACCTCGATGCCGCGATCCCTGAAGATCTGTACGGCGGTGATGGAAAGTTTATCCGAGACGAGAACGCGGGGCATGGCTTGGTCCTTTGCGATTGGCGTCCCTCCCCCTTGAGGGGAGGGTCGGCGCGAAGCGCCGGGGTGGGTCGGTACGGCCGGACGCGGCCTAATCTGCTGATGTTGGTAACGTGGAGCTGGGCGGAGAGAGGACCCCACCCGGCCCTTCGGGCCACCCTCCCCTCAAGGGGGAGGGATCAGGCCGCCGCTTTGAGCGACGCCTTCTGCGCGGCGAAGGCCCAGTCGAGCCAGGGCAGCAACGCTTCCAGATCTGATGTCTCGACCGTCGCGCCGCACCAGATGCGCAGGCCGGGCGGTGCGTCGCGATAAGCGCCGATGTCGTAGGCGACACCTTCCTTGTCGAGCACCGACACCAGTCCCTTGGCGAAAGCCGCTTGCCCCTCGGCATCGAGCGCGGACACATCCGGATCGGTGAAGGAAAGACACACGGACGTGTTCGACCGCGTCGCCGGCTCGACGACGAGATGACCGAGCCATGAGGACTTGCCGACAAAGCGGTCGAGGACGGCCGCATTGGCATCCGCCCTGGCGATCAGCGCATCGAGGCCGCCTATCGACTTCGCCCAGTTGAGCGCATCGAGATAGTCCTCCACGCACAGCATCGAGGGGGTGTTGATGGTCTCGCCCTTGAAGATGCCTTCGATCAGCTTGCCGCCCGAGGTCAGGCGAAAGATTTTCGGCAGCGGCCATGAAGGCTTGTAGGCCTCCAGCCGCTCGACGGCGCGCGGGCTGAGGATCAGCATGCCGTGCGCGCCCTCGCCGCCCAGCACCTTCTGCCAGGAGAAGGTGACGACATCGAGTTTTTCGAAATCGAGCCTCTGCGCGAAGGCGGCCGAAGTCGCGTCGCAGATGGTCAGGCCCTTGCGGTCCGCGGGAATGAAATCGCCATTCGGCACGCGCACGCCGGACGTGGTGCCATTCCAGGTGAAGACCACATCGCGGTCGAAATCGATCTTTGTGAGGTCGGGCAGTTCGCCGTAGCCGGCTTCGATCTTGCGCATATCGGCGAGCTTCAATTGCTTGACCACGTCGGTGACCCAGCCGGAGCCAAAGCTCTCCCAGGCGACCATGTCGACGCCGCGCTCGCCGAGCAGCGACCACAGCGCCATCTCGACAGCGCCGGTGTCCGACGCCGGCACGATGCCGATGCGGTAGTCCGCCGGGACCTGGAGAATTTCCCGCGTCAGCTCGATCGCCTGTTCGAGCTTGGCCTTGCCGATCTTGGCGCGGTGGGAACGGCCGAGCGCAGCAGCTTTCAGCGCCTCGACCGACCAGCCGGGGCGTTTTGCGCAGGGACCTGAGGAAAAATTGGGGTTTGCCGGACGGGGTCCGGGCTTCGTATGCGTCGTCATCGTGGTCTATCCTTCCAGATAGTGGCCCCTCGTTGGGGAGGGGTGGCCCACGGACGGCGATATGCGTTCAGACTTCGGGCGTCAAGAGGAAAGTTTTTGTCGCGGTCAGGATACCGGCAATCTGTGATCAGGATGTCGTGACCTCAAACGCAAACGGCGGACCCGAAGATCCGCCGTCCTGATCCTTGTGCTCGCGGCGCCTACCAGAGATCGTAGCGCAGCCCGAGCTTGACCTGATGGTTGCTGATCCCCTTGTGGACAGGAAAGGAGGTCAGGCTTTCGGCCGTCACATATTCGGCGTCGGGCGCGGAGAAGTACTGATAGCCCAGATCGACTGAGACATTCTTCGACACCTGATAGGCAAGGCCCGCATTCAGCGTATAGGCTAGGGAGTACCGGGTCTTGCTGTCATTCAGTACGAAATCATCACTGGGATCGCTGTTGTCGGTGAAGTAGCTCGCCGAGAGGCTGCGCTTGCTGCGGACGACACCGACACCGGCGCCGAGATAAGGCGTGATCCCGACATAGGTGCCAAGGTCGACATAGCCATTGAGCATGCCCGAGAAGGCGTAGTTCTTCAGGGACGATGATGCCACGGTCGCCGTGTCCGGCGCTATTACGATCGCCGAATCGTCATAGCCGACGCCGATCTTGTTGCCTGGCAGATAGCCCAGATTGAGGTCGGCGCGCAGATAATCGTTGAAATGATAGCCGAAGCCGATGCTGGCAAAGATGGGGTCTTCCTTGTCGCTGAAGCTTGCCGGCGTAAAGGCGAAATTGTCGTTCTTGAAGCTCTTCTGCGCCAGATACGAGACATCGCCGCGCAGATACCAGCCGGAACCGACCTCGACCGGCACATAGTCGGGCGCCTGGTCGACATAGATCGGCGGATCGTAGTCGGCGGCGTGCACGGGCGTCAGCGGCAAGAGGGCTAAGGCGCCAAGCGCCAGCGCCACACGCGAAATGATTTTCATGGTCCCCGACTCCCGAATTTGGCGCCGCCAGCATAGCAACGGCAGCCATCGTTTCAGGGAGCATTGTTAACCATAGTGGTTAAGTGCCGGTTAAGGCTAACAGAGCGTTAGCGAATTCATTTCCGAGGAGCTTTCATTACATGGGGTCCAAACGAAAACCGCCCGGCTGATGCCGGGCGGTTCGCGAGAATTTCAGGTAATGCTGGTGTTACTTGGTGTAGATCGGCTCGGGTTCGGGCTGGTAGGCCACGACCGGCGCGGCGCAACCGTTGTTGCCGCCGAACTGGTAACGCAGGCCACCGCGCACCTCGTGTGTGTTGATGCCGCGGTCGAAGCCGGGACCGGCGCTGCTCACATCCCATTCGAACATGCGGCCGCCCTGGATATGGCTGAAGCGGTAACCGGCATCGAGGATGATCTTGTCGGTCAGGCAGTAGGACGCGCCGGCCATCAGGGCATAGGCGAAGCGCCAGTTGGACGCTCCCGGGTTGGTCTCGGTGGTGTTCGGGTCGTAGACAGTATCCCACTTGACGCGCGCACCGCCGATGCCGGCGCCGACATAAGGCGTGATGCCATGATAGGTGCCGAGATCGGCATAGGCATTGGCAAGCAGCAGCAAGGCGCTCATCTTCGACACTTCGGTCGATGTTCCGTTGATATCCGAGGTGCCGCCGTTGAAGTTCGACTTGAACCAGTAGTCGGCGGTCAGATCGGTACGGAAGTAATCGTTGACCTTGTAGCCGACGCCGGCACCGAGCGAGAAGCCACCTTTGAGCTTGCCGAAATCGAAACTTCTGGTGCCGGGCGTGACCGTACAATTACAGGGATCGACGGTGTAGGTCATATAGTCGATGCCGCGCACAGTCGACTTGTGATAGTCGATGTCGCCGCGGATATACCAGCCGCCGACTTCGACCGGCTGCTCGTAGACGGCCGGAGGCGGAGCCTCTTCGACCACTGGTTCCGCCAGATCGGCTGCGAACAGCGGTCCTGCCAGGCCTGCGAACAGTAAGGCGAGCAGGACCTTTCTTGCTGTATTGAACATGCTTGTCACCCCTGAGAAGTTCGGAACGGCCATCGTGTCCGAATGCAATTGGCTTTCAGTCATGGATAATGAATTGCAAAGGTTAAAAGGCGTTTAACCCTGTTGCTTAACCACGAATCTCGAAACTTCGAGGAATCGGGGCTCGGTTTTCGGGAGACCCCGAAGCGACCTCCGGGCCAACGAAAAAGTCCGCCGGAAGGGCGGGCTTTGAGTTGGTGGAGTGCTGCGGCGCAACGCCCTTGCGGGCGCTAGGCGACGCCCTTGCGGGCGCGCCAGGATTAGGCGGCGCTGCGCGTTTCCGAGATGACCTCAACGATACCGTTGACGACGGACTCGACCAATTGCGGGTCGTCGCCCTCGGCCATGACGCGGATCAGCGGCTCCGTGCCGGACGGTCGGATAACCAGCCGCCCGGCCTTGCCGAGGCGGTTACGGGCGTCCTCGATGGCTGCCTTGACGGGTGCTTCCTCGAGCGGCTTGCCGCCGGAAATATGGACGTTCTTCAGGAGTTGCGGCACGGGTTCGAACTTCTTCGACAGTTCGCTGACCGGCCGCCCCTGCCGCTTGATGCAGGCCAGAACCTGCAGAGCCGAAACGAGGCCGTCGCCGGTGGTCGAAAAGTCAGACAGCACGATATGGCCGGATTGTTCGCCGCCGACATTGAGCCCATGCGCGCGCATATGCTCGACGACATACCGGTCGCCGACCTTGGTGCGATGCAGTTGCAGCTTCATGTCGCCGAGGAAGCGCTCGAGGCCGAGATTGGACATGACCGTCGAAACGACGCCGCCGCCGGCAAGCCGCCCGCTCTGGTGCCAGGATTCGGCGATCAGCGCCATGATCTGGTCGCCATCGACGATCGCCCCGTTTTCATCGACAATGACGACGCGGTCGGCATCGCCGTCAAGCGCGATGCCGATGTCGGCGCGCACTTCGTGCACCTTCTTCTGCAGACCGGCGGGATGGGTCGAGCCGCATTCCTTGTTGATGTTGAAGCCGTTGGGCTCGACATTGATGGCGACGACTTCGGCGCCCAGTTCCCACAGCGCCTCGGGCGCCACCTTGTAGGCCGCGCCATTGGCGCAATCGACGACGATCCTCAAGCCGGAGAGCGACATCGAGCGCGGCAAGGTGCGCTTGGCGAATTCGATGTAGCGGTCATGCACGCCGTCGACGCGCTTGGCGCGGCCAAGCCCGTCGGAATCGGCGAGCGCCAGTTCGATATCCTTGTCGAGCATGCTCTCGATGCGCTCCTCGATCTCGTCGGAGAGCTTGTAGCCGTCGGGTCCGAACAGCTTGATGCCGTTGTCGTAGTAAGGATTGTGCGAAGCCGAGATCATGACGCCGATATCGGCGCGCAGCGAACGCACCAGCATGGCGACCGCCGGAGTCGGGATCGGGCCGAGCAGGAACACGTCCATGCCCGCGGCACAAAGACCGGCGACCATGGCATTCTCGATCATATAGCCGGAAAGCCTGGTGTCCTTGCCGAGCACGACACGATGACGGTGACTGCCGCGTTGGAAGGAGAGGCCGGCGGCCATGCCGACCCGCATCGCGATTTCCGCGGTCATCGGAAACTTGTTGGCGCGCCCGCGAATGCCGTCCGTGCCGAAATAATTCCCTGCCATGCTAGCCCGTTTCCTCAACGTTTCTTCCCCGGCACGTCATGCCACAATTGGCCAGGGCGCTATGATCACATTGTGTGATTATATGTTACCAATCCTTAGAAAATCATTGTTGTGCACTGCACACAACATGACTGCAACCCAACAGCCTGAGACTGCCATGCTGCAATATACCAGTCATGCGAGCCTTTCAGCGCAGATGCACCTGGAAAATCTTGCTCTGAGGCCGGCAACTGGCAACGATTTCATCACCTTATCGGGGGAAGCCGACTTTCGGCGATATATACGCCACTTAGCATCTGGCGCAACCGACCGTTGAGCGTTAATGATTCGCAGGGACGTATCATGGGCTGCTGCAACGGAGAAACGCTATGCTCATCCACCGACTTGCCACTTTGACCGGCCTCGCCGTCGCGACCTTGTTCCTGGCTGCGCCAGCCAACGCGCTGACGATGGCCGAGTGCAGCACGAAGTACAACGCCGCCAAGGATGCGGGGACACTCGCCGGGGCGACCTGGAACCAGTTCCGCAAGGCCCAGTGCGGCACCGACGCCGCGGCGACGACCGACACCAAGCCTGCCGACACTAAGAAAGCAGCCGACACCAAGAAGGCTACCGATACGAAGCCGGCCAAGGCAGCCGCTGCGGCCGACGACAGCACGGCCAAGGGCCTGACGGCGAAGGAATGCAGCACCAAGTACCAGGCGGCGAAGGCTGCCGGTACGCTGAACGGCATGAAGTGGAACGACTTCCGCAAGTCCGAATGCGCCGCCGGTGCATCCTCAGCTGCCGCCGCCAAGCCGGCAACCACCAAGGCTGCCGCGGCTCCCGCCGACAGTGGCGGCAAAGGTCTGAGCATGGCCGAATGCAGCACCAAGTACCAAGCTGCCAAGACGGCCAACACGCTGAAAGGCATGAAGTGGAACGACTTCCGCAAGACCGAATGCGGTGCCGGCGCGTCGGATGACGACACCGTGCCGGCCGCCGATGAGGCGAGCTACACCAAGGAGCCGGCGAAGCCGACGACGGTTGCGCCCAAGGGCGTCACGTTCCCGTCTGCGATCTCGCCGAAATATTCCAGCGAGACCCCCGGCAAGGGCCGCATGCATACCTGCCTCGACCAGTACTATGCCCTCAAGGACGCCAACGCGCTTGGTGGCCTCAAGTGGATCCAGAAGGGCGGCGGCTTCTATAGCTTGTGCAACACCAAGCTGAAGAGCTGAGCGACAACGACATCTGAACAAGAAAAAGCCCGCGAGCCGCAAGGTTCGCGGGCCTTTTTGTGGACGACGTTCAGGACTGGCTGTTTGCAGGGAAGCGCCGTCGGCAAAGCTGCCAATCTCCCCACATGGGTGGCGATTGGCCGGCACGCCGGCTTCGCCAATCGTCAATGTCGAGCATGCAAGGTCGCGGACAGCTCCTCTCCAGCGCCCAAACGAAAAACGCCGCGGACAATGCCGCGGCGTTTCGAAAAATCAGTCACTGGCCGAGCCTAGCTTGATGGCTGCGGTTCCATGCCGCCTTCGGGCTCGGGGCCTTTCTTGCGACGGCCGGACTTCGGCACGGCCGAGCCACGGCTTGGCGGCGTGTCGTCGCCGAGATCCCGTGAAGGCTTCTGCCCAGCGATCAATTGCTTGATCTCCTCGCCGGACAGCGTCTCATACTCGAGCAGCCCTTGCGCCAGCGCGATCCATTCCTTCTTCTTCTTGGTCAGGATGGACTTCGCCGTCGAATAGGCCTCGTCGATCAGGCGGCGCACTTCGGCGTCGATGATCTGCGCGGTTTCTTCCGAGACGTTCTGCGTGCGCGCCACCGAATGGCCGAGGAACACTTCCTCCTGGTTGTCGCCATAGGCGACGTGGCCGAGCTTGTCGGAAAAGCCCCAGCGCGTGACCATGGCGCGCGCCAGCTTGGTCGCCTGCTCGATGTCGGAGGAGGCGCCCGAGGTGATGTTTTCCTTACCGAACTTGAACTCCTCGGCGACACGGCCGCCCATCATGATCGCAAGGCGCGAGATCATGTATTTGTAGCTCATCGAGTAGCGGTCGCCCTCCGGCAACTGCATGACCATGCCGAGAGCCCGGCCACGCGGGATGATGGTAGCCTTGTGCAGCGGGTCGGCCGACGGCACGTTGAGCGCCAGGATGGCGTGGCCGGCCTCGTGATAGGCGGTCAGCTCCTTCTCGGCCTGTGTCATGGCCGACGAGCGGCGCTCGGCGCCCATCATGATCTTGTCCTTGGCGTCCTCGAACTCGGCCATGGTGACGAGACGCTTGTTGCGCCGGGCCGCCATCAGCGCAGACTCGTTGACCAGGTTCATCAGATCCGCACCGGAGAAGCCCGGCGTGCCGCGAGCGACGACCTTGAGGTCGACATTGGGCGCCAGCGGCACGTTGCGCACATGCACCTTGAGGATCTTCTCGCGGCCGACGATGTCGGGGTTCGGCACCACCACTTGGCGGTCGAAACGGCCCGGCCTGAGCAGCGCCGGATCGAGCACGTCGGGCCGGTTGGTGGCGGCGATTAGGATGATGCTTTCGTTGGATTCAAAACCATCCATCTCGACCAGCAACTGGTTCAGCGTCTGCTCGCGTTCGTCATTGCCGCCGCCGAGACCGGCGCCGCGATGACGGCCGACGGCGTCGATTTCGTCGATGAAGATGATGCAGGGCGCGTTCTTCTTGGCCTGGTCGAACATATCGCGGACGCGGCTTGCGCCGACACCGACGAACATCTCGACGAAGTCCGAACCGGAAATGGTGAAGAACGGCACATTGGCTTCGCCGGCGACCGAACGGGCGAGCAGCGTCTTGCCGGTTCCCGGAGGACCGACAAGCAGCACGCCGCGCGGAATCTTGCCGCCGAGCCGCTGGAACTTCTGCGGATCGCGCAGGAACTCGACGATCTCTTCCAGATCTTCCTTGGCTTCGTCGACGCCGGCGACATCCTGGAAGGTGACCCGGCCATGCGCCTCGGTGAGCAGCTTGGCCTTCGACTTGCCGAAGCCCATGGCGCGCCCGGACCCGGACTGCATCTGGCGCATGAAGAATATCCAGACGCCGAGGATAAGGATCATCGGCAGCCATGAGATCAGATAGCCGAACAGCGAATTGGAACCATCGGTCTCAGGCCGCGCGTTGATGGTGACGTTCTTGTCCTGCAGCCGCGTAACCAGCGACGGATCGCCTGGCGAATAGGTCTGGAAGCCGCTGGCATTGTCGGTGTAGGTGCCGGTGATGCGGGCGCCCGCAATGGTCACCGTCTTGACCCGGCCCGCCGCGACGTCCTGCAGGAACTGCGAATAAGGCACATCGCTGGAAGCCCCTCGCGTCTGCGGCGTCTGGAACAGATTGAACAGGGCGATAAGCAGGACCGCTATGATCGCCCAGAGCGCGAGGTTGCGATAGTTCGGATTCATCAATTGTCCCGTTGGCGTCCGCGGGGCGGACACACGTCATGAGAGGAAACTTGGGCCTAACATAGGGAGGGCGCCTCCCCTTGCCAAGCATAACAGCATGTCTGGGTTAAGCTTTCGCCCTATCATCAACCGGCACTGTGGCCGCTGAAAGGCAAGGGCGGGACCGGGGCCGCACCAATCAGCCCGGCGACGGCCCGCGCCGGTGCCAGATCGAAGGACGGCAGGAAGCGGGCAAAGGGCGCAACGACCGGCCGCACGTCAACCATCGCGGACACCCGTCCATGTCTAGGCAAACCAAGGCATTCACCGGCCTGCCACAACGCCGGCTCGGCGGCGAGCGCGGCGCGCATCAGGCTCGGCGGGGCTTTTCCTTCGCTCATCGCCAGCCGCTTCGCCGCTGCCGTGCCGAACGGGGCAATCAACAATGCTCCGCTGCTGTCGTTCAATGTGATGTGCCGGCGACCGTCCCAGAGGGTGCTGCCGGTGGCGGCGGCGGGCAGGCCGCGCGCCTCACGGCGCAGGAAAATGCCGGCGCGCCGGGAATCGACAACCGTCCGCGACAATGTGGCGCAAAGAAATCCGGCCTTCAGCCGGCCAAACAGCGCCTCGCCGCGGGCCTGATCCGGCAGGAAGGCAATCCCGCCGGTCGTGGCCAGCAGGATACGCAGTGCGTAGACGGCCGCCCGCTCGTCACTGGCGCTCAGAAAACCCGGATCAAGACGAATGAGGCCGGCGGCCGGCTGAGTCACGAAGCGATGGATCAAATCGGCAGCGCTGGCGCCAAGCTGCATGCGCTCGACGGCGGCCTGGCTGGCGAGCATTAACGTGTCCTCCATATGCTCGAAACTCTCGCCAGCAAGTGCGGCGCGCACACGCGGCCGCTCGAAGGCCTCGTCGATATTGGTCGGATCGTCGGCCCAGCCGACATGTTCACCCCGCAAGAAATCGCGAAGTGCCGAGCGTCGCGTCCCCAGAAGCGGGCGAACGATCCACTCGCGCCAGCCATACAGAGTGGCCGGCGCCATGCCGGCGAGCCCGCGGCCTGTCATGCCGGCATCGCTTGGGCCCTCATTCCGCGCATGCCGCATCAGCACCGTCTCCGCCTGGTCGTCGGCGGTATGGCCAGTCAGGATCAGACGGATGCTTTCCGCTTGTGCAGCCTCAGCCAGCAGCCGGTAGCGCGCTTCGCGCGCCGCGGCGGGCAGACCAGTCAAGGGCTTGGGGCCCGACCATGTCAGGATGCGGTGTGGAATTCCATACGTGGCGCACAGCTTGGCCACCGCTTGCGCTTCCGCTGCCGAACCGGGCCGCAAACCGTGGTCGATCGTCACCGCCAGCAGCTTGGTTGCCGGCGCCGTGCGGTCGAGATGGTGTTTGAGAAGAAGGAGCAGGGCGGTCGAGTCGCTGCCGCCGGACACGGCCACAACAGCGCCGCTGGCAAAATCGATATGCGAAAAAATTCCGGTCGAAAAATCAGGCTCGATGTCGAGCATCAATGCGTGTCGCCCAAAAGTGGCCCCGGGACAACGACATGCATCGGAAGGGTCAGCACGCAGCCAGGGCCTTCTCCTGCTTGACGCGTTCCTTGAGTGCACTGGAAATATCAGGGTAGCGCTTGCCGACCTCGCTGAAGGTGGCGCAGGCAACGTCATGCTGCTTGAGCCCGACCAGGGACACGCCGAGCTTCAGCAGCATGTCGGGAGCCTTCTTGGCCTTGGGGTAGTCCTTGCTGGCGGCAAGGAAGGTCTCGGCGGCGTCGCGGTATTTCTGCTGGCCGAGCAGTGACTCGCCCAGCCAGTAATGTGCGTCCGCCGCCTTCGCATCCTTGGGGAAGCGGGAGATGTGGTCGCGAAAACCCTGTTCGGCGGTTCCGTAATCGCCCGAGAGGATGAACTGGTAGGAGTTGCGGTAGAGCTCCTCCGGGTCGTTGGTGGCGGGCAACGCGGCGATCACCGTATCGGATTTGCCGGTCTTGGGCGGCGCGCCGGTGGCAGGCGCGGTTTCCTGCGCCGGCGCGGTCGACTGGGTGTTGCCGCCGGCATCGACGACATTGCCGTTCTTGTCGACGGTGATGGTTCCGAAAGTCTTTTCGGGCGCTCCCGTACCGGGAATTACCTTGCCGGGGTCGCCATCGGGGGATTCGACGATGACGTCCTGGACCGTCTTGCCGCCTGCTGATTGGTCGTTGCCGGGCGAGGCGCCGGCATCGGCCGGCGCCTGCGTTGCCGGGGCCGCCGCTACGTCGTTATCGGTGCCGGTGGTTGCGTCCGATTTCTTCTGTGCCGGCGGCTGTCCGCCTTGCGTGCCGCCGCCTTCAAGCTGCTGGAAGCGGAATTCGTTGTCTTCCTGCTGCTTGCGGATCTGCTCCTGCATCTGCAGGACCTGGAAATTGAGTTCCTCGATCTTGCCGTTCATCTGCCGCAGCTGCTCTTCCAGGCTGGTGACGGCAGCAGGATCGGACTGCACCATCTGGACCTGATCCGGTTTTTTCTTTTGACCGAAAATGCCGGGCAATTCGATGCTGGGCAGATGGAAGGAAAAGCCGCTTTCGCTGGATTGCCCTGAGCCATTTGCCCCTGGGCCGCTAGCCAGGGCGGTGACGCCTGATAGGAGCAGCAGCGCAAGCGTGCCGCTCAGAACCGATCTCAAATGCATGTGCCTCTCGCAGTGATTTCGTTAGCTTGTTCGCGCCTTCCAATCAGAATGGGACCAGCCAAGCGCCCTCGGCTCATAGCAGGAGCCGAGACTTCGGCCAAATTTTGTTTCGGGTGGCTGGATATGAAAAAGGCGGCCAAAAGGCCGCCTTTCGCACAGTATGTTGCATTTTTACCGCTAGACCGCCGCGCGTTCTTTTGACGCGCCGGTCGGCTGATGCCTCAGGAACCGGCGCCGCTGAGCGTGGTGACCGCACGGCGGTTCTGCGACCAGCAGGAGATGTCGTCGCACACCGCGACCGGACGCTCCTTGCCATAGGAAATGGTCTTGAGACGGCTGGCCGAGACACCCTTGGCGACGAGGAAGTCGCGGGTGGCTGCAGCGCGGCGGGCGCCGAGCGCCAGATTGTACTCGCGCGTGCCGCGTTCGTCGGCATGGCCTTCGACGACGATGGCATACTGCTTGTACTGGTTCAGCCACTGCGCCTGACGAGCCAGCGTCGTCTGAGCGTCGGCGCGGATCGAGGTCGAGTCCGTATCGAAGAAGATACGGTCGCCGATGTTGACGGTGAAATCCTGCGCCGAGCCGGGTGTTGCAGCACCGGCGCCGTTGAGGCCAAGATCGGCCGCGTTGTTCGGCGTCTTCTTCGAGGCGCAACCGGCGATGGCGAGCATCGCCACCAGCGCGATCATGACCGGGTTTCTGGTAAGTGCTGCAATACGGCCCATGCCGCCTCTCCTTCGTATTTCGAGTGATTGTATTCGAGTGATTTCGTTGATCACCCAGTAACCACGTTTGGGTTAACCGGCATTCAAGAAACACGGTTAAAATTTGGTTTAGGCTGCCCGTCCGCAGCCGTTTGGCCTGAAGCCACAGTTGGCGCGGACCCTAGGCGGAAATGCGGCAAAAACGCGACGAGGTGATGGAAAAAGGGGAATTGAAGAGCTGAGGAATTGAAGAAATGTCGAACCCGACGGGACAGTTCACTTCAGCTTTTCTCTCAGATTGATCAGCATGCCGTGGACATGCGCATATGCTTGCAGCCACTCGTCGCATTGCGCTCGGCTGATGTATTCCAGATCGAACGCGTAGGATATTCACGTCTCCGCTTCGCTGCATGACCCCATCGCCATCGAAATGAACCGTGCGAATTCCGGTCTGGAATGTGTCTGCTTGGCAAATCCCTCAGCCAGATTGGCGCAGATTCCCTTGCTGGAACGACGCAACTGATCGGCCAATGCGTATTGCTCAATCTTCGGGAAAGCGAGCGTAGCTTTATGGACGTCAAGAGAAATCGCATAGGCGCGCTTATAAACTTCTAGATCCTTCGCACGCTTGATATAATTCGCCGGTTTCTCCATCTCTTCAATTCTTCAATTCTTCAATTCGTCATTTCTCCAATTCGCCTCTTACTCGAGCAGCGGCGACCAAGCTGGGTCCGAAGCGAAATTCGTCGTCGGGATCGATTGCTCGTTGCGTCCGGTAAGATCGACCGAAACCAGCTTGGGCCCACCGGCGGAATCGCGGAAGAACATCAGCACGCGGCCGTTCGGCGCCCAGGTCGGTCCCTCCTGCTGGAAGCCGGAGGACAGGATGCGCTCGCCGGAGCCGTCAGTCTTCATGACGCCGATCTGGAATTCGCCGCCGGTCTGCTTGGTGAAGGCTATGAGATCGCCGCGCGGCGACCACACCGGCGTCGAATAGACACCGTCGCCGAACGAGATGCGGTTCTGGCCCGAGCCATCGGCGCCCATCACGTAGATCTGCGCGCGGCCGCCGCGATCGGAAGTGAACACCACCTGGCTGCCGTCGGGCGAATAGGAGGGCGAGGTGTCGATGGCGGTCGAATTGGTCAGCCGCGTCGTCGAACGGCTGCGCAGATCCATGGCGAAGATGTTGGAATTGCCGTCGTCGCGCAGCAGGCTCATGATCACCTTCTGGCCATCGGGCGAGAAGCGCGGCGCAAAGGTCATGCCGGGGAAATTGCCGACCAGTTCGCGCTGGCCGGTCTCGATCTGCAAGAGATAGACCCGCGGCTGACCGCTTTCATAGGACATGTAGGTGATTTCCTGCCGGTTCGGCGAGAAACGCGGCGTCAGCACGATCGATTTGCCATCCGAGAGATAGCGGATGTTGGCGCCGTCCTGGTCCATGATGGCGAGGCGTTTCTTACGCGCGTTCTTGGCGCCGGACTCGTCGATGAAGACGACGCGGGTGTCGAAATAGCCTTTTTCGCCGGTCAGCCGCTCATAGATGGCGTCGGCGATGATGTGGGCGACACGCCGCTGATTGGCGTCGTTGGCAAAGAACTGCTCGCCGGACATCTGCTGGCCGGCAAAGGTGTCCCACAACCGGTATTGGGCGCGAATACGGCCGTCGGCTTCCTTGCTGACGCTGCCGGTGACCAGCGCCTGCGCGTTGATGACCTTCCAGTCGTCGAAGCGCGGGGCTGCATCCGGGTTGGTGATCTTCTCGATAAAAGCGCTCTTGTCGATTGGCGCAAACAGCCCCGAACGCTTCAGGTCGGCGGTGACGATCTGCGATATCTGCGCGCCAAGCGCGTCGCCGCCCTGGAAATCGGTGATGGCGATTGGCAGCGGCTCGACATTGCCCTTGTTGACGTTGAGCTCGACGAGCGCCAGCGCCGGCAACGTGCCCGCAGCGGTCATGCCCATCGCCATTGCTGCGACCATCAGGAGCGGCTTGAGGATTGATTTCATGTCTTCTCGCTTCTCGTACTGATTTTCGGATACTCGGGCCTTAGAGGCCGAGCATTTCCCTAGGATCGAAGGTGACGCGGACGTCGGCCCAGATGTCCTGCTTGCCCGCGGGAACCTGCAGGCCGGTGACATCGCATTTTTGCACCGCGCGAACGGCACTTTCGTCGAACTGACGGCTTCCACTCGACTTTTCGACCGCCGGGCGCCCATCCAGCTTGCCGGAGGCATCCAGATTGAACCGCACCACGACGACAAAATTCTCAGAACCTTCAAGGCCTGCGGGAAGGGTCCAGCAGCCGCCGAGCTGGCTTTCCAGGGCGCCCATTTCCGACCTGGAAAGTTTCTGGCCCTGGTCCTTGTCGCCGCCAAGCGACGCCTGCTGGGTCGAGCGCTTGGCGCCGCCGCCGGATGGTTTCTGCTTGTCGAGGAGAGCGGAAATCTCGTCGGCGTTGAATTGCTTGTCGTCGGACTTCGGCTTCGACGAGGCTTCCTTGACCGGCTTGTCGGCATCCTTGCGGTCCGGCGCCTTGGCGCTTTCGGCCTGTGCCGGCTGCGGCTTTGGCCGTGCTTCCGGCGCGGGCGCGGAATCCGGCAGCTGCGTCGCTTCGGCGGGCGGCTCCTGCGCTATGGCTTCAGCGACGGCATCCGGCTTGACCTCGGGCGTCGGATCGATCGCAGCGGTCTTGTCCTGCGGCGGCGGGGTCGGGGCCGGTTTGGCCGGTGTCGGCTTGGGATCGACTTGCTTGACCGGCTCGGGCTTGACCTCTTCCTTGGGCGTCGGTGCCGGCGCCACTTCCGTTGCCGGCGTGGGCTTCGGCTTCTCCTGCGGCTTCGGCACGTCCTCGGGCTTCGGCTTCTCGATCGGGGTCGGCGCGGGCGGCGGAGCCGAGGTCATGTCGACGGGCTTCGGCTTGGCCTCCGGCGTTATCGGCTTGTCGGTATCGACGCTGTTCTCGCCAACCTTCTGCGCATCGGGAACGACGTCCGGGCGCTGCGTCGGCACAGGTGCCGGCTTTTCATGCATCACGGCCTTCTTGTCGCCCTGCAACGTCTGCGCAATGGCTTCCATCGGCACGATATCGACCGCGACCGACTCGACGTCGGAGGACGGAAGCGCGGCCGGCGCCGTCAGCGTGAACAGGCCGAAGGTCAGCGCCGCCGCATGCAAGATCACCGATGTGGTGAGGCCGGTCTTCATTTTCTTGTCTACTGATCCTGTTCCTGCAACGAAACGAGGCCGATATTCTTGTAGCCGGCAGCCGAAATGCGGGCCATCACCTTCATCGCCGTGCCATAGTCGGTGGACTTGTCGCCACGGATGAAGATGCGTTCTTCATAGCCGGTCTTCGAGATTGCCTGCAGCTTGGCCACCAGCTCCTCGATCGGAATTTCGGTTTCCTGGAGAAAGATCTGGCCGGCGGCGTCGATCGAGACGGTGATCGGCTGCGTGTCGGCATTCATCGCCTTGGCCTGCGTGTCCGGCAGGTCGATCGGCACGCCGACCGTCAGCATCGGTGCGGCGACCATGAAGATGATCAGCAGCACCAGCATCACGTCGACCATCGGCGTGACATTTATCTCGGACATCAGTGCATGGTGGCGGCCGCGCCGCCTGTGGCCGCGCCCGCCGCGTCCTCCCATGCCCATGGACATACCCATCTGCTACTCCTCAGGCCTTGGGGGCCACTTTTTCATCGATTTGGCGCGAGAGTATGGCGGAGAACTCGTCGGAGAACCCTTCCATGCGCACGGCTATCTTGCTCGCGTCGGACGACAGCTTGTTGTAGGCAATGACGGCGGGAATGGCGGCGAGCAGGCCGATGGCCGTCGCCAGCAGCGCTTCGGCAATGCCGGGCGCAACCACCGCGAGACTGGTGTTCTTGGAGCCGGCGATCGCCTGGAACGAGGTCATGATGCCGATGACGGTGCCGAACAGGCCGATGAAGGGTGCGGCCGAACCGGTGGTGGCGAGGAAGCCGAGGCGGCCCTCAAGCTTTTCCATTTCGCGCGTCAGCGCCAGGTCCATCGCCTTGTCGATGCGGGTCTGCAGGCCGAGCGGCGACTTGGCGCCCTTCTCGAAGCTCTTCTTCCACTCGCGCATCGCAGCCACGAAAATGGCGCCCATGCCGGTGGTCTTGCGGTCGGCGAGCGTGCGGTAGAGTTCCTCCAGCGACTGCCCCGACCAGAACACCTGCTCGAAACGGTTGAGCGACAGCCGCATGCGGGCATAAGAAACCAGCTTGTCGACGATGATCGCCCAGGTCCAGACCGAAGCGCAGAGCAAGCCGATCATGACCAGCTTGACCACCCAGCTGGCCGAAATGAACAACGCCCAAACCGACAATTGCGCGCCCGGATCGGCGAGTGCGATATTTTCCATCGTTACGTCCTTAAGATTTTCCGGGCGAGCTGGCGGCTGGCCCCTGGCATCCCTTGTGGTCGGTTCGCACGAAGCTACCGGAACAACCCCAAACTGTGCCGTTCTCGGCCTTTTCGGGGCAAATATTGGTGAAAGGAAGGCGCTTGATAACGCCAATCTTCACCAATCTCTTCATGAACCGTTATGGTTAAGGATGGGTTAGTATGTAAGGCGCGGCGCATTGCCACGCCCAGTGGCAAGGCACAAGCAGTCCCAGTTGATCACAATGGGGCTATTCGGCCGCGGGTAAGGCCTTGGGCATGAACGCTGCGACCCATTCCCTGGGAAAACGCCTTGGCCGGCCATTCTCGCCGATGATCGCCGCCTCGACCTTTGCCTCGACCAGCACCTCGTCGCCGCGCTTGAGCTGCTGTGCCATGAAGATGCGCGCACCGGAAATGTCCTCGGTGCGGGTGTCGACCGTCAGGATGTCGTCGATGCGGGCCGGGCCGCGAAAGTCGATCTCCATGCGCCGCACCACCCAGACTATTCTTTCGCCATGCTTGCCGTCGGCAAGTTCGGTGTGGTGCACGCCGGTCAACCTGAGATAGTCGGAGCGGCCGCGTTCGAAGAATTCGAGATAGCGTGCATGGTAGACGACACCGGAGAAATCGGTGTCGGCGTAATAGACCCGCGCCATCAGCCGGTGGCCGAATGCCGTCAGCGCACCGGAAATACCGGCCAGCAGCGTCGCCGATTCACCATGATCGCCCATTGCGCTTCCTTTTTCAGCCCCGACGAGGCACCTGTTTCCTGCGTGGCATAGCATCGGATGGCACTGTTGACGGCGATGATCAAGACCTTGATGGCAGCGCTGCTTGTGCTCGCGGAGTTGGCGTGGCCCAGCCAGGCGGCAACCTTCTCGATGAAGCGCGGCCTCAATCTCGACCAGTGGACGACGTGGCCGGGCGAAGACCAATGGGGCGACGCCAAGGCGATCCTGCCCTATCCTGAATGGCGCAAATTTCTTGGGGAAGACGACCTCAAGGCACTGAAGGACGCGGGCTTCGATTTCCTGCGCATGCCTGTCGACCCGTCGCCTTTCCTGTCCGGCCAGACCTTGGCGTTGCGCGACAGCCTCTATGCCAGCGTGCTGGACTCGGTGCGCATGATCAACCGCGCCGGGCTGAAGGTGGTCGTCGACATGCACCTGATCCCGGCCGGCGGCAGCCGCAAGATCGGCATGGCCGAGGTGATGGCCGACCGGCAAACCTTCGACGCCTATATCGAGACGGTGCGCAGGATGGCCCGCACGCTGGCGAGCGTAGATGCCGCCCAGGTCGCTTTCGAGCCGATGAACGAACCGATCGTCGATTGCGACAGCGCCGGCACCAACCTGTGGCCGGACCGCCAGCGCAAACTGTTCGCCGCGGCGCGATCCTCGGCGACAAAACTGACCCTGGTGCTGACCGGCGCGTGCTATTCCGCCGCCTCGTCGCTTGAGAAGATCGACCCAAAGACGATCCCGGACGACAATGTCATCTGGACCTTCCACTCCTACGATCCGTTCCTGCTGACCCATCAGGGCGCGACCTGGGCCGGCGACTTCATCCCTTATGTGACCGGCCTTCCCTATCCGCTGACCGCGGTGCCGCGGGCGCAGCTCGACGTGACGCTCGACACCATCCGCGCCAGGATCAAGGCCGAGGCGCCGTGGACGCGGCAGAGCGGCCTGCTTGCCTATCTCGATGAACAGGTCGCCAGCATGGACAGCCCCGACAAGCTGCTCGGCTTGATGGATGCGCCGTTCAAAAAAGTCGAGGCGTGGGCGAAGGCCAACGCCATCAAGCCGGAAAACATCACGCTGGGCGAATTCGGCATGGTCCGCCAGGAATATGGCAACGCCTATGTGATGCCGGCCGAGTACCGGGCCGCCTATGTCAGGGACATGATCGCGCGCGCCGAAGCGCATGGCTTCTCATGGTCGGTGTGGAGCTATGGCGGCGCCTTCGGCATCGTCGACGCCTTCGACGGCGACAAGGCCGAGCCGAACGTCATGGACGCGATCCGCGGGCTGCATTGACCGTTCAGCCAAGGTCGATCGACAGGATTTCAGGGCGCATTCCAAAACGCACCGGCAATATGCTGAAGCCGAGCCCGCCCGAAACGATCAAATTGCGGTCGTTCTCGACCACATGGCCGTAGGCATAGCGATTGCCGAAACGCGACGGCACGACGGGCGAATAGCCGAACAGCCGAATTTGTCCGCCATGGGTGTGGCCGGACAGGGTCAGCGAGACTCGCCGCGGCACCTTCGGAAAAATATCGGGCTCGTGCGCAAGCAGGATGATGGGCGAAGTGTCGCTGACCTTGGCCAGTGTGCCGTCGAGATCGTCCAGCCCCGTGAAGCCGGCGCGATCACAGGTCGGCAGCAGTGCGAGTTAGTCGGCGAGCCCGGCAATCCAGACACCATGCCCGTCCTTTTCCAGGCGCACGACATCGTTCTCCAGAACTGGAATGCCGACTTTCTCCAAGGCCTTGCGCGCTATGGTCGGGCCGGCCCCGGCACGCTGCGCAAAGCCATCGCTCCACCAGTCGTGGTTGCCAAGGATCGACAGCACGCCGAGCGGTGCCTTGAGACCCGACAGTGCCGATGCCGATTGCGTTGGCGTCACCGGACCGGTCACCAGCGGCATGCCGGCAATATAGTCGCCAAGCAGCACGATCAGGTCCGGCTGCAATGCATTGGCGTCTTCGACAAGCGAAGCGATCCGCTCCGGCGTCATCCAGGGCCGGCAGGCATGGATATCGGCAAGCGCAACGACGCGCAGCTTCAAGCCCGCCGGCCAATGCGGCGGCGTCAGCGCATAACGCTTCACATGCGTCAGCAGCATCGGCTCGATGCCGGCCGCATAGGCGCTGAGCGCGGCGACCGACAGGAACGAGCCGCCGACGAGGCGCAAGAACCCGCGTCTGGTGATCATTGCATGGCTCCGGCAAACGATCGGAGCGAGATTGCTCCGGAGATGGCACCGTCACCAAAGCCGACGAATGCGCCGGCAAACCGGCGAAGCAGAGGATTTTTTGCGCAGGCTGTTCACGGATCCTTTTATCCGCCTGGAACCTGCGCCTGATCGCCGGGGCCGCTACTCTTCCTGGAACAGGTTGATCTGCTGCTGCGCCAGATCCTTCGGCGCGTCGAGGCCGAGATGGCGCCAGGCATTGGCCGTCAGCATCCGGCCGCGCGGCGTGCGCTGGATGAAACCTTGCTGGATGAGATAGGGCTCGATGATGTCCTCGATGGCGTCGCGCGGTTCGGACAGGCCGGCGGCGATCGTCTCGATGCCAACTGGCCCGCCGCCGAAATTACGCGCGATCATCGACAGGTAGCGGCGGTCGAGCGCGTCGAGGCCGAGCGCATCGACCTCCAGCCGGGTCAACGCCTCGTCGGCGATCTTGCGGTTGACATGGCCGTCGCCGGCGACCGAAGCGAAATCGCGCACGCGGCGTAAGAGCCTTCCGGCGATGCGTGGCGTGCCGCGCGCGCGCCGCGCGATCTCCAGCGCACCGTCGTCACCGAGCGGCATCTGCAGGATGCGCGAGCCGCGCCGCACGATCTGCTCCAGCTCCTCGACCGTGTAGAAATTGAGCCGCACCGGAATGCCGAAACGGTCGCGCAGCGGATTGGTCAGCAGGCCGAGCCGCGTGGTGGCGGCGACCAGGGTGAAGCGGGCGAGGTCGATCTTGACCGAGCGCGCCGCCGGCCCCTCGCCGATAATCAGGTCGAGCTGGAAATCCTCCATCGCCGGATAGAGGATTTCCTCCACCGCCGGGCTCAGCCGGTGGATCTCATCGATGAACAAGACGTCGCCTTCTTCGAGATTGGTCAGCAGCGCCGCGAGGTCGCCGGCCTTGGCGATGACCGGGCCGGAGGTCGAGCGGAAATTGACGCCGAGTTCGCGCGCCATGATCTGCGCCAGCGTCGTCTTGCCGAGGCCCGGCGGCCCGACGAACAGCACGTGGTCGAGCGCCTCGTTGCGGCCTTTGGCGGCCTCGATGAACACTTTGAGATTGGCCCGCACCGCCGCCTGGCCGACGAAATCGTCAAGCGTCTGCGGCCGCAAGGTCTGCTCGGCATCCTCGCCGTGTTTTTCGGGCGCAATCAGGCGGGGCGACAGGCTCATGCCGCTTTCCTTGCACAGGGTTGAGTGCTGAACAAGCGACGACTCATCGCGCCAGTTCTTTCAGCCCAAAACGGATCAGCTTCGGCGCGTCCGCATCCTCACCCGCCGCCTTCAGCGCCGCCGACACCGCATTGGCCGCGGTATCGCGCGAATAGCCGAGATTGACCAGCGCCGAGACCGCGTCGGTAATCGGCGCGGATGCCACGCCGTCGCCGAGCTCCTGCTTCAGGCCGATGGTCCCCGAAGCGGTCCCGGCATAGGCCGGCGCCTTGTTCTTCAACTCGGTGACGATGCGCTCGGCCACCTTCTTGCCGACGCCGGGCGCGCGCGAAACCACAGCGATGTCGCGCAGCGCAATGGCATTAGCGAGGTCGGCCGGCGCCAGCGTCGACAGGATGGCCAACGCCACCTTGGCGCCGACGCCCGGCACATTGTTCATCAAGAGCCGGAACCATTCGCGCTCGAGCTGCGACTTGAACCCGTAAAGCCGCAGCATGTCCTCGCGCACATAGGTCTCGATGAACAGCACCACAGCTTCGCCGGGCGAAGGCAGCGCGGCCAGCGTGCGCGCCGAGCAATAGGCGACATAGCCGACGCCATGGATGTCGACCAGGCAATGATCTTCGTCGACCTCGTCCAGCGTGCCCTTGAGCTTGCCGATCATGCCTGATCTTTCATGGACGATAGGCCCTCATGGATGCGTTTCAGGAGAGATCAAGAACATCGCTAACCGGCCAGCGCCATCCTATAGGCCACGCTCTGCCGGTGATGCGCGTGGCAGATGGCAATCGCCAGCGCATCTGCGGCATGTTCGGTATCGAAAATGGCTTTCGGCAACAGCACCTTCACCATCATATGGATTTGCTTCTTGTCGCCATGACCGACGCCGATCACTGCCTTCTTGACGGCGTTGGGCGCATATTCGGCGACGACCAGACCCGCACGCGCCGGCACCAGCATGGCGATGCCGCGCGCCTGGCCAAGCTTCAGCGTCGCCACGGCGTCCTTGTTGACGAAGGTCTGTTCGACGGCCGCCTCGTGCGGCATGGCGGTGTGCAGGATCTCGGCCAGCCCGTCATGCAATTGGCACAGCCGCGTCGCCAGTGCCGCCTTGTCGTCGGACTTCACGGTGCCCGAAGCAATGAAGCGCAGCGAATTGCCAAGGCTCTCGACGATGCCCCAACCGGTGCGCCTGAGCCCCGGATCAATACCGATGATGCGAATCGCTTCCGCCATTTGCCAACTTTACCTCTGGCACGCAGCGATGCCAGCGAAATGTGAACAAACCGGAAACGAAGAGGTAGCCGAGGTTACCCGCGGGCGAAAGCCGTGTTGAGCAGGCTGATCTGGTCGGAAACCGGATTGGAGCGGCGAGCCATCGGTTGCATGTCGACCACGGCGCCGGAGCCATAGATCTCCTCGTCCATGCGGCGGACCAGTGCCTGCAGGCGCAGCGATCGGGTGACGAGGTCGAGGAAATCCTCGGGCAGTTCGGCCCAGCCGGCGGCTTCATCATGGGCAGAAGCGGTATCGAGGCGCACCTTGGACTTTTCCGACGCGACCTGGTCGCGGGTCATCTCGCCGGAGTTGGCGGCGCGCTGCAAAAGCAGCCAGGAGGCAACCTGCATGAGCCTGGTGGTCAGCCGCATCGATTCGGCCGCATAGAGCGTGGCCGCCAGCCTCGACAGTTTCTTCGCCTCAGCCCGGCCCTTGCCGTCAAGATATTCGGCCGCGTGTTCGACCAGGCCCATGCCTTCCTGGTAAAGCGGCTTGAAGGATTGCGAGAAAACCCGGCGTTCCGCCAGCTTGACGGTTTTCGCACTGCCCTTCGAGAGCTCGTTCATTGATACGCCCCTGCACTTGCAACCGGCTGATTCGGCTCCCTGCCGTTACACCCGGAACCCTATCTGACTGAAGCTTGAAAATGCGCTTCGTCACCGGTGAAGGCAAGCACATGTTTAACAGAAGGTTAACGTCTGTCCGCTGGCCGATGCCCGAAAATGCGGACAAAAAAAGAGCCGCGGATAAGGCGGCTCTCAGGAGTTTAACAGGGAGGCGTCAAACAAAGTGGCTCCAACCACTCGGTAAGAATCCAGATCACTGGATGAACATAGTAAACACCTGTAAAGCTTAATGAAGCCTTAACGGCGCGATGCTTTTTTGACCGAACTCCCCTGTCCTGTGCCGTAACAGCACAGAACGAACCTAACTTGGCCACCAAAGCGGAGTTCAGCTCAGGCCGTCAGACCGCAGGCATAGCCTTATCTTGCCTCATGCCCAGTTCAGGCGGTCTTCCAGACCGCAGGCAAGGCGATGAAGGCAAACAGCAGCAGGGCAGCGTAGAAGCCCATCGAAGAGGCCGCCACCAGCGGTTCGATCGCGGCATTGCCGGCAAGCAGGAAAAAGAGGCCGATCAGCAGGCCGATGCCGCTGATTGCAGTAAGCCAGAAATGAACGGTGGCGAGCGTCTTTTGCCCGATTGCCGGAAACAGATGGTAGAAGAAGGCGAAGACGGCCGACATCAGCCATCCGGCCACCATCGTGTGGGCATGGGTCGGCATCTGGCCGTGATCCTGGCTGATCGCCATGTACAGGCCGAGCGCCATGCCGCACAGCGCATAGATGATGGCCAGCGTGAAGAAATTCCGTGCTACCCCTTGCATAATGTCCCCTCGATTGCCTTTCCCGTTTGTGGGAATGGGTTGATGGTCAGACGACTGTTGTCGCCACCGGGCTCCCGGCGTTAGCGCACTAGCATCGGCGATGTTTCCGGACGATGTCGCGCCAACCCCCTCCCGACGATTCGTATATTAGCAGGAAATCAGATAGCGCGTTCACTATCTCAGCCGCTTCTTCATTGCACTGAAACAGAACCGGGCTTTCGCGACATCGTTCCGAAACAGGCGCCGCGCTAAACGCCCGCTCCTCTGACGGCCGGCGCAATCCGCACCGCCGCAAACCTGACCGGAATATTGCAGGAGCAACCCATGGACTGGTATTCGATCGCCAAATTCCTCCACGTCATCTCGGCCATTCTGTGGGTCGGTGGCGGCTTTGTGCTGTTCCTGCTCGGCGTGCTTGCCGAACGGGCGGGCAACATTGAGGACAAGCTGCAGGCGATGCGCGCCAGCGGCCAGCTGGGCGGCAGGTTTTTCGCGCCGATGTCGATGCTGACGCTGATCTTCGGGCTCATCATGTGTTGGTTCTGGGTCGGCTTCTCCGATCTGTGGATACTGATCGGCCTGGCCGGCTACGCCACGACCTTTTCGATCGGCATGTTGATCTTCAAGCCGACCGGCGAGCGCATGGACGCGATGATCGCCAAGGACGGTGTCACACCGGCTGTTCTTGCCATCGGTGAGCGTATGATGAGCGCGGCACGCTTCGACTATGCGGTGATGCTGGTGATCGTCGCCGACATGGTGCTCAAGCCGACCGCACATGATATCGGCATCCTCGCCGGCATGGTGCTGGTCGTCGTGGCCGGCGCCACACTGGCCTTTGGCGGCAACCGCCGCCTCGTGCCGAGCGCCGCCTGACCCTCAGTGAAGGCGGCTACGCGGCCGCCTCACCTTCCTACATCAGGCCCGCGATGCCGTCCCAAAGCAGCTTCAGCGCTACGACCGCGACGGTTGCGTAGGTGAAGGGATAGAATGTTTCCGGGCGCATCCGTCGCACCAGCCACGCCCCGGCGATGGTCGACAGCGGCGCCAGCGGCATCAGAACTGCCGATGCCGTCAGGTTGGCGGTGTCGAACTGGCCGAGCGCGAAATAGGGCACCAGCTTCAGCGCATTGGTGGCGGCAAAGAAGATCGCCGCCGTGCCCGACAACACCTTAGGATCGAGCCGGATCGGCAAGGCATAGACCTGGAAGGGCGGGCCGCCAACATGGGCGACGAAGCTGGTGAAGCCGGCGACCGTGCCCCAGATGGCGGCGGCAACACGGTTGGGCGCGGCCGCGTGGTCGGCGCCGTGGCGAAACTGCAGATAGAGCCAGCGCAGGACGAAAATGATGGCGACCGCGCCGACGATCAGCCGCACCGCCTCTTCTGTGACCAGTGCCGCCGTCAGCCAGCCGAGACCAATGCCGATGACGGCGCCCGGCATCATGTCGACCAGCATCTTTCTGTTATAGACACCCCACCATGTCCACACCGAGACGATGTCCATCAGGCACAAGATCGGCAGCAGGATGGCGGCCGCCTGCACCGGCGGCATGGTCAGCGCCATCAGCGGCACGCCGACGAAACCGACGGCGCCGCCGAACCCGCCCTTCGACAGGCCGACCAGAATGACCGCCGGAAGGGCAGCCGCGTAGAACCACGGATCGAGAAGCAGGCTGGACATGGGGGGGGACTGGTCTGGAGGGAAGGCGTATCGACGCTTGAATAGCCCAGAATCCCGAGCGGAGCGACAGCAAATATCGGCATGGCCGCCCATCCGTTGGCTGACGGCGGCCTGTGCCTATCGGCGGACCGAGACCAGCAGGAACATCGGCCGCTCTAGTTCCTCCGCCAGTTCGGGTCTGGCCGCGATCTGCGCATCGGTCGGGCGGAATTCCTCGACATGGCCGATAGTAAAGCCGGACCGGATCAAAGCGTTGAGCGTGGTGCCGATCGTGCGGTGATATTTCACCACGCCCTTGGCCAGCCAGTTGGTGGTGCGCGGCCCCTCCACCAGATACCGATCGACAGGCCATGTCTTGCGGCCCTCGGCATCGATCACCCAGCCGGGATTGGTGGGCGCCATGAAAATCGGATGTTCCGTCGAGAAAACGAAATGCCCGCCGGACCCCAGCGCCTGATGCACGGTCCTGAACAGACGCATCACGTCCTCGACATAGTGCAAGGCGAGCGAGCTGTAGACGAGATCGAAGCTGGCTTGCGGCAGGCTAAGCTGATCGAGATCGGCCTTCGCATAGGTGATGCCGGCGTCCAAGCCGGCGGCCCTCGCCCGGGCAAGCATCTTTTCGGAAAGATCCAAGCCAAGGACTTCCGTGGCCCCATGCTCGCGCGCCCAGCGGCAGAACCAGCCGAAGCCGCAGCCGAGATCGGCGACCCTCAAGCCGCGGACCTCGGGCAGCATCGCGCGCAGCGC
This sequence comes from Mesorhizobium sp. M0621, assembly GCF_040320745.1. Lineage (NCBI taxonomy): Bacteria > Pseudomonadati > Pseudomonadota > Alphaproteobacteria > Hyphomicrobiales > Phyllobacteriaceae > Mesorhizobium > Mesorhizobium sp. M0621. The sequence continues at coordinate 77,828 of NZ_JAMYQF010000001.1, read as the reverse complement.
CGGCCACTCGGCGGCGCCATCCAGCCCTTCGACCGAACGGCAGAGCTGGCTATAGCCTGCGAAGAAATCCTCCCGGTCGTATATATTCTGCGCCATGACGGTCTCGATTCGTTTGGGCCGGCACCCTAACCAACCGGCCGCCGGCTTTCCACCCGTCTTCGATCGGCCCTCTGAAAATCGGACCCTGACCGATCCGTTCAGGATGCCTGCAAGACTTTTGCCCTGTCGCGAGACGCGGTTGCATCGAGCGGTGGCGGCCGCCGACGGATCGGCTGCGCCTTGATGATGGCGGTGCTGGTCTCGGCCTTGTCGGCGATGCGGTCCAAAATCCCGTCGAGATCACCGATCGAGCGCACGAACAGCCGGGCGACGAAACAGTCATCGCCCGTCACCTTGTCGCATTCGCCGAATTCGGGGATTTCCTCGATCAGCTTCTGGACGATATGCAGCTTGCCGGGCAGCGGCCGGATGCGCACGATGGCCTGCAAGGTATAGCCGAGCGCCAGCGGATCGATCTCGACAGTGAACGCCCGGATGACGCCGCGCTCCTCGAGCCGTCGAAGCCGCTCCGAAACACTTGGCGAGGACAGCCCGACCTGGGCGGCCAGCTCCTTCAGCGAGGTCCGCGCATCCTTAACCAGGATTTCGAGGAGATTTCGGTCGAGATCATCAAGCATTTTACATTTCTCGCTAATTTGGAGACATTTCCTAATATAATTAGGTAATATAACCATACATCCTTTCTGATCAGATGGAAAGCCGCGTTTCCTCATGAGATTATGCCGGCTCAACTGGTACGGAGGTTTGTTGTGAACGATACAGTGCGTGGCACGGTCGAAATGTCCGCCGCGATGGCGATCCTGGGAACGATCGGATGGTTCGTCGTCCTGTCCGGCCAGCCGATCATGGATGTGGTGTTCTGGCGCTGCGCGTTCGGCGCGCTGACGCTGCTCGTCATCTGCACCGCCCTGGGCTTGCTGCGCAACAGGCTGTCGCTGCGCATCATCGGCATCGCTGCGCTCGGCGGCGTCGCCATCGTCGTCAACTGGCTTTTGCTGTTCAGCGCATTCTCGCGCGCGTCGATTTCGATCGCCACCGCTGTCTACAACACGCAGCCCTTCATGCTGGTCGGCTTTGGCGCGCTCTTCTTCGCCGAGCGGCTGACCTTGACCAAGCTGACCTGGCTGGCCATCGCCTTCGCCGGCATGGTGCTGATCGTGCAGGCCGCTCCTGATGCCGGTGATGTCGGGACGGATTACCTTACCGGCATCGTCATGGCGTTGGGCGCGGCTTTCTTCTGGGCCGTCGCCGCCATCGTCACCAAGAAGCTCAAGGGCACGCCGCCGCACCTGATCGCGCTGATCCAGGTCTGCGTCGGCGTCGTCATGCTGGCGCCTTTCGCCAATCTATCCCAGCTTCCGGCCGATGCGTGGAGCTGGACCATGCTGGCGACGCTCGGCATCGTCCACACCGGCCTCATGTACATATTGATGTACGGCGCCATCCAGAAGCTGCCGACGCATCTGCAGGGGTCGCTGTCCTTCATCTACCCGGTGGTCGCCATCCTGGTCGATGTCATCGCCTTCGGCCATCGGTTGCACCTGAGCCAGATCGTCGGCGCCTCCGCCATCCTGATCGCCGCCGCCGGTATGAATCTCGGCTGGACGCTGTGGAAGGGCAAACCACCCGTCGCGAGCCCGCACCCGATCAAATAAAGCGATCCGCCGGCGTCTGGCGGGCCAACATCGCGATCCCGGCTGCCCGCCTGTTCAAAGCGGGCACTTTGCTCTATGCCGCAATCCAACCATCTTCGCCCGGCATAGGCGAAACGCGGGACCCGAAGAATCATGAATGACGCAACGCCCCCCAACCGCTGTCGCATTGTGCTGATTGCGCCGCCCGGCGTGCCGGCGGCCCGTATCGCCGCCGCATTCGAGGGCGGCGACGTCGCTTCGCTGATCCTGCCCGAAAACGGCATGGACGAGGCCTCCTTCCAGGCTTTCGCCGAGCAGATCGTGCCGGCAGCGCAAGCGGCCGGTGCGGCCGTCATCATCGCCGGCGACACCCGTATAGCCGGCCGCGTCCAGGCCGACGGCATCCATGTCGAGGTCTCCAAGGCCGAACTCGCCGAGACGATCGAGCATTTCCAGGCAAAGATGATGGTCGGCGCCGGCGGCGCCAAGACGCGTGACGACGCGCTCGAACTTGGCGAAACACGGCCCGACTACGTCTTCTTCGGCCGCTTCGGCTACGACAACAAGCCCGAGCCGCACCCGCGCAACCTGTCGCTCGGCAGATGGTGGGCCGACATGATCCAGATCCCGTGCATCGTCATGGCCGGATCCGACATCGCCTCGGTCGAAGCGGTGGGCGCCACAGGTGCTGAATTCGTGGCGCTATCGAGCGCCGTGTTTGCCGACGGCACCGATCCCAGGACAGCGGTCGCCACCGCCAACGCGCTGCTCGACGAGACCGCGCCGCGCTTCGAGGACTGACGTGCCCTCGGCGACGCTTCCCTTCCAGGCTCTGCTTGCGGTGCTGATGGTCCAGGCAGCGGCAGCGGAGACCATCCCGCTGCCGCAGCCCAAGCCGGAAACCGGCATCCACACCGACAAGCCGATCGACAAACCGCTGCCGCAGCCCGCCACCACGGCAGAACCGGCGCCGCTGCCGTCGGCCGACGCCATCAACCCCGACCGCTTCGGCGCAAAACCCGCCGATGCGGCCTATGGTGCCTTCCAGCGCGGGCTCTACAAGACGGCCTACAATCTCGCGCTGGTCCGGGCGCAAAAAGGCGATCCTGCCGCGCAGACGCTGATCGCCGAGATCCTGTCGCGAGGGCTCGGTGTGCCGCTCAATTCGGCGGAAGCGGCGAAATGGTACGCGCTCGCCGCCGAACAGGGCGTACCGGAATCGCAATTCCAGTATGCGCTGATGCTGCTCGACGGCCGCTACGTCAAGAAGGACGAAAAGGCGGCCTATGCCTTGATGCAGGCCGCCGCGGAAGCCGGCAACCGGCTGGCGCAGTTCAATTTCGCGCAGATGCTGGTCCAGCAGGACCCCGGCGACGCCGGCATAGCCAAGGCCGTCTCCTACTATGAGCGCGCCGCCGCGACCGGCCTCGCCGACGCGCAATATGCGATGTCGCAGATCTACGCCAATGGCGTCGGCGGCAAGCCGCGCGACGATGCGCAGGCAAGGCGCCTTCTGGCGCAGGCGGCACGGCAGAATTACGACACCGCGCAGATCGACCTCGCCGCCTGGATGATTGAAGGCCGCGGCGGTGCGCGCGACCTGAAATCCGCCTTCGGCTGGACGAAGCAGGCGGCGGAAGGCGGCAATATCGCCGCCCAGAACCGCCTGGCAAAACTCTATATGCAAGGCATCGGCACCGATCCGGATCTCGTCCTTGCTGGCGCCTGGTACATTGTCGCCCGCCGCGCCGGCCTCATCGATCCGCAGATGGACGACTTCCTGCAAGGGTTGAGCGACGACGAGACCAAGCAGGCATTGCAGAAGGCGAACCGTCTGCCGTAGCGGCCTCTCCAACCCGACCCCGACTTGGCGCTCCCTTGCCTCTTCGGGTGATTTGTGGTCTTGGGAGCCCGAAATCGCTTTCGCAGCGAACATCCCATACCAACGGCCTGGCCGTGGGTAGCATCCCGGATCACCTCATCATGGCCAAGATCAATGGCAACGAAATCCGTCCCGGCTATGTCATCGAGCATGATGGCGGCCTTTGGGTGGCGGTCAGGACCAACACCGTCAAGCCCGGCAAGGGCGGCGCCTACAACCAGGTCGAACTGAAGAACCTCATCAACGGCACTAAGCTCAACGAGCGCTTCCGCTCGGCCGAGACGGTCGAACAGATCCGGCTCGACCTGAAGGATTTTTCATTCCTCTACGCGCAGGAAGATGCGCTGGTGTTCATGGACACCCAAAGCTACGAGCAGCTCGAACTGAACAAGGACTTCGTCGGCGATCGTGCGGCTTTCCTGCAGGACGGCATGATGGTGACGGTCCAGCTCTACGAAGAGAGGCCGATCGGCATATCGCTGCCCGACTATGTGACGCTGACTATCACCGAGGCAGACCCGGTGGTGAAGGGTCAGACGGCGGCATCGTCCTACAAGCCGGCGATCCTGGAAAACGGCATCCGCGTGCTGGTGCCGCCATTCATCGGCGCCGGCGAGCGCATCATCGTCGACACCAACGAAATCACCTACGTGCGCCGCGCAGACTGATGCAGGTCGCCCAAAAGTGGCCCCGGTTTTGGGTCACCGACATGCATCAAGCCAGAGCTTAAAGAGCAGCAGGAAGAACCAGTATGGCACGCTCAGCCCTCCTCAACGTCATGGTCCAGGCCGCAATGAAGGCCGGCCGCTCACTGTCGCGCGACTTCGGCGAGGTGCAGAACCTGCAGGTCTCGATGAAAGGCCCCGGCGACTATGTCAGCCAGGCCGACCGCAAGGCCGAGGACATCGTCTTTGCCGAGCTGTCCAAGGCGCGGCCGGGCTATGCCTTCCTGATGGAAGAGCGCGGCGCGGTCGAAGGTGACGATAGCCAGCATCGCTGGATCGTCGACCCACTCGACGGCACCACCAATTTCCTGCACGGCATCCCGCTCTTTGCCGTTTCGATCGCGCTGGAACGCCAGGGCCAGATCGTCGCCGGCGTCATCTACAACCCGGCGATGGACGAGCTTTACACCTGCGAACGCGGTGGCGGCGCCTTCATGAACGACCGCCGCTTGCGCGTCGCCGGCCGCACCAAGCTGGTCGACACAGTGATCGGTTGCGGCGTGCCGCATCTCGGCCGTGGCCACCACGGCAATTTCCTCGTCGAGCTACGCAACGTCATGGCCGAGGTCTCCGGCGTCCGTCGCATGGGTGCCGTCTCGCTCGATCTGGCCTATGTCGCCGCCGGTCGCATGGACGGGTTCTGGGAAACTGGGCTGTCTGCCTGGGACATTGCCGCCGGGCTGCTTTTGATCCGCGAGGCGGGCGGCTTCGCCTCCGACATGGATGGCGGTCAGGACATGCTCGACAACGGCTCGGTTGTCGCCGGCAACGAGATCATTCAACGCGCCCTGCTGAAGACCGTGAAGAAGCCCCTCCCCTCTCGTTGACAGGCAAGCCGCGCTGATGCGCCGCAGCCGTAAAACCGCAAACAAGACTTGAAATACTGCTTGGTGAGCGCCCAGATTTGTGGTGCGCGGCGCAGGAAACCCGGCAGTGAACGACATCAAGCCCACCCCCGACATCCCGTTCATCGGACGCTGGCACTATTCGCGCGCCGAGACGATCGCCGACGGCATCGTCCATGCGGTCGGCATCGTGCTGGCGGTATCGGCCGGCTCGGCACTGCTGGCGCTGGCTGCCTTTCGTGTCGGGCCGGGCGAATATATCGCCGCCGCCTTCTATGTGGTCTCGCTGCTCACCGTGCTGTCGGTGTCGATGACCTACAATCTGTGGCCGGTGTCGTCGCCGGCGAAATGGGTCTTGCGGCGTTTCGATCATGCCGCGATCTATCTGCTGATCGCCGCGACCTACACGCCTTTCCTGGCCCAGCTCGAAGGCTCGCCGCTGGCGCGCTGGATGATTGTCCTGGTCTGGACCGCGGCAGTGCTGGGCATTGCCGTCAAGGTGTTTTTTCCCGGCCGTTTCGACCGGCTGGCCATCGTCTTTTATCTCGCCATCGGCTGGAGCGGCATCATCCTGGTCAAGCCGCTTGTCCAGACGCTGCCGACGACATCGATCGCCCTCATCGTCGCCGGCGGCATCGTCTACTCCTGCGGCGTCATCTTCTTTGCCTGGAAGGAGCTACGCTTCCACAATGCGCTGTGGCATGGTTTCGTGGTCACCGGCGCCGGTCTGCATCTGGCTGCCATGGTCGACTGTCTGGTCATCAATCGCCTCTGACACAGACTATCGACGCGGCAATATTGCCAAGCGCCATTCAATTTGGTCACAATTCCGTTTAGAGTCGCGGTCAACGTGATCGGCGGGCGGCATCGGAAACGGGGCACGGATGGCTTTTCTCAAATCCTTTGGCATGGGCAGACGCTCTGATGTCCTGATCTACGACCCCCATAAACTGTCGAGCCCGCAGGTCTTCCTGCTGACCATGGTGATCTTCCTGGTCATCGTCGCCTTCATCGCCGCCATCCTGACCCGCCAGATCTCGACCGCCTTTGGCAGCAATCCCGGCCTCAACGGCCTGATCGTGGGCGTCTTAGTGGTCGGCATCCTTTTGGCCTTCGCCCAGGTCGGCCGGCTGTTTCGCGAAGTGCGCTGGGTCAACTCCTTTCGCGCCGGCTCGGAGAGCACCGAACCGGTGCTACTGGCGCCGATGAAGGCAATGATTGGCCGCTCTGCGGCGACGGCTTTCTCGACCAGCTCGATGCGCACCATGCTCGATTCCATCGCCACGCGCCTCGACGAAAGCCGCGACACCTCGCGCTACCTCGTCGGGCTGCTGGTGTTCCTCGGCCTGCTCGGCACCTTCTGGGGCCTGTTGAACACCATCGGTTCGATCCGCGAGACGATTGAATCGCTCGACCCGGGCACGGGTGACGCCGCCGCGGTGCTCGATTCGTTGAAGCAAGGGCTTTCAGCGCCGCTGGCAGGCATGGGCACGGCCTTCTCGTCCTCGCTGTTCGGCCTGTCCGGGTCGCTGGTGCTCGGCTTCCTCGACCTGCAGGCCGGCCGCGCCCAGACGCGCTTCTACACCGAACTGGAAAACTGGTTGTCCTCGGTGACGGACCTTTCGTCCGACATCGTCGTCTCCGATCCGGCCAAGACCGAATCCTCGGATGAGATCCGGGTTTTGTCGGAACGGCTGCGCAGCATGCAGGAGAATGGCGGCGGCTCCAACCCCCGCGTCGCCACCGCCATGGCCAATCTCGCCGACGGCATTTCCGGCCTGGTCAAGAACATGCGCTCGGAACAGCAGATCATGCGCGACTGGGTCGAGGCCCAGTCGGACGAACAGAAGGCGATGCGCAACACGCTGGAAAAAATCGCCGACGCCCTGAAGAAGCCAGGGGTGCACTGACGTGGCACTAGCCAGGGGCCGGCGCACCGATCGCCGCATCGACTACTGGCCGGGCTTCGTCGACGCGCTGTCGACGCTGCTGCTGGCGATCATGTTCCTGCTCACGGTCTTCGTGCTGGCGCAGTTCCTGCTCGGCCGCGAACTCTCCGGCAAGGATACTGCACTCACGCGCCTCAACTCGCAGATCAACGAATTGACCCAGCTTCTGGCGCTGGAGCGCTCATCAACGCAGGACAAGGACGATTCGCTGGCCAATCTGCAGGCGTCGCTGTCGGCGGCGGAAGCGGAAAAGAGCCGGCTCGAACAATTGCTGGCGCAAGGTGCGGGTGCCGGCGACGCCGCCAACCAGCGCGCCGCGGCGCTGGGCGGCGAACTCGACAGCCAGCGCCAGATCAGCCAGCAGGCACTGAGCCAGGTCGAGATCCTCAACCAGCAGATCGCGGCACTGCGCAAGCAGATCGGCGCGCTCGAGGATGCGCTCAACGTCTCCGAAACCCGTGACCGCGATTCCAACACCAAGATCGCCGATCTCGGCCGCCGCCTGAATGTCGCACTGGCGCAGCGTGTGCAGGAATTGAACCGCTACCGTTCCGATTTCTTCGGCCGCTTGCGTGAAATCCTCGCCGACCGCGAGAACATCCGCATCGTCGGCGACCGCTTCGTCTTCCAGTCGGAAGTGCTGTTCCCGACCGGCTCCGAGGTAATCAACGATGCCGGCAAGGTCGAAATGAAGAAACTCGCCGACGCTATCATCGAGCTGCAGAAGGAAATCCCGCCCGAGATCAACTGGGTGCTGCGCGTCGACGGCCACACCGACAACAAGCCGCTCTCCGGTACCGGCCGCTACCGCGACAACTGGGAACTGTCGACGGCGCGCTCGACCTCGGTGGTGAAGTTCCTGATCGAAAACGGCGTGCCGGCCAACCGGCTGGTCGCCGCCGGCTTCGGCGAGTTCCAGCCGCTCGATCCCGCCGACACCGAAGAGGCGCGCAACAAGAACCGCCGCATTGAACTGAAGCTCACCGAACGTTGATCCATGATCACGCGAACTCACGCGAATTTGTTCGCCGGCTCAACTCTAGGGCGCAGGCCGAGGCCGGCAAGGCCTGAAAAGATTATCTTTTTTTAATTACACATTGTCGTAGGGCGATCCTAGCTTCCCGCCTGGGCCGAGAACCGCCGGCGATGAATCTCCCCCCATCGCGACGCGACGGAACCGGACGGCCCGCGGCCGGAAGGCAGGCGGAACCACCGCTGCCTTCCTCTACAAGAGGAGACGCGTGATGCGCTCTTTCAACCCCAAGACCTCGCTTAGAACTGCGACACTCACGGCGTTCCTCATCGCCGTTCCGCTTGCCGGCGCCTATGCCGCGGGCCATCACAAGGGCGCGCTCGACGCCACCGATCCGACCGATTTCACCGGCCCGCGCGTCGAGGGTCTCATCCAACAGATTCAAGGCGTCCATCAGGGCATAGTGGACGCGAGACAGGCCAATAACATTACACCGGCCGTAGCGGAGCGTCTGGAAATGCGCACCGCCCGCATCAGTCGGGCGGCCGAGAAGATAGCAGCATCCGATCACGGCAGGATACCGGCCGCGCAATACCATGACCTGCTGCGCCGTCTCGACAATGTCGACCAGCGTCTGAGGGTCAGTGCCGGCAGCGGTTTCCTGATGGGCGACGGCGCCGACGGCGGCAACTACCCGAACGGCTGAGACCGCGGCGCCTGAAACGGTCCAAGAGGAAGGGGCCACCCTGACGCCTTAGGGAGCCAATCCCGCGGGCGTCCTTTTTACCAGCCCAGCTTTCTACCAGCCGAGCCAGACCGCGATCAGAGCGGCAATCGCCGGCACGGTCTGGATGAACAAGATCTTGCGGCCGACCGTTGCCGCGCCATAGAGGCTGGCAATGGCCACGCACAACAGGAAGAAAACCTTGACCTGGAAACCGGCCGCGCCGAGGTAAAGCCCCCAAATGAGGCCGGCGGCGAGAAAACCGTTGTAGAGCCCCTGATTGGCGGCGAGCACCTTCGAGGCGCTGGCGAATTCGGGTGTCAGATCGAAAGCCTTGCGTCCGCGCGGCGTGTCCCACAGCACCATCTCGAGATAGACGATGTAGGCATGGATCAAGGCCACCAGCCCGACCAGGATGTTGCCGATCATGTTGTTCCCCCTCAATTGTCGCCGGCAGCATTTCACGCATGGCCGCCCCCGCGCAAGATGCGTCCGCTGCGCGGTGCCTGAGGGTTGCAAACGCCTTTGCGTTGGTATCTTTTCGCGCCGTCCTCAATCACGGAAGCCGCCATGTCCTTTCAAAAACTCGATGATCTCGGCCACAAGCTGGAAGCGCTCGAGCACGCGCTGGCCATCCTCGGCGCCGACGAAGCCACCCACATGGCTGTCGGCGGCGGCGAGAAGCGTGCCGAGGCCATGTCGGCATTGGCCGGCATGTATCACACCAGGGCAACGGCGCCGGAGATAGCGGATTGGATTGCTGCCGCCGAGGGCGAGGCGCTTGGTGAAGAGCAACGGGCCGCTGTTGCGGAACTGCGGCGACAATACACCAATCTGACCTGCCTGCCGGTCGAATTCGTCGAACGCCAGACGACCGCGCGCATGCGTTGCGAGCAGCTGTGGCGCGACCTGCGCGCCAAGAACGACTGGGCGGCCTTCCAGCCGGCGCTGGAGGGCGTGGTGGCGCTGGTGCGCGAAGAGGCGGCGCTACGTGCCGACGTGCTCGGTCTCGCCCCCTATGACGCACTGATGGAACAATACGACCCCGGCAACCGCACCGCCGACATCACGCCTGTCTTCACCGACCTGAAGGCTTTCCTGAAAAGCTTTGTGCCGGAGGCGCTGGCGATCCAGGAAGCGCGGCTGCGCAAGCGCCCATTGAAGCCGCTTTCGGGCACCTATGCGATCGACCGGCAGCGCGAGCTTGGCCTTGCCATGATGGCGGCGGTCGGCTTCGACCTGACACATGGGTCGCTGTCGGTGTCGCACCATCCTTTCTGCGGCGGCGTGCCGAGCGACGTGCGCATCACCACCCGCTACAAGACATCTGATTTCCTGTCGGCGCTGATGGGCGTGCTGCACGAGACCGGCCATGCGCTCTACGAACAGAACCTGCCGAAGGCATGGTCGCACTGGCCACTCGGCAAGGCGCGCGGCATGGCCGTGCATGAAAGCCAAAGCCTGTTCGTCGAAAAGCAGCTCGGCCGCAACCCGGCCTTCTGGCGCTGGGCGCTGCCGGTGGTCGAAAAGCATCTCGGCGAAGCCTGGTCGCTCGACGACATCCTGCCGCACGTGCATCGCGTCGAGCGCGGCCTGATCCGTGTCGATGCCGACGAGGTGACCTATCCCCTGCATGTCATCTTGCGCTACGAACTGGAGCAGGAGCTCGTCTCGGGCCGGCTGGAGGTGGCCGACCTGCCCGAAGCCTGGGACGCCAAGATGCGCGACTATCTCGGCCTCTCCACCATCGACAACCCCGCCGACGGGCCGATGCAGGACGTGCATTGGCCAGGAGCGGCCTTCGGCTACTTCCCCTCCTACACGCTGGGCGCGATGATGGCGGCGCAGCAATGGGCGGCGCTCACGCGGGAACATCCTTTAGCCGACGAGGATCTTGCCAAAGGCAATTTCGCGGCGATCAACGACTGGCGCCGCCAAAAGATCTGGTCGCAGGGATCACGCTGGTCGACACCGGACCTGCTCGAACGCGCCACCGGCGAAAAGCTCAATGCGGCGTATTTCGTGAACCATCTGAAGCAGCGATACGGAGCCGCTTAGCGCGGTCGGTACGTCAGGAGCGCAGATGGTTCTGGCTACTCCGCCGCGCCTCTGAAGGCACTGGCGCCGGTTTCGAACTGCAGCTTGGCTAGGCGCGCATAGATGCCGCCCTTGGCGACCAGGCTCTGATGCGTGCCTTCCTCGACGATCGAGCCGCCATCCATGACCAGGATCCTGTCGGCCTTCAGCACCGTTGCCAGGCGGTGCGCGATGACGATGGTGGTTCGGCCCTGCATCAGGCGTTCCAGGGCCATCTGCACCAGCGTCTCGCTTTCGGCATCGAGCGCCGAGGTGGCCTCGTCGAGCAGCAGGATCGGCGCGTCGCGCAGAATGGCGCGGGCGATCGCCACGCGCTGGCGCTGGCCGCCGGACAGCGTCACGCCACGCTCGCCGACCTGGCTGTCGTAACCTTTTTCCAGCCTCAGGATGAACTCGTCGGCGAGCGCATCTTTTGCCGCCGTCTCGATCTCGGCCTTGCTGGCGCCCGGTCGGCCAAAGCCGATATTGTCAACTGCGGTGGCCGCGAAAATGGTGACGTCCTGCGGCACGATGGCGATACGCTGGCGTACGGAAACGGGATCGGCCTCGCGCACGTCGACATCATCGATCAGGATCTTGCCGGTTTCGGGATCGTAGAAGCGCAGGATCAGCGAAAATACCGTGCTCTTGCCGGCCCCTGACGGCCCGACGATCGCCACGGTCTCGCTGGGCATGACCTGAAAGCTCAAGCCGTGCACGGCGGCGCGGTCGGGCCTTGCCGGATAGGAGAAGGAGACGTTGTCGAAGACGATCGCGCCCTTGGCGACCGCCGGCAGCGGTTTCGGATCGGCCGGCGCCTGGATCGCGGGTTTCTCGGCCAGGATCTCGGTCAGCCGTTCGGCGGCACCCGCCGCTTGCGCGAGCTCACCCCAGACTTCCGACAGCGCGCCAAGCGCGCCGGCGGCGAACACCGAATAGAGCAGGAACTGGCCGAGTGTGCCCGGCGATATCGAGCCTTCGAGCACGTCGCGCGAGCCGAACCACAGCACCGCCACGACGGACGAGAAGATGGTGAAAATGGCAAAGAAGGTGAGGAAGGAGCGCGCGAAGATCGAGGAGCGCGCTGCTTCGAAGGCGGCTTCCACCGCAGCCGAGAAATGGCTGGTGACCAGCTTCTCGTTGGTGAAAGCCTGCAGCGTGCGCACCGCGCCGATCTGCTCGCTGGCATAGGCGGTGGCATCGGCCAGCGTATCCTGCGCCTGACGTGATTTGCGCCGCACCGAACGGCCGAATGCGACCAGCGGCAGCACGATCACCGGTATAGCGGCGATGACCAGGCCGGACAGCTTCGGGCTGGTGATGACCATCATCCCCACCGCGCCGAGACCGAGAATGACGTTGCGTAGCGCCACCGAGGCCGTCGCCCCGACCGCGGACTTGACCTGCGTCGTGTCGGCGGCGAGCCGCGACACGATCTCGCCTGACTGGGCGGTGTCGAAGAAGGAAGGCGACAGTGTCGTGACATGGGCAAAGACATCGCGGCGGATGTCGGCGACGACGCGCTCGCCGAGCGTGATGACGAAATAGTAGCGGCTGGCCGAGGCCGCCGCCAGCAGGGCGGCCATAGCCACCAGTGCAGCGAAATATTCGGCGATGAAGGTGGTGCTCGACGACGAAAACCCATGATCGATCATGCGTCGCACCGCCAGCGGCAGCGCCAGTGTCGTTGCGGCGGCAATGACCAGCGAGATGATGGCGCCGATGACCAGCGTGCGGTAGCGCGTTATATACGGAAACAGGCGCCTGAGCGGCTTGAGCGAGCGCCGGCGCTCGTCTGCGCTGCTGATTTGCGCCATCCCGATGTTTCCTCTAGCCGCCCTTGGGGCCTTCGCCTCAATATGCTCTTGCCGCGGCCTTGTGATTCAATTCCGGCTGATGTATAGGCTCGCCGACCGTTTTAGAAGCCGTGGCTCTTCAATAGCTGCGGCTTCGAGTTTTAAAAAGGGGCGCATCGACGCAGGCTTATGCCCGTCAGCAGCGCCGGCAAGCCAGGAACCGAACCATGAAGACCGACATCCATCCCGATTACCACACCATCAAGGTCGTCATGACCGACGGCACCGAATACGCGACCCGTTCGACCTGGGGCAAAGAAGGCGATACGATGAACCTCGATATCGATCCGACCACCCATCCGGCCTGGACCGGCGGCCAGCAGACCTTGCTCGACCGCGGCGGCCGCCTGTCGAAGTTCAAGAAGCGTTTCGAAGGTTTCGGCCTCTAAGGGCGAACACCTATCGCAGATCGAAAACCCGCCCTGGTGGCGGGTTTTTTGTTGACCTCAAATGACCGTGGCGGAACGCAATTGGTGACCGAGGGCAATATGTCTTTTCTCGACGATGAACGATGGTCTGGCCTTCGAGGTGGATACAAGGTTATCTACGATCCACGACCGGCCTTGCGAGCTTTGGCCCTTCGCTACGATGACAGGTCGGTTTGGGACGACCTCTGGAATGAATTGCATCATCAGGGAGATGTCGGAGACGCGTCTTACGCGGCGGTCGTTGAAATCGTTCGCATCTCCGAAGGCCAAGCTCCGGCTTACTGGGGGGCCTATGGTCTGGCCGCAACCATCGAAGAAGCGCGTCTGCTCTACGATCGGAATCCGCCGGTTCCTCGTTGGATCGAACCGCATTACCAGGCAGCGTGGCGAACACTTGTGCATTTGGCATTGCGGGATCTGGCAACTGCCACCGATGATGTGACGGTGAATTGCGCGTTGGCTGTCGTCGCGCTCTATCGGGGCCAGTTCAACCTCGGCCGCATGGCGATGTGCGCAGAGGATGAGCGCGCGGAAATGCTGAGGGACTATTTCGGCCGCTAACGCGAGGCTCTACTCGGCCAGCAACTCCCTGAGCGCCATGCGCTTGTAGATGGCAACCAGCCTGTCGCCCTCATCTCGCCCGACCGAGATCGCCAGCCGCATGGCGGCTTCACCCATCTGCCAGACCAGCAACGCCGTCGTTTCCAGCGCCACCGGATCGGCCGCCGGTCGCAGCCGTTTCAGCACCGCGGATAGAAATTCCGCATTGGCCCGGCTGTCGGCGAGCTCGAGCTGGCGCAGCGCCTTGTCGGCCTGTGTACCCGACCAGATATCGCGCATCACCGGCTCAGCCAGGAACAGCCGGTAATAGATATCGACCAGCTCCGAAAACGCTTGGCTCAGTCCTTCGGCGTTGCTGACATCAGCCAGTGCGGCTGAGATGCAGGCCTGGCTCTCGGCGGTGTAGCGCTCGGCCAGGGCCCAGATGATCGCCCGCTTATCCGGAAAGAACTGATAGAGCGAACCGATCGACACCCCTGCCCGTTCCGCCACCTCACCCATGCGCATGGCGTCGCTGCCCTGCTCGGCAATCAGCGTCGAAGCGGCGGCCAGCATGCGCCCGACCCGCTCGCGGCTGCGCTGCTGGCTCGGCGCCCGGCGCGGCGAAGCGACCTGCTCCTGAGGGGAAAATCGCGCGGCCGTGTCTTCCATGGCTAACTCCAGTGCCGGAAAAATCGCTTGACTTGGAAAATACGAGGGTTTATCACGTTTTGCAAATGTGAGGATTAGTCACATTTTAATACAGAAGGCATCTGGAGCAACTGACATGATCGCGAAACTTCTTCCCACCCTGATCTTCATTGCCGCAATCGGCTCGGGCGTCGTCAGCGGCGTGTTCTTCGCCTTTTCCAGCTTCGTCATGCCGGGCCTCGCCCGCATGCCCGCCGCTGGCGGCATCGCCGCGATGAATTCGATCAACGTGACGGCCGTGACGCCGCTGTTCATGACCGCCCTGTTCGGCACGGCGCTTATCTGCGTCCTTGTCGCCATCGGCGCTGTGATGGGCTGGAGCCAGCCGGGTTCGCTCTGGCTGGTTGCCGGCAGCCTGGTCTATCTCATCGGCATCGTGGTGGTGACGATGGTCTTCAACGTCCCGCTCAACGATGCACTTGCCGCCGTCGATCCGGCAAGCGCCGGCGGCACAAGCCTGTGGTCGCGATACCTCAATGAATGGGTGATGTGGAACCATGTCCGCACCATCAGCGGCATAGCCGCGCTGGCATCCTTCTGGTTCGCCGCGCGTTGACGGCAATGGGCGGAGCCACCGGTGACCGACCGCGTGGTCTCCGCACCAGAAATTCACGGCGATCGTTTGGGAGATGCGTTTTGAAGGATCAATACTCGAATATGGCCTTCGGCATGGCCATCGGAGTTGGTGTCGGCGCCGCGATCGGCGCCGCTCTGGATGATCTGCCAATCGGCATCGCTATGGGCATTGCCATAGGCGCCGCCTTCGGGGCGTTGCGACGCAAGTGACGGCTGCGCCGGCGATCTTCAGGCCTTTGTTTTTCGATCCGAATGACCGAGATCGCGATCCGGGTCGATGACATCGCGGACCAGTTGCTTGAGCTTGGCCGCGTCCGGAAAGCCTCCATCGCGCTTGCGATCCCAGACCAGCACCTCATTGCAGGAAATGGTGAAGATGCCGCCGGTACCGGGCACCAGCGTCACTTCGCCGAGATCCGCGCCGAAGGTCGACAGCAGCTCCTGCGCCATCCAGCCGGCACGCAGCAGCCACTGGCACTGCGTGCAATAGGTGATGCGGATGGCGGGAAGCGCTTTTTCGCTCATATCAGACTAAGCTCCGCTTATGTCTCAGGCTGAGCTCGGTCATGCCGCGCTGAGCTTGGCCATGGTCTCGTCATCGACTTCGAAGTTGGCGTAGACGCTCTGCACGTCGTCGTCATCCTCGAGCGTGGCGACCAGCTTCATCAGCGACTGTGCCCGCTCCTCGTCGACCGGAACATTGTTCTGCGGCCGCCAGATCGGCTTCACCGATTCAGCCTCGCCGAGCGCGCCTTCCAGCGCCTTCGATACTTCGCCGAGATTTTCGAAGGCGCAATAGATCGTATGGCCCTCTTCATCCGATTCCACATCGTCGGCACCGGCTTCGATCGCCGCATCCATGATCTTGTCAGGGCTGCCGGCCGATGCCGGATAGTAGATCTCGCCGGCACGGTCCCACATGAACGACACCGAGCCGGTTTCGCCCATCGCGCCGCCGGCCTTGGTGAAGGCGGCGCGCACGTTCGATGCCGAACGGTTGCGGTTGTCGGTCAGGGCCTCGACGATGACGGCGACGCCACCTGGGCCATAGCCCTCATAGCGCACGGCTTCGTAGTTCTCGGCGTCGCCCATCGAAGCCTTGTTGACGGCGCGCTGGATGTTGTCCTTCGGCATCGACACCGCCTTGGCGTTCTGGATCGCCAGGCGCAGGCGCGGGTTCATCGACGGATCGGGCGTCCCGCTCTTGGCGGCGACGGTGATTTCGCGCGCCAGCTTGGAAAACATTTTCGACCGTACCGCGTCCTGGCGGCCCTTGCGGTGCATGATGTTCTTGAACTGTGAATGGCCAGCCATGGCACCCCTGTCGTCTTCTCGGCTAGAGCATCCGAAGCAGGTGATCTCACCTCGTCTTCCGCAATGCTCGAATTCAAAATTTCAGAGCGTCCCAGGTGCTACTCTTGGAAGCACGGCGTTCTCTGTCGGAATGGCCGGCTTATAGATAAATCGGCTCAATTCGTCCAGCCACAGGGCGTATGGGACGCACGACATAGTCTGCTGCGGTTGCTCACGCCTCCAAATCCGACTTCAGCCGGTCGATGATGCTGAGCGCATGGCCGGCATACTGGCTGATCCAGCGATCGTGGATCTGCTTGATCGGCAGCGCGTTGAGATGGTTCCAGCGCTCGCGTCCCTCGCGCCGCGCGATGATCAGGTCGGCCTCCTCCAGCACCTTGAGATGCAGCATCACCGTGCAGCGGTCGATATCGGGAAAGGCATCGCACAGCATGCCGGTCGTCTTCGGCGTGTCCTTCAGCTGGTCCAGCATTTCGCGCCGGCGCGGATGCGCCAGCGCCTTGAAAACATTGTCATCTTGCGATCGGCTTGACATGTTATATTTCTATAACATATTCTTGAACCGATCAAGGGAAGGAGTTGTGGATATGTCACTTGGATTCAGTGTCTCCGGACGCATTGGCAAACCGGTCGCCGAAGTCTTCGACGCGGTCGTCAATCCAAAGAAGCTCAGCGGCTATTTCACCACCATCGGCGGTGCCAGCGGCCCGCTGGAAGCCGGTGCCGGCGTCGTCTGGTGGGGCAAAGTGCCGGTCGAGGTCGATGAAGTGGTCAAGGACAGCCGCATCGTGC
The DNA here is from genome assembly GCF_040320745.1 of Mesorhizobium sp. M0621. NCBI lineage: Bacteria > Pseudomonadati > Pseudomonadota > Alphaproteobacteria > Hyphomicrobiales > Phyllobacteriaceae > Mesorhizobium > Mesorhizobium sp. M0621. The sequence continues at coordinate 60,743 of NZ_JAMYQF010000001.1, read as the reverse complement.
TGCGCTGGGATGCCACCGATGCCGACGGCAAGCCCGCCTACAAGACCCGCGTCGAGATGAATTTCGAACCGCTCGACGATGGCGGCACCTTCGTCACCATCGCCGAGAGCGGCTGGCAGGAAGGTGCTGTCGGCTTGAAGAAGTCCTACCTCAACTGCGAAGGCTGGTCGCAGATGCTGGCCTGCATGAAGGCCTATGTCGAATACGGCATCAATCTGCGCGACGGCTACTACCGCAGCGAGATGAGGGGCGAACCCGCCAACGAGACCAATATTTGAGCGACCCCAAATTTGAGCGTCCGGAGGAAGATGGAGCCTTGCGATGACAAAAGTTACGCCATTCCTGATGTTCGAAGGCAAGGCCGAAGAGGCAATGGCCCTCTATAGCGAGACCATTCCGGACAGCAGCATCCTTGATATCACACGCTATGGCCCAGGCGAAGACGGCCCGGATGGAACGGTCAAGCTGGCGCGCATGTCGATCGCCGGCCTGGAAGTGATGGTCTTCAACAGCCCCGTGCACCACGCGTTCACGTTCACGCCGTCGGTCTCGCTGTATGTGGACTGTTCCTCCGAGGACGAGCTGAACCGCATTGTCGAGACACTGGCAAAGGACGGCGGGTTTCTGATGCCGCCCAACAATTACGGCTTCAGCCGCCGCTTCGCCTGGCTCAACGACAGGTTCGGGGTCTCCTGGCAGATCAACCTCGCATAGCGCGATCTGGGCAAAAGCGAGCAACAACAACTGAACGACAACGAAGCCAGCAATGACCGCAAAAATCACCGGCGGCATCAACATCGCCATGAAGGTGCCGCCGCACCAGTATCAGGCGACCATCGCCTTCTATCGCGACGTCGTCGGCCTGAAGCCGTTCACGGACAAGGCACCGGCCATCGGCTTCGAGCTCGGCCCCAACCGCCTGTGGATCGACGAGGCGCCGATGATGAGCCAGGCCGAGGTGTGGCTGGAGCTGTTCACCGATGATTTTCCCGCCGCGGCGGATCATTTCGCCAAGGCCGGAATTGTGCGTTGCGACGCCATCGAACTCCTGGGCGAGGGCTTCCGCGGCGGCTGGATAACCAACCCTGCCAGCATTGTTCACATGCTGCGCGAACCAGACGCCTGGTGAGCGCCAAGCCTCGAAAGGAACATCCGATGGAGATCCGCGAAACACCAACCGCCGAAGCCGGCATGCTGATCCGGCGGCCTGTCGCCGAAGTGTTCGAAGCCATCGTCGATCCGGCCATCACCACGAAATTCTGGTTCACCCACGGCAGCGACCGGTTGGACAGCGGCAAGGTGGTTCGCTGGGAGTGGCGCATGTACGGCGTCTCGGCGACAGTCAATGTCAGCGAGATCGTCGCGAACGAGAAGATCGTCATGCAATGGAGCGATCCGCCGACCACGGTGGTCTGGACCTTCACCGAAATGCCAGGCGATGCGACCTTTCTCGAGGTTCGCAATTTCGGCTTCGCCGGCAATGGCGACGAGCAGGTGAAGGAAGCCGTCGGCTCAACCGGCGGCTTCACGCTCGTGCTGGCCGGCGCCAAGGCGTGGCTGGAGCAAGGCCTGACGCTGGGTCTGATCGGCGACCGTCATCCGAAAGGGGTGCCGACGAACTGAAGCGGCTCAAGATCGCCGTTTTTCCTGTTCAATCACATGGTGACGGAGCACGCGATTGATTTCGGTTTGGTAGCCACCACCCCCGACATGTTCCTTGAACCAGGACAGCACATCAGCGTCTAACCGAATGGTCACCGGCTGCTTGAGCGGTCGATAAAGATGTCCGCGCCGAGCATGGAGCCAGTTCTCGGCTGGAGCTTCCGGAATGTCGGACGTGTCGATTTCGTCGTCAGGCAAATCAGCCAGCTTGGCGAGCTGGATGCGCTGATCTTGGCTAAGATCCTTCCTGCTCATAGCGCCTCCTTTCATGCGATGTTGCTTTCCGGGCACCGACAATCCGAATCCGTTCTTCATCATCGCGACCTGGGTAGGTATGCACAACCAGCAGTACCGCTACAGCCTCGATCATCCCGATCGCATGCCATCGTTGCTCACCATCTTCAAACCGATCAGGCACGATGAGATGAAGCGGGTCATCGAACACCTTCTGGGCGAGATCGAACGCGATACCGTGCTTGGCAAGATTGCGCCTGGCTTTTTCAGGATCCCAATCGAACTGCAAAGCAGCACCACCTATTACAATAGTGTATGTACAAAAACGTAAAAGTCAACCCAACTCAGCGTGTCAGGATACGTGTAAGCCAAAACTCAATGCCCGCTGGACTTCGCCTTCTTGCGCCGTCGGGCCAGCATGTTGAGCCCCTCGACCAACGCCGAAAAGCCCATCGCCGCGTAAATATAGCCCTTCGGCACATGGTAGCCCATGCCGTCGGCGATCAGCGTCATGCCGATCATCAAAAGGAAGCCCAGCGCCAGCATGACGATACTCGGGTTCTTGGCGATGAAGTCCGCCAGCGGTCCGGCCGCCAGCATCATCACGCTCACCGCGACGATCACGGCGATGTACATGATGGCGATCTCGTCGGTCATGCCGACGGCGGTGATGATCGAATCGATCGAGAAGACGAGGTCGAGCAGCAGGATCTGGAAGATCGCACCGGCAAGGCTGATCTGCAGCGTCTCGCCCAGCATCGTGTCCTTGTGGTCGTCGGGGTCGACCGTGTGATGGATTTCCTTGGTCGCCTTCCAGACCAGGAACAGGCCGCCGGCGATCAGGATCAGATCGCGCCAGGAAAAGCCATGACCGAAGGCGGTGAAGACAGGCGCCGTCAGCTGGACGATGATCGAAATGGTGGCCAGCAGCACCAGCCGCATGATCAGCGCCGCCGAGATGCCGAGGCGGCGGGCGCGGGCCCTTTGCGCTTGCGGCAGCTTGTTGGTCAGGATCGAGATGAAAATCAGATTGTCGATGCCGAGAACGATCTCCAGCACCACCAGCGTCAGCAGCGCGACCCAGGCCGTTGGGTCGGACACGAATTGAAAATGCGGCGCCAGGAATTCGATGAGCTGCATGGAGGTCGTCCCCTCTTTTAACGATCTAGAGCAGTGTCGCCGGCAATTAGGTACTAAGCGCGCCTATATCAATGTCACGACCAGAAGGATGGGGCGGTTTCCTCCAGCCGCGGGCCGCGACGAAACGGCGCGATCCGCTCGGTCAGCCCGGTGCGGTCGGAAATATCCACCCCGACACCGCACAATGTCGCCGGTCCGATCGCTGCCTCGAAACGCCCTTTCGGCACTTTCGACAGGAACCGGTTGAGCGGTTCCTCCTTGTCCATGCCGAGCGAGGAATCATAGTCGCCGCACATTCCGGCGTCGGACATGTAGCCGGTGCCGCCATTGAGGATCTGATGATCGCCGGTCGGCTGATGTGTGTGGGTGCCGATGACGAGGCTGGCGCGGCCGTCGACGAAATGCGCGAAGCACATTTTTTCAGACGTCGCCTCGGCGTGGAAGTCGATGACCACGGCGTCCGCCTGCTCGCCGAGCGGGCAGGCGGCAAGCTCGCGTTCGCCGGCCTGGAACGGATCGTCGAGCTCTGGATGCATGAACACCCGGCCCATGATGTTGGCGACCAGCACGCGCGCGCCGCTCCTGGCGATGTAGACGCCGGAGCCGCGCCCAGGCGTGCCTTTGGGAAAGTTGGAGGGGCGCAGGAAGCGCTCTTCGCGCGGCGCGAAGGCCAAAGCGTCGCGCTGGTCCCAGACATGGTTGCCGGTGGTGACGACATCGGCGCCGGCCGCGATCGTCTCGCGAAAGATGTCTTCGGTGATGCCGAAGCCGCCGGCGGCATTCTCGCCGTTGACGATGACGAAATCGAGTTTGAAATCGGAGATCAGCCCCGGCAGTTGTTCCCACACCGCCGTGCGTCCCGTTTTTCCAACCATGTCACCGAGGAAGAGAAGTCTCATAAGATCCCGCACCGAAAGTCAGCAAAGCAAAAGCTGCATGACGCCAGTGGAAGATCATGCGTCCATTTATCTACAATTTTGGCACGAAGCGGCGCAACCCGCTCTCGGTGAGTATTTCCGCGATGATGACGTCATGGTCCTCATCCGGCACCATTGCCACCTCCTGGCAATCAAAGGCTATGCCGATCAGCCGCGGCGGCTGTCCCTTGTCGATCAGCCTGGCGATGGCGCGGTCGTAATAGCCGGCGCCGTAGCCGATGCGATGGCCGCGCGCATCGAAAGCAGCGAGCGGCACCAGCATCACCGAGGGGTCGAGCACCTCGGCTTCTTCATGTGGACCGACCGTGCCGAAACCCATCTCGACCATGGGCGCGCCGCGCACCAGTTCGCGAAAGACGATGGTGGTCTTGTCGAGAATGGCAGGCAGGCAGAGCCGTGCGCCCTTCTCGCGCAAGGCAAACATCAGGGGCCGGACGTCGACTTCCGAGCGCATCGGCCAGAAGCCGGAAACGATCTGGCCCGGCTCGATGTGGAGGTGATCGCGCGCCGTCTCGGCCATTTCAAGCGCGACCTCCACCCGCCAGAATTCATCGAGTGCGTCACGGCGCCCGAGGGCCTCGCGGCGAAGCTGCTTTTTCAGATCTTTCGAGGATGTCATGCGCCGACGCTAGAAAAGGTCAAATTTGGATGGAGTTTTAGGAGCGACGTTTTGGAGGAGCGGAGCGAACTTTTCGTTCGTGAGCACCACACAAAGCGGCGCAACGACGAAATCCGCCAAATATGGCCTTTTCGATGGGTGACGGTCCACACAACCGGTGGAGAGAGCGATCCCGGGAACCTACAAAGTAGGTGGGCGCCGTGTGAGAAAACCCACGGGTCTTCCCAGGGACAGCTCCCTAAGGATCGTTAAGGCCCCGGGGAAAATGTTCTCCTGCCGGGAAGCACAGACCGTCCCAGCCAATATAGGCCGCCCATTGGGCAAGCGCCAGAGAGACAGAAGTGGTCGGCGACTTTATTCGCCGCGAATCCGTTGCTCCTGTTCAGCGCCATGCGCCGCCGTGCCTTGCACTGGCAAGTCCGCCTCCTTACGGTTGTCATGGCAACCGAGGAGCAAGAATGCGTTTCGAAGGCACGGCGGCCTACGTCGCCGATAAGGATCTGATGGTGGCCGTCAACGCGGCGATCGCGCTGGAACGGCCCTTGCTGGTCAAGGGCGAGCCCGGCACCGGCAAGACGGAACTGGCGCGCCAGGTGGCGGCGGCACTTGGCCTCGACCTGATCGAATGGCACGTCAAGTCGACGACCAGAGCACAGCAGGGGCTCTACGAGTACGACGCCGTCTCGCGGCTGCGCGACAGCCAACTCGGCGATATCAGGTTCAACGACATCAGGAATTACATCAAACGCGGCAAACTCTGGGAGGCGTTCGCGGCCGGCAAAAAGGTCGTGCTTTTGATCGATGAGATCGACAAGGCCGACATCGAATTCCCCAACGATTTGCTGCAAGAACTCGATCGGATGGAGTTCTTCGTCTACGAGACCGGCGAAACGATCCGCGCCGCGGTCAGGCCGATCGTCATCATTACCTCCAACAACGAGAAGGAACTGCCGGACGCCTTCCTGCGCCGCTGCTTCTTCCACCACATCCGCTTTCCCGACGTCGACACGCTGCACAGAATCGTCGACGTCCACTATCCCGGCATCAAGCATAACCTGGTACGGGCGGCGCTAACCCAGTTCTACGAGATCCGCGATGTGCCGGGGCTGAAGAAGAAGCCGTCGACCTCCGAGGCGCTCGACTGGATAAGACTGCTCGTCGCCGACGACATCGCGCCGGAGGACCTGCGCGCCGACCCGAAGAACGCCCTGCCCAAGCTGCATGGCGCGTTGCTGAAGAACGAACAGGACGTGCACCTGTTCGAACGGCTGGCCTTCATGGCGCGAAGGCAGCAATAGGGCGGCAGCAGTAGCGCTTTCCCTTCTGTGGACCGTTGCCCGCAGCCGAACAGGCAGGCAGCTTCGGCCGGAACCTTCGGAGGAAATGAAATGTCTGAGATTGTTGTCCGCCCGCTCGCCCAGTCCGACCACGCCGATTGGCGCCGCCTGTGGACCGACTACCTGACCTTCTACGAAACCAAGCTTCCCGAAGAGGTCTACGCCGTCACCTGGAAACGACTGTTCACGACAGGCGAGTTCGAGCCCAAGGGCTTCATCGCCACCCTCGACGGCAAGGCGGTTGGCCTTACCCATTATCTCTACCACCGCTCCGGTTGGTCGGAAAAAAACAACTGCTATCTGCAGGACCTGTTCGCCGACCCCGACGTGCGTGGCAAGGGCATTGGTGCGGCGCTGATCAAGGCCGTGCAACAAGAAGCTGCGAAAATCGGCGTCAAGAATGTCTACTGGATGACGCACGAGACCAACACCACCGCGCGCAAGCTCTATGACCACGTGGCGCGCCGGACCGGCTTCATCGAGTATGATTTGCTGTAATGAAATCGCCGGCGCAGCGAGCAAAGCTGACTTGGAACGCCAACCGGTTTGAAGCGCTGGAGCGCGTACGCGCCGTCTTGCAGGAAAGCGAGTTCCAGCCGCTCTATGCCAGCTACATGGCATATCTGGAACTGCGGGAGCGCGGGCTGAGAAAGCAATCTTTCGCCCAGCTCGATGCCTTTATTGAACAGATAGCATCCGGCCCGTTTGAAGTTCGCCTGTCGGTAATCCGGCATCTCGTCCGCGCAATTGAGGAGTACTGGGACAATTGGCCAGCGCCCGACAGCTGGCAGTTTCCTGAACAAGTATCTCGGCGGCTGATTGGGCCGCTGTGGCACGAATGGCAGCAGCGGGAACCCGCCAATCCGGAGGCTTGGCTGTATGGCTTTGGCAGCCGCTCACGCGAAGTAGACGGCAGGGAGGTTGCGTTTCTACTGGACCCAACTGAACCACGCTACCAATATGCCCATCTGGATGGCCTATGCGCGCAGCTAAATCATGAACTTCACGAACTGGATCACATTGAGACAATCCTTTGCACTCCGGAACATTTTGGCGAACTGGCCAATTCGGTATCCGCTGTTGCAGAGGCAATCGGTGACAACATGACTGACGAGGTCGCGAAAACACCTGTCCGACTGAACGAACTGGCCGTGATCTATCGCAACCACAAGAAGGATAGCGGCACCGTCTTGCAGGAGCTTCTGCAGCTCGGTCGCAAAGATCTGGTCGACTTTCCTATATTGCCGGCCCGGCGTTGGTTCCGTGTGCTTCCCTATCCTCTAGGTTGAGCCGCCGACAATGTTCATTCCCTTCTTCCTCGAACTGAAGGCAGCGCGTGTTCCCGTTTCGCTGCGGGAATATCTGTCGCTGCTGGAAGGGCTGGAAGCCGGGCTGGTCGACTATGATGTCGAAGATTTTTATTACCTCGCCCGCACGGCACTGGTGAAGGACGAGCGTCATATCGACCGCTTCGACCAGGTGTTCGCGCATGTCTTCAAGGGCATCGAAGCACTGGGCGGGCCGGATGCCGTCGATGTCGCCAACATTCCCGAAGAATGGCTGCGCCGCCTCGCAGAAAAGCACCTGACCGACGAAGAGAAAAAGCTGGTGGAGGCGCTCGGCGGTTTCGAGAAACTGATGGAGACGCTGAAGCAGCGGCTCGAAGAGCAAAAAGGCCGCCACCAGGGCGGCTCGAAATGGATCGGCACTGGCGGCACCTCGCCTTTCGGCGCCTATGGCTACAATCCCGAAGGTGTGCGCATCGGCCAGCATGAAAGCCGCAACCGCCGCGCGGTGAAGGTGTGGGACAAGCGCGAGTTCAGGAATTTCGACGATGCCGTCGAGCTCGGCACCCGCAACATCAAGATCGCGCTGAAGCGTCTGCGCCGCTGGGTGCGCGAGGGTGCCGAGGAGGAGTTCGACCTGCCTGGAACAATCCACGCCACCGCCGAGCACGGCTATCTCGACGTGCGGACGCGGCCGGAACGCCGCAACGCCGTGAAGCTCCTGATGTTCTTCGATGTCGGCGGCTCGATGGACGATCACATCAAGAGCGTCGAGGAGCTGTTCTCGGCCGCCCGCGCCGAATTCCGCCAGCTCGAATATTTCTATTTCCACAACTGCCTCTACGAGGGCGTGTGGAAGGACAATCGCCGCAGGCATGCCGAGACGGTCCCGACCTTCGACCTCCTCCACGAATATGGGCCCGACTACAAGGTAATCGTCGTCGGCGACGCCTCGATGAGCCCCTACGAGATTGCACACCCCGGCGGCTCGGTCGAGCACTGGAACCCGGAGGCCGGAGCCGTCTGGCTCGGTCGCCTGCTGCAGCAATGGCCGAATGCGGTGTGGCTCAACCCCGAGGGCGAAAAGAACTGGGGCTACACCCATTCGATCGCGATGATCCGCGACATTTTCGGCGGCCGCATGTTTCCGTTGACACTGGCCGGGCTCGAAGGCGCGACGAAGCAGCTTTCAAGAAAGCACTGAACCTTGCCCGCCTTCTCGGAACTGGGCAGACGCGTAACAAATGCCTATCTTTGTGCGAATACGAGGCTGCAACCAATAACGAGCTGGCAAGGCTGAGGAGATCGAATGGACACCCACACCTACCCCGTAACCCGCACCGACGCCGAATGGCGCGCCCGGCTGACGCCGGAGCAATATGCCGTCATGCGTGGCCATGGCACCGAACGGCCGGGGAGCTGCGCTCTGCTCTACGAGAAGCGCGCCGGCACCTTTTCCTGCGTCGGCTGCGATCAGCCTTTGTTTGAATCCAAGCTGAAGTTCGAGAGCGGCACCGGCTGGCCGAGCTTCAACGACCCGGTACCGGGCTCGGTCGAGAACACTGTCGACCGCAGCTACGGCATGGTCCGCACCGAATGCCACTGCGCCCGCTGCGGCAGCCATCTCGGCCATGTCTTCGAAGACGGCCCGCCGCCGACCGGCCTGCGCTATTGCATCAACGGCGTGGCGCTGAAATTCGAGCCGGCGGCTTGACGCAAGTCGCCCAAAAGTGCGCAGCGGTTTTGGAACAACGACATGCATGGAACTCAAAGCGCGACGCGCTTTGAGCCAAATGATTGCTGGATAGATAGGAAGGGCGGCTGCGGCCGCCCTTTTTGTTTGCGGTCTGTGAAGTCGGCTGGTGCCCTCGATGCTCGCTCAGGCCACGACCGTCAGGATCAGCCACAATGTCGCGCCGAGCATCGTCAATGAAGCTTTGGTGCCACTGGCCTTTTCCGTGGTTCGCCATACGGCAAAGGTCAGGAAGATGTTGTAGGGCACCAGCGCGAAATGCACCGCCAGAACCAGCACAAGCGGCAGCTTCAGCGCAAGCAGGATGATCGCGGCCACCGCTGATGCGACGTTGAGCGCCGTGCCGACAAGAACAAGGTCGCGCCAGAACAGCCGGTCGAGTGGCACCAGGCCTTGCCAGCGTGAGCGGAAGAAGGATCCGACGCCTTCTGGCAACACCTGATATCTACCCCTGTCCCAGGACTTCTGTCACCGCGCGCTCGATACGCGAGCATTCGGTCACCAGCCAGTCGGTCATCGCCGGCCAATTGTCTTCGGCATAACAGTTCACCCGCCACATCGAATTGATGCCGAGGCCTTCGCAACTCTGTTCCGGCTTAAGCTTCAGCCTGTCTTCGATCGCCGGCTGGAACGGCTTCAGCCGCGACCAGGCTTGCGTGGCGCCGAACTTCTCGTTGCGGCCGAAAAAGACGCCGACATGGTTCTGCGCCGGCGCGACATACATGGAAAGGACCAATGCGAAATCGGGCAACCCGCGCTGCCAGAACCAGGGTCCGCGCCTCGCCATCAGAGGCTTTTCTTCCGGATGCCGTTCGGCGAACAGCATCCAGAAGCCGCGTTGGCGGAATTCAGAAGCACGGCGGGCGCCGAAGTCGAATTCGCTCATGGTCCGAACCGTTTCTCCGGCAACCGCACTGGGCGCCGGGCCGGTTAGTCTTACACCATGCCGAGCGCGGCCTTGTACAGATCGAGGATGGTCTCCTCTTCCTGCCGCTCAGCCTGGTCCTTCTTGCGCAGCCGGATGATCGTGCGCATCGCCTTGGTGTCGAAGCCGGTGCCCTTGGCCTCGGCGAACACTTCCTTGATGTCATCGGAAATGGTCTTCTTTTCTTCCTCGAGCCGCTCTATGCGCTCGATGAAGGCACGCAGCTGGCCGGCGGCAACAGTCTGGCTGGTATCGGTGATATCGTCGGCCATGGTTTTCTCCACATCGTTACTGCGCCGCGACTCGGGAACTGCTGCGGCAAATTTGAGCCGGTTCGATGCCCGACCGGCGGCGGCGGGTCAAGCCGTTATCGATGCGGCATGAAAGGCTGCCGCCATGATGCGGACAGCCATCTCGCCAACATGGATCAGGGCATATTGAGATTCAGGTCAGGCCGAGTCGAGAATGATGGATTTCGAGAACCGGAGCGCAGCGTACATTTGGGTACGTGAGCAACGGAAGCGCAGAAAACTGTCATTCGCAGGCCGGCTGAATATCAACATGCCCTAGCTGAAGGCGATCAGCAGGTCCTTTGCGTCGATCTGGTCGCCGGCCTTGACCAGCACCTCGGCGACGGTGCCGTCGCGCTCGGCATGCAGCGCCGTTTCCATCTTCATCGCCTCGATGGAAAGCAGCACATCGCCGGCCTTCACAGCCTGGCCGGCGGCAACCGAAAGTGCGGAGACGACACCCGGCATCGGCGCACCGACATGGGCCTCGTTGCCCGGCTCGGCCTTTCGGCGGGCCTTGGCGGCAGACGCGCCATGCGCCCTGTCGGGCACCTTCACACGGCGCGGCTGGCCGTTGAGCTCGAAGAACACAGTGACCATGCCCTTCTCGTCGACATCGCCGATGGCTAGGCAGCGCACCACCAGCGTTTTGCCCTTCTCGATGTCGACGAAGATCTCGTCTTCAGATTTCATGCCGTAGAAATAGGTCGGCGTCGGCAGGACGCTGACCGGACCGTAGGTCTCCTGCGCGCCGGCGAAATCCGTAAACACCTTCGGATACATCAGCCACGAGGCGAATTCGAACTCGCTTAGCTTGCGCTCGAGCTTCTCCTCGATCTCCTTGCGGTTGGCCTTGAGGTCCGCCGGCTTGAGCAGCGAACCAGGCCGCGCCGTGATCGGCTTGTCGCCCTTCAGCGCTTTCTTTTGCAGCACCGCCGGCCAACCGCCGGGCGACTGGCCGAGATCGCCGCGCAGCATCGAGACGACCGAATCCGGGAAGGCGATATCCCTGTCCGGGTTTTCGACATCGGCGACGGTCAGATCCTGGCTGACCATCATCAATGCCATGTCGCCGACGACCTTGGACGACGGCGTCACCTTGACGATGTCGCCGAACATCAGATTGACGTCGTGATAGGTCTGCGCCACCTCGTGCCAGCGTGTCTCCAGCCCGAGCGAGCGCGCCTGTTCCTTGAGATTGGTGAACTGTCCGCCCGGCATCTCATGCAGATAGACCTCCGAGGCCGGTCCTTTCAAATCGCTTTCGAAGGCGGCATACTGGTTGCGCACCGCCTCCCAGTAGAACGAGATTTTCCTGATCCAATGCGGATCGAGGCCCGGGTCGCGTTCGGTGCCCTTCAGCGCCTCGACGATCGAACCCAGGCATGGCTGCGAGGTGTTGCCCGACAGCGAATCCATCGCCGCATCGATGGCATCGACGCCGCTGTCGACCGCCGCCAGTACCGTCGCAGCCGACAGGCCCGACGTGTCGTGGGTGTGGAAATGGATCGGCAGGTCGGTCGCCTCGCGCAGCGCCTTGAACAGCACGCGTGCGGCGGAAGGCTTCAGCAGTCCGGCCATGTCCTTGACGGCGATGATGTGCGCGCCGGCCGCCTGCAATTCCGTGGCCAGGCCGACATAGTATTTGAGGTCGTATTTCGCCCGCGCCGGGTCGAGGATGTCGCCGGTATAGCAGATCGCCGCTTCGATCAGCTTGCCCTCCGCGCCGACCGCATCCATGGCGACGCGCATGTTCTCGACCCAGTTCAGGCAGTCGAACACCCGGAACAGGTCGATGCCGCCGGCAGCCGCCTGTTTGACGAAATGCTGCACGACATTGTCGGGATAGTTGGTGTAGCCGACGCCGTTGGCGCCGCGCAGCAGCATCTGCAGCAACAGATTGGGCGCCGCCTCGCGCACCAGCGACAGCCGCTCCCACGGATCCTCGGTGAGGAAGCGCATGGCGACGTCGAAGGTGGCGCCGCCCCAGCATTCGAGCGACAGAAGCTGCGGCAGGGCACGCGCATAGGTACCGGCGATGCCGGCAATGTCATGCGTGCGCATGCGCGTGGCGAGCAGCGACTGATGGCCGTCGCGCATCGTCGTGTCGGTGACCAGCACCTCTTTCCGCTCGCGCATCCAGGTGGCGAACTTTTCCGGCCCGAGCATGTCGAGCTGCTGCTTGCTGCCGCCAGGCACATTACCGTTGAGGTAGGGCACGACGGGTGCAGCAGCATCGGCCTTCGGCTGCGGCCGGCCGCGCGTCTCGGGATGACCGTTGACGCTGACATCGGCGAGGTAGTTGAGCAGCTTGGTCGCGCGGTCCTGGCGCTTGACCTGCTGGAACAGCTCCGGCGTCGTGTCGATGAACTTGGTCGTGTAGGAATTGTCGGCGAAGCTCGGGTGGTTGATGATCGCTTCAAGGAAAGTCAAATTGGTGGCGACGCCGCGGATACGGAATTCGCGTAGCGCCCGGTTCATGCGGGCGATGGTCTCGGCCGGCGTCGGTGCCCATGCCGTCACCTTCTCCAGCAGCGGATCATAGAAGCGGGTGATCACCGCGCCCGAATAGGCGGTGCCGCCATCGAGGCGGATGCCGAAACCCGTCGCGCCGCGATAGGCGGTGATGCGGCCGTAATCCGGGATGAAATTGTGCTCGGGATCTTCCGTGGTGATGCGGCACTGCAAGGCGTGGCCGTTCAGCCTGATGTCGTTTTGCGCCGGCACGCCCGATCCCGGCGTGCCTATCGCGAAGCCGTCGAGGATGTGGATCTGCGCCTTGACGATGTCGATGCCGGTCACCTGCTCGGTGACGGTGTGCTCGACCTGGATGCGCGGGTTGACCTCAATGAAGTAGAATTTGCCGGTGTCGGCGTCCTGCAGGAACTCGACCGTGCCGGCGCCGATATAGCTGGTCTCGCGCGCGATCTTCAGCGCATGGCCGCAAAGCTCCTCGCGCTGCGACATTTCGAGATAGGGCGCCGGCGCCCGCTCGACGACCTTCTGGTTGCGGCGCTGGATCGAGCAGTCTCGCTCGAACAGGTGCACGGCATTGCCATGCGTGTCGCCCAGCACCTGCACCTCGACATGGCGCGCGCGCTCGATCAGCTTTTCGAGATAGACCTCGTCCTTGCCGAAGGCGGCCTTCGCCTCGCGCTTGCCTTCCGTGACTTCACGGGCAAGGTCGGCTTCGGCGCGGATGGCACGCATGCCGCGGCCGCCGCCGCCCCATGACGCCTTCAGCATCACCGGATAGCCGATCTGCTTGGCCAGTTTCTTGACCGCATCCATGTCGTCCGGCAACGGATCGGTGGCAGGGATCACCGGCACGCCGACCTCGATGGCGAGATTGCGCGCCGCGACCTTGTTGCCGAGCCGCCGCATCGTGTCCGGCTTCGGCCCGATGAAGGTGATGCCGGCCTCGGCACAGGCGTCGGCGAATTCGGGGCTTTCCGACAACAGCCCGTAGCCGGGATGAATGGCATCGGCGCCCGAAAGCCTGGCGACGCGGATCACCTCTTCGATCGACAGATAGCTTTCGATCGGTCCCATGTCCCGGGTCAGATGCGGCCCGCGTCCGACTTGGTAGCTCTCGTCGGCCTTGAAGCGGTGCAGCGAATACTTGTCCTCCTCTGCCCAGATCGCCACGGTTTTGAGACCGAGTTCGTTGGCCGCGCGAAAGACGCGAATGGCGATTTCGGACCGGTTGGCGACGAGGATCTTCGTGATGGCCAAGGACTGGGCTCCAGCAACGGAAGGAAAGAAATCGGCGCAATGATTAGCGTGAAAATGCTGCAGCGCAAACAAAATTGACGCGCATTTAAACCGATTGAAATGGAATCTTTGCGGCGAGAGCGGTCGCATTCAGTCGAACACGCAAGGAAAGCGCCGGCGCTGCCGGCCAACGCACGATCATTTTCCGGCTAAAGGCCCGGCCGTATCGACTTGCCTGCACCTCCGGAGCGAACCCGGCTCAAACGAAAAATGCCCGGCGCGAGGCGCCGGGCATCCGTAAATGTCTGGTGACTGACGAGCTTACATCTTCTGGATGTAGGTGTACTTGCCGTCGTCGCCCTTCTTCCATTCGTACATGACGTAGCCGGGCAGCGTCGGGTCGCCCTTGGCGTCATAGGACAGGTCGCCCAGCACGGTCTTGAACGGGCCGTTTTCATGCAGCGCCTTGGCAACTGCCTGCGGGTCGTTCGACTTGGCAGCGGTCGCTGCTTCCGCGATCGCCTGCACGGCTGCGTACGAGTAGAGCGTGTAGGCTTCCGGCTCGAAGCCCTGCGCGCGGAACTTCTCGACGAGTTCCTTGTTGGCGGGGATCAGGCGCGGATCCGGGCCGAACGTGTTGAGCGTGCCCGCAACCGCGTCACCCGCGATCGAAGCCAACTCGTTCGACACGATGCCGTCACCGGAGACCAGTGTCGCCTTCAGGCCCTGGTCGGCCGCCTGGCGGATGATCAGGCCGGCTTCGGTGTGCAGACCGCCCCAGTAGATGATGGTGACGCCGGCTTCCTTCATCTTGGCGATCAGCGCCGAGAAGTCCTTGTCGCCGACATTGATGCCTTCGTACATGACTTCCGTCACGCCCTTGGCATTCATCGCCTTCTTGGTTTCGTCGGCAAGGCCCTGGCCGTAGGTGGTCTTGTCGTGGACGACGGCAATCTTGGCGTCCTTGAAGTTCGTCGCGAGATAAGCGCCGGCAATGCTGCCCTGCTGGTCATCGCGTCCGCAGGTGCGGAACACGTTCCACAGGCCGCGCTCGGTGAACTTCGGGTTGGTCGCAGCCGGGGTGATCTCGACGATGCCGTTTTCCGCATAGACTTCCGATGCCGGGATCGAGACGCCCGAGTTGAAGTGCCCGACCACGAACTTGACGCCGTCGCCGACGAACTTGTTGGCAACCGAGATGCCCTGCTTCGGATCGGAGACGTCGTCGCCAACCTCGAGCTTGATCTGCTCGCCGTTGATGCCGCCTGCCGCGTTGATGTCGGCGACAGCCGCTTCGGCACCCTTCTGCAGCTGTGCGCCGAAGGCTGCGTTTGGACCGGTGATTGGGCCGGCGACGCCGACCATTACGTCAGCCCACGCGGCACCACCGAACGCGACAAGCGCGGTCAGGGCGACGGCGGACAAAAGTGACTTTTTCATTTAAACGCTCCCATTAACGGAGTGGGCGTGGATGAAGCTTTCATGCGATGCCCACCCTTATCGCAGAAAGCATAGTTTGCCGATTTTCAGGCACTTGTCACGCCGATTCAATTCCGATGCGGCGTTAATGATGAACGTCAACCTTTCGGTTTCCAGCTCAAGATTGAAGCTCTTTCGTAGAGCCAATTATACTGTGTCACCATCTGGTTTGTGCGCGTGTATTGAAAGCCGACAAAGCCGAGGATCATCAGCACGATGGTGTCGACGATGTAGTAATGCAGCGAGAACATCGTACCGCCGAACAGCGCGTGATGGATGAAGCGGATGCCGATGCCGAGGCCCAGCATATAGGCGAACAGTTGGATGAAGCTCCGCCATGTCTGGGCACTGGCTTTGCCGGTCATCCAGGCCGCCCAGCCGCCGAGCAGACAGGTGACGAAGAAGAACTGCCAGATCGAGGGTTCCTCATAGAGAATGCCCTGCATGATGAAGTCTCCTTAGCATGATCCCGAAAAGTTGCAGACTTTTCGGACAAAGATCATGCGACAAACAAACAATTGGGAGCGGAATACCGAACGCACACATTCCGCTCCAAACTCAGTGGTGTCCGCCTTCGAGATAGGCGGCGCGCACTTCCGGATTGGCGAGCAGTTCCTTGCCGGTGCCGCTCATCGTCACATTGCCGTTGACCATGACATAGCCGCGCGTGGCGAGCTTGAGAGCGCCGAAGGCGTTCTGCTCGACCAGGAATACGGTCAGCCCCTGGGTGCGGTTCAACTCGCGGATGGCGTCGAAGATCTGCTTGACGATCAGCGGCGCCAGACCCAGCGACGGCTCGTCGAGCAAAAGCAGCTTCGGCCGCGCCATCAGCGCGCGTCCGATCGACAGCATCTGCTGCTCGCCGCCCGACAGTGTGCCGCCGCGCTGGGCGATGCGCTCCTTGAGCCGCGGGAACAGCTTGAACACCTTCTCGACGTCCTCGTCATAGTGTTGGAGGTTGTCGAGGCTGGCGCCCATCTGCAGGTTTTCCACCACCGTCATGCGCGGAAAGATGCGCCGGCCTTCGGGCGATTGGGCGATGCGCATGCGCGCGATCTCATGCGTCGGCATCTGGGTGATGTCGGTGCCGGCGAACGTGATGGTGCCGGCGCGAGCCCGCGGCGCGCCGAAAATAGTCATCATCAGCGTCGACTTGCCGGCGCCGTTGGCGCCGATCAGCGCCACAATCTCACCTTCCTTCACGGTGACATCGACGCCGTTAAGCGCCCGGATGTTGCCGTAATAGGTCTGCACGCCCTTGATATCGAGCAGCGTTGTCGCGGCCATCACTTGCCCCCTCCGCGCTTGCCCGCCACAGGCTTGGCAGCAGTTTTTCCGGAAGCATGGCTGGTCGCCACCTTGCCCGCATCGACGCGGCGCGAGAATTCCGTGTCCTTGCCCTGGCCGAGCAGCTTGGCCTGCTTGACCCATTCCTCGCGCGCGATGCGCCCGTCGAAGGCAAGATAGGCTTCGGCGGCTTCGACGTCGGCCTTTTTCCAGGCACCGATCTGGTCGAAATGGAAGATGCCGTGATCGTTGAGCTTCTTCTCGTTGACCGAACCGATCCCCCTGATGCGGGTCAAATTGTCGGCCTTGCCGCCGCGAGGCGCCGCCAACCGGTTGGAGATTCCCCCGGCCTTCGCAGCCGGAGCCTTGGTTGCCGGTTTGGCCGGCGCGGCTGCCGCGGTCGACTTTGCAGTCGTCCCGGTGGTCGTCTTTGACGCCGCCTTCGGAGCCGGCTTGGCCTTTGACGCAGGAGCTGGCTTCTCAGCCGGCACCGCCGCCGCCGAGGCCGCCTTGTTTGCAGCGGCGAGCGACCTTGCATCGACCTGACCGGCTTTTGAAGCGCCCTTGGCTACCGTAACCCGCTCGCCCGAACTATGGCCGACCGTGTCAGTCACCGGCCCGGCGAGATAGGAGGACGATGTTCCCGGGCCGTGTGCTGCATCCGGCCCCGTATCGAGCTGTTCGATGACGTCTTCATCGCCGACTTCGGTCAGCACCGACTCGACTTCCTCGTCGTCGACGCCGAGATAGGCGGCGATGACGCGCGGATCGGTGCGCACCGACTGCGGACTGCCGTCGGAGATCTTGCGGCCATATTCCAGCACCACGACATGGTCGGAGATTTGCATGACCACCGACATGTCATGCTCGATCAACAGGATCGAGGTGCCTGATGTGTTCTTGATATCGATCAGCAGCTCGTTGAGCGCCGCCGATTCCTTCGGATTGAGGCCGGCTGCCGGCTCGTCGAGGCACAGAAGCTCCGGCCCCGTGCACATGGCGCGCGCAATCTCGAGACGGCGCTGCGCACCATAGGGCAGGTCGCCGGCCGGATCGTCGGCGCGGTCGACAAGATCGGCCTTCTCCAGCCAATGCTTGGCAAGCTCCACCGATTCGGCCGAGGCCTTGCGGTAGCCGCTGAAGCCGAACAGGCCCAGGATCGTATAGCCCGAGGCCTTCATCAGCTTGTTGTGCTGGGCAACCAGCAGGTTCTCCAGCAGCGTCATGCCCGAGAACAGGCGGATGTTCTGGAAGGTGCGCGCCACCTTGGCGCGCGCCGGGATCTCATGATTGGGCAGCCGCTCGAGCAAATAGCTCGTGCCGTCGTTCCGGTTGAGCGTGATCATGCCTTCCGACGGCTTGTAGAAGCCGGTGATGCAGTTGAACACGGTGGTCTTGCCGGCGCCGTTGGGGCCGATCAGCGCAGTGATCTCGCCACGCTTGGCAGCAAAGGACAGGTCGCCGATGGCCACCAGGCCACCGAACTTCATCGACAGGTGCTCGACCTGCAGGATGGCGTCGTTCATGCCCGGATTGGTCCCCTGAATCGTGCTCGCATTCATCAGCCGTGGCCCTCCTTGGTGAAGGAACCGGAGACCGCTCTTCGCACCTTGAGGAAGGCGGTCGGCTCGCGACTGCCGACAAACCCGCGCGGCTTCCACAGCATGACGATGACCATGGCCATGCCGAACAGAAGCATGCGGTAGAGTTCCGGCGTGAAGTCGGGCCCGAAGATCTGCTTGAGGAAGTCGAGCTCGCGCAGCGCCTCGGTGCCGCCGATCATCACCATCGCGGCAACCGCAATGCCGACCAGCGAACCCATGCCGCCGAGAACGACGATGGCCAGGATGATGGCCGATTCCAGGAAGACGAAGGATTCCGGACTGACGAAGCCTTGCCGCGCGGCGAAGAACGAGCCGGCGAAGCCACCGAACATGGCGCCTGTGGCAAAAGCCGTGAGCTTGGTTGTCGTCGTGTTGATGCCCAGAGACCGGCAGGCGATCTCGTCTTCGCGCAGCGCTTCCCATGCGCGGCCGACCGGCAGGCGCCGCAGCCGGATGGTGACGAAGGCGGTGAGCAGGCACAGGCCCAGGATCAGATAATAGAGGAAAATCTTGTAATACGCGCCCGACTGGGCGATGCCCAACACCTTGGCGATGTAGTTCGGGTCTGACACGTTGAACGACATCAGGCCGAAGAAGCTGACCTTGGGAATGCCGGAGATACCGGCCGACCCGTTGGTGACCTCGCGCCAGTTGATCAGCACCAAACGGATGATCTCGCCGAAAGCCAGCGTGACGATCGCCAGATAGTCGCCGCGCAGGCGCAGCACCGGGAAGCCGAGCAGCACGCCCCAGAAGGCGGCCATGGCACCCGCTGCCGGCAGCAGGATCCAGAACGACAGGCCGTATTGGGTGCCGAGCAACGCATACGCATAGGCGCCGATTGCATAAAAGGCGACGTAGCCGAGATCGAGCAGGCCGGCGAGGCCGACGACGATGTTCAGGCCCCAGGCCAGCATCACATAGATCAGAATCTGGATGCCGAAATTATCGACCCATTTCAGCGAACCCTGCAGCCCTCCGGCAATCGACCAGGCACTCAGCGATAGCACCGCGACCACGAGGATCGGGTACAGCACAAGCGCGGCAATGCCGAGTTTGGTGAAGTTGGCATGGATGAAGGCCCTGAAATAGTAGATCACGCAAGCCAGTACATAGACGACCGCCAGGGCGCGCAGGAATTGCAGATAGCCGGCCGGCTCAGCTCCCACCCATCCGACGAGAGAGTTGTTGAACATGAACAGCAGCACCGCGGCGATGATGGCCACGATAAAGGCCGGCAACTGGAAGAAGCGTGACGCCACGCTGGCCGGCAGCAGACCGGTGGCGACGTCGGTGATCTTCTGGTTGGCCAGGAAGGGCTGGCCATAAGCGACATAAAGAAACCGCCCGACAGCCGTGGCGATCACCACGGCGGCAAGCAGGCCCCAGCGCGTCGTCAGGACCAGCTCATTGGAAATGTTCTGACCCGTCTTCAGGCCGATGAACAGCACGAACAGGCCAAACGATATGGCGCCGGCATAAAGCGCCTCGCGCGTGGCGCGTTGCATGGGGGTGGCGACGGTGTCGCGCTCCGGAGATACGGTGACGGCCATGGTCTCAGACCTTTTCGACTTCTGGCCGGCCCAATATGCCGGAAGGCAGGAAGATCAGCACGATCGCCAGGATCGAGAACGCCGCGACGTCCTTGTAGTCGATCGAGAAATAGGCCGACCACATGCTCTCGATGAAGCCGATCATCAGCCCGCCGAGCACCGCGCCCGGCAGCGAACCGATGCCGCCCAGCACCGCCGCCGTGAAGGCTTTCACGCCGGGCGTGAAACCGTCCGAGAAGGCAATGACGCCGTAATACATCAGGAAGAGCGTACCGGCGACGGCGGCAAGGGCCGCACCCATGATGAAGGTGATCGAGATGGTGCGGTCGACATCGATGCCGAGCAGCGCCGCCATCTTGCGGTCCTGCTCACAGGCCCGCTGCGCCCGCCCAAGCGAAGTCCTGTTGACCAGATACCAGAACAGCGCCAGCAGCAGCGCCGTGACGATGACGATGATGATCTGCTTCAGCGACACACTGATGCCGTTGATGTTGTAAACCTGCGAAACCATCGGCGGGATCGGCTTGTTGCGCGGCCCCTGCGTCACCTGGACGAAATTCGACAGCGCGATCGACATGCCGATCGCGGTGATCAGCGGCGCCAGCCGGAACGAGCCGCGCAGTGGCCGGTAGGCAACCTTCTCGATCGTCCAGTTGTAGAGGCTGGTGAGCAGCATCGCCACGATCATCATGAGCAGCAGCGCCAGCACCACCGGCACCGAATAGAACAGCGCGCCAAGTGCGAGGAAGACGATCAGTGCCGTGAAGGCACCCACCATAAAGATATCGCCATGGGCGAAGTTGATCATGCCGATGATGCCGTAGACCATCGTGTAGCCGATCGCGATCAGCCCATAGATCGATCCCAGCGTCAGCCCGTTGATAAGCTGCTGGACAAAATACTGCATGTGTACATGGCTCCCCTGGAATGTCGCCCATGCAGACGCATTCCTTTTCGTATTTCCCCTAGTCGTAAAGTTTCGAGCCCGGATTGCAACGTCATTTTTCAATCGTCATGCGTGTTTTCGCGGCACGCCGTCCGATTGCCCGTTTTCTCTCATCCGACCCCTGGACTATCGCGGACCCTACCATTGGCATAACGCAATGTCTTTGACGATTCGACCGCATCATGCGCCCCGTTTCGAAGAAATCGCCGTCAAAATTAGGTGATGAGAAGAATCGTTGCGTTGCTGACACGGCCCGTTTTTCGTTCCGTTCCTTTCCCCAGGGTCAGGTTCCCCTTCACTTGACCACAAAACCATGCGCGAACGGATCGCGGTCGTCGATGAAAATGGTGTTCAATCCGGTCATCCGCGCCCAGCCGCCGATCGAAGGAATGATGGCCGGTTTGCCGGCGACGGTGACGTCCTTTTCGACCTTGCCCTTGAACAGCGAACCGATGATCGATTCATGGACGAAGCTGTCGCCGGCCTTGAGTTTGCCCTTGGCATGAAGCTGCGCCATGCGCGCCGAGGTGCCGGTGCCGCAGGGTGAACGGTCGATCGCCTTGTCGCCGTAGAACACGGCGTTGCGTGCGTCCGCACCATCCACCGTCGGCGCGCCGGTCCACAGCATGTGCGACAGCCGGTTGATGCCCGGGTTCTCCGGATGCACGAAGGAATATTTCTCGTTGAGCCGCTGCCGTACCACCGGGCTCCAGGCGATGAAGTCGCCCGCCGAATAGTCGGCCATGTCGCGATAGTTCATCTGCGGCTCGACGATGGCGTAGAAGTTGCCGCCATAGGCGACGTCGACGGTGATTTCGCCGAGCTGCGGACACTCGACCGTCAGCCCCTCTGCGTAGAGGAAAGACGGCACATTGGTGATGCGCACCTCCTCGACATAGTCGCCGACTTGGCTGTACTCGGCGATGACCAGGCCGGCCGGCGTGTCGAGCCGAAGCACGCCCGGCGTCTTCGGCTTGATCAGCCCGTGTTCGATGGCAAAAGTCACCGTGCCGATGGTGCCATGGCCGCACATCGGCAGGCAGCCGGAGGTTTCGATAAACAGGATGGCGATGTCGCAATCCTCGCGCGTCGGCGGATAGAGGATGGAGCCGGACATCACGTCGTGGCCGCGCGGCTCGAACATCAGCCCGGTGCGTATCCAGTCATACTCGGCGAGGAAATGCGCCCGCCGTTCCATCATCGTCGAGCCCTGCAGCAGCGGGCCGCCGCCGGCGACCAGGCGCACCGGATTGCCGCAGGTGTGGCCGTCTATGCAGAAGAAGGATTTCTTGGCCATGACGCTCCTCGAAAAATCAAAACCCACGAAAATCAAAATCGTTGTGAACTGAAGGGGGCCAGATCGATCGGCGAAGTCTGCCCCAGGACGAGGTCTCTGATCAACCGTCCGGTGGCCGCCGCCTGGGTCAGGCCGAGATGGCCATGGCCGAAGGCATAAACCACCGACCGCCTTCCCGGCGCGCCGCCGATGACAGGCACCGAATCCGGCAGCGAGGGACGGAAGCCCATCCATTCGCGCCCGCCCGAGGGATCGAGGCCCGGCAGGAACTTTTGCGCCTTCCGCAACAGCGCCTTCGATCTGGCATAATTGGGCGGCCGCTCGATGCCGCCGAGTTCGACGGCACCGCCGACGCGCAGGCCCGTTTCGAGCGGCGTGATGACGAAGCCGTGCCCCGAGAAGATCAGCATCCGCTTCACGTCGAAGGCGCTCGTCGGCAACGTCGTGTTGTAGCCGCGTTCGGTCTCCAGTGGAATGCGATCGCCGAGCTGCCTCGCCAGCTGATGCGACCAGGCGCCGGCGGCGATGACAAGATGCCGGGCTTGCCTGGTCGTGCCGTCAGCCAATGT
The DNA here is from genome assembly GCF_040320745.1 of Mesorhizobium sp. M0621. Taxonomy (NCBI): domain Bacteria; kingdom Pseudomonadati; phylum Pseudomonadota; class Alphaproteobacteria; order Hyphomicrobiales; family Phyllobacteriaceae; genus Mesorhizobium; species Mesorhizobium sp. M0621. The sequence continues at coordinate 38,110 of NZ_JAMYQF010000001.1, read as the reverse complement.
CAGCGCAGCACCTTCCTGGTTGGCTGTGACGCGGTCGATCCGTGCCTTTTCAAAGCGGGCGCCCTTGGTCTGCGCATAGGCCCACACCGCCTTGCCGAGCAGTTTCGGGTCGGCGACGGTCTTCCATCCCGGCACGAACGTGCCCTTGACGAAGCGTGGCGAAAGCCCCGGCTGCAAGGCAGCCAGCTCTTCGCCCTCGACATGGCGAAAGCCGATGCCGAAACGCTCGCGCGCCGCCCAGCCAGGCAGCCCGGCCTGAAACTCGGCTTCGCTTTCGTACAGTTCGAGTGAACCATCCTCGCGCAGCATCGACCGCGTTCCGGAGCGATCGAGCAGGCCCATCCATTCCGCTTCGGCAAGCTTCATCATACCAGCCTGAGCGGCGAGGCTCGCCTCGTATTTTTCCGACGCCCCGGCGCGCCAGAAGCGGATTAGCCAGGGCAGAAGCTTCGGCAGATAGGCTGGCGGAATGCTGAGCGGGCCGAGCGGATCGGCCAGCCATTTCGGCAGCTGCCGCATCATGCCCTTATGCGCCATCGGCAGCACGTCGGAAAAGGCAAAGGCGGCGGCATTGCCGGAACTCGTCTCCTCGCAAATGCCCGTGCGGTCGAAGATCGTGACCTTGCGCCCCACCTCGGCGAGAGCGGCGGCGGCGCAGATGCCAATGATGCCGCCACCGACGATGGCGATGTCCGAGATCTCGGTTGGCGCCGTCACGACCGGATATCTCCAGGGTTGAGGGCTTTTGTCATCAGCGGGTTTTCCCGGTCGGACTGGGCGACCGCCCAACCGAGGGCCTGATAAAACCCTTCTGCCTCCTTGGCCGCGTTGACTTCAAGCTGCTCCAAACCAAGGCGGCATGCATAGGCCTCGACTTCCTGCATAAGAATTCGGCCGAAGCCACGCCGCTGCATATCCGGCTCGATGGCAACGAGCCGGGCAACACCGAGGCGCGGACCGGCAACGTCCAGCCTCGCGGTCCCTACCGGCACGCCGTCGCGCATGAGGAGTAGTGGATGATTGCTCGCAAGGCGGTCGTCGGGATGCCGTTCGTCATAGCCATCCAAGCGCCGGTCCTCCCAAAGAACGCGCTTGCGAATACGATGATATGCCGCCCAATCCCCATCGCTTTCGACGCGCTTGAGATGGATCCGATGCGGCATATAACTTTCCTCAGAACGACGGCAGTGTCGGCCGAACCGCCAGCGCGTCCTTGACGATCTTCTCGACTGCCTTGCGGCGCTCGCCCGACAGCGGCTGGCGCGGCATGCGGACGCGGTCGTTGGTGTTGATCGCGAACACTTCGGCGAGTTTGATGTTCTGGACCAGATAGGTCGAGACGTCGAGATCGAGCAGCGGACGGAACCAACGGTAGATGGCGAGCGCCTCTTCGCGGCGGCCTTGCTTCATCAGTTGGTAGATGGCGACCGTCTCGCGGGGGAACGCGGTGACCAGTCCAGCCACCCAGCCGATGGCGCCGACCGACAGCGCTTCGAAGGCGAGATTGTCGACGCCGGTGAACAGGTCGTAGCGGTTGCCCAGGCGATTGATGATCTCGGTCGAGCGGCGGATGTCGTCGGAGGATTCCTTGATGGCGACGAAGCGCTTGTCCGATGCCAGCTCTTCCATCTGGTCCACGGTGACGTCGACGCGGTAGGCAAGCCGGTTGGAGTAGATCATGACCGGCAGGTCGCCGGCCTCGGCGACAGCGCGGAGCGCCGCGACCGTCTCTTCCGCATTGGTGTGATAGATCGGGCTCGGCACGACCATCAGGCCGTTGGCGCCTTCTTTCGCGGCGCGTCTGGCGATACTGGCGGCCTCACGGGTGCCGGCCTCGTTGACGGTCAGCAGCACCGGCTTCTTGCCGGCAACTTTCTGCGCGGTCTTGAGCACTTCGATCTTCTCGTCGGGCGACAACATCGGCCCTTCGCCGAGCGATCCGCAGACGATGATGCCGTCGCAGCCGGCCTCCATCTGCAGGTTGAAGCAACGCTCCATCTCGGCATGATCGAGACGATCATCCGCGGTGAATTTGGTCGTGACGGCTGGAAAAACTCCGGTCCACATCATCATCTCTCCATCTGATATATCAGCCGTATATCTGTTAAGAAACTGCCTGTCAATGCGGATTCCGTTATGATATATGCAAGATATATCAGGAGAGCGCCTTTGATATCCATGGAAGCCAGCACCGTGACCGAGCCAGCCGCGACCAAGGCCTATCACGTGCTCGAGCACATGATCGTCACGCTCGAGCTGGCCCCTGCGAGCTTCGTCACCGAGGGCGCCCTGATCGACAGGCTCGGGCTTGGTCGCACGCCGGTACGCGAGGCGATTCAGCGGTTGGCCTGGGAAGGGTTGCTCGACGTGCGGCCGCGCGCCGGCATCGCGATCGCTCCGCTGCATCCCGGCGACTGGCTGCGCGTGCTCGACGCGCGCCGCGGCGTCGAGGTAGTGCTAGCCCGTTCAGCCGCCCGCTTCGTCACCCGCGAGGCAGCCGACCTATTTCACGAAGCAGCGCTTGCCATGCAGAAGGCGGTCATCGCGGGCAACGTGCTTGCCTTCATCCAAGCCGACAAGGCGCTCGACGAAGCGCTGGCCCTGGCCGCCGACAACCCATTCGCCGCTCGGCTGGCAGCCCCCTTGCAGACCCACAGCCGCCGCTTCTGGTTCCGCTACAAGGCCGACACCGGCCTTGCCGAATCCGCCGAGCACCATGTCGCGCTGATCCGATCGATCCTTGACGGCGACGAGGAGGCTGCGGCCGAGGACGCCGAGCGGCTGATGGCGCTGCTGCGCGGCCATGCCGAGGTGGCTGCCACGCGCTGAGAGCCCTCAAATTGGCCCGGCGTCTGTCCTCGGGTCTTTTCCTCGCTTCGGTTCAGGTACCTGGTAAGGCAGCTGTCACCAACGCACCGTCCCAACCTTCGCCTGCGGTGATGACGCAGCTCTGACCTTGCGTATCGCTGGCGAGGATAGTCCAGGTGCCTTGGTCGGAAACGAAGACTTCGAGAATCACGCTCGGGTTGACCAGGCCGCGTGCTGCCTCGCTTTCGTGGAACTTCTCGCCGAGCGCCTTGATCATATCCGCTCGGGCCGCGCATTGTCCGGCCGCCAAGGCCGGGACGGCAAAACACGAAGACGCAGCACAAAGTAGCATTGCCATGAGACGTGTCATCCGACACCTCCTTGCGCCGCACGCTACCCCCCGGAAGCTGTCGCCAGCGCCGTTGGTTGATCTGCCGCACCTCCTTCGCGGCAGGACTGAAAGCCTAAGACTACAAACGACCGTCCGGTTCCATCACATTAACGTTTAGGCTGATACGGGCCGCGACCGGATTGCAAAAAGGCCCGGGCACTGCGGCCCGGGCCTTAAGTTTCAAAATCGTTGCTCCGCGCCATCCTGCCCGTGCCCGCAGCCGAAGACACGCAAGCAGAAACCGTCGGGCTAGTTCATCGTCGGGATGACGAACTCTGCACCATCCTTGATGCCGGACGGCCAGCGCGAAGTCACCGTCTTGGTCTTGGTGTAGAAGCGGAACGCGTCCGGGCCGTGCTGGTTGAGGTCGCCGAAGGAAGATGCCTTCCAGCCGCCGAACGTGTAGTAGGCGATCGGCACCGGGATCGGCACGTTGATGCCAACCATGCCGACCTGGACCCGCGAGGCGAAGTCGCGCGCGGCATCGCCGTCACGGGTGAAGATGGCGACGCCATTGCCCATCTCGTGGTCGTTGGCAAGCTTGATCGCGCTCTCATAGGTCGGCGCGCGCACCACCGAGAGCACCGGCCCAAAGATCTCTTCCTTGTAGATGCGCATGTCCGCGGTGACGTTGTCGAACAGGCAGCCGCCCATATAGTAGCCGTCTTCGTAGCCCTGCATGGAGAAGCCTCGGCCGTCGACGACCAGCTTGGCGCCTTCCTTGACGCCGGTGTCGACATAGCCCTTGACCCGCTCCAGCGCCTGCGCCGTCACCAGCGGGCCGAAATCAGCGGAAGAGTCCGTCGAGGGACCGACCTTCAGGCTTTCGACGCGCGGGATCAGCTTTTCCATCAGCCGGTTGGCGGTGTCGTTGCCGACCGGGACGGCCACGGAGATCGCCATGCAGCGCTCGCCGGCCGAGCCGTAGCCGGCGCCGATCAGCGCGTCGACGGTCTGGTCCATGTCGGCGTCAGGCATGATGATCATGTGGTTCTTGGCGCCGCCGAAGCACTGCACGCGCTTGCCGGCGGCGGTGCCGCGCGAATAGATGTAATGGGCGATCGGCGTCGAGCCGACAAAGCCGATGGCCTTGATGTCGGGATCGTCGAGGATGGCGTCGACGACGTCCTTGTCGCCATTGACGACGTTGAGGATGCCCGCCGGCAGGCCGGCCTCGAGGAACAGTTCGGCAATGCGCATCGGCACGCCCGGGTCGCGCTCCGACGGCTTCAGGATGAAGGCGTTGCCGCAGGCGATGGCCGGCGCGATCTTCCACAGCGGGATCATCGCCGGGAAGTTGAACGGCGTGATGCCGGCAACGACGCCGAGCGGCTGGCGCATCGAATAGACGTCGATGCCGGGGCCGGCGCCGTCGGTGAATTCACCCTTCATCATGTGCGGCGCGCCGATGCAGACCTCGACCACTTCGAGGCCGCGCTGGATGTCGCCCTTGGCGTCGGCGATCGTCTTGCCATGCTCGCGCGCCAGGATGTCGGCCAGTTCGTCATAGTCGCGGGCGACCAGTTCGAGGAACTTCATCAGTACGCGCACGCGGCGCTGCGGGTTGGTCGCCGCCCATTTGGGCTGCGCTGCCTTGGCATTCTCGACCGCCGCGCGCAGTTCCGCCTGCGAAGCCAGCGCCACCGTGCCGCGCACGGAGCCGTCCATCGGCTGCATGACATCCTGCTTGCGGCCGCTGGTCCCGGCGACATGCTTACCGCCGATGAAATGACCGTAGTCGATCATGATCTCTCTCCCCTTGTTTGTGATGGCCCATTGTCCGCCTTTGCAGCGGCGATGGCAACGCGAGGGAGAACGCAACCGTTGTGCGGAAAGTAGATAGCGGTTGACGAGAGAGCATCAATTCCCGCAAATGATGGGATGCAATTGCTGCTGTAAGGATTGAGAGATTGAGTTCTTTCGCGCCCCCCTCTGTCCTGCCGGACATCTCCCCCTCTAGGGGGGAGATTGCGCTGTCATCTTCGGCTTCGCCAATTATTGAGGCTGTTAACGAAGAGCTGTCGGCGAAGCTGCCAATCTCCCCCCTTGAGGGGGAGATGTCCGGCAGGACAGAGGGGGGCGCCACAGAACGCAGCGTCGGCGATTTTCATCTGGACCATTCCCATGAACTGGGATGACGTCCGCATCTTCCTGGCCGTAGCCCGCGCCGGCCAGATCCTTGGCGCGGCCAAACGCCTGGAACTCAACCACGCCACCGTCTCGCGCCGCATCGCCGCACTCGAGGATGCGCTGCGCACAAAACTGTTTCGCCGGCTGACCACCGGCAGCGAATTGACGCCGGCCGGCGAGCGCTTTCTCGACATTGCCGAGCGCATGGAAGGCGACATGATCGCCGCGCGCTCAACCGTTTCCGGCGAAGGCGACGATGTCTCCGGCACTGTACGCATCGGCGCGCCCGACGGTTTTGGCGTCGCCTTCCTGGCCAAGCGCCTCGGCGCGCTAACCGCGCTGCACCGCGAACTGACGATCCAGCTGGTGCCGGTGCCGCGCTCCTTCTCGCTGTCCCGCCGCGAGGCCGATATCGCCATCACCGTGGAGCGGCCGACGGAGGGCCGGCTGGTGGCAGGGAAGCTGGTCGACTATTCGCTCGGCCTGTTTGCCTCGCGCGACTATGCGCAAGTGCATGGTTTGCCCCAAACCGCCGCCGAATTGGGCCAGCACACTCTCATCGGCTATGTGCCGGACCTCATCGTCAGCCCCTCGCTCGACTACGCGGCCGAATTCAGCGGCGATTGGCGCACCAGCTTCGCCATCTCTTCGGCGCTCGGCCAGGCCGAAGCGGTGCGCTCGGGCGCTGGCATCGGCATCCTGCACACCTTCGTCGCCCGCTCGATGCCGGAACTAGTGCCCGTCGATGTGGTGGCGCCCATCCGCCGTGCCTACTGGCTGGTCTATCACGAATCGGTCCGGCCGCTGCGCCGCGTCCAGATCGTCGCCAGCTTCATCACCAAGGCAGTGGAGCGGGAAAGGAGCCTGTTCGTGTGATGCATGTCGCCCAAAAGTGGCCTCGATCCGGCCTTCTACACCAGGATGAAGCCGATCTATGACGACTATGTCGCCCACTCCAACCCGGTCGCCACCAATGTGACGATCCCGTGGGCCTATTGGCTGTTGTTCGACGAGGATTGGGTCAGACAAGCATTCTGACCAACGCACGCCCTACCGCAAATAACGCTCCTGCGCGAGGTCGCGGACATCGATGTCCGGCACCCGGCTCGAGATGATATCGGCCAGAACCTTGCCCGAGCCGCAGGCCATGGTCCAGCCGAGCGTGCCGTGGCCGGTGTTGAGATAGAGATTGGAAAGCTCGGTGCGGCCGATCAGCGGCGGACCGTCCGGCGTCATCGGCCGTAGCCCGCACCAGAAGGTCGCGTCCCGCATGGCGCCAGCGCCCGGAAAGAGATCGCCGACCGAGTGCTCCAGCGTGCGGCGGCGCGATTCGTGCAGCCTGAGGTCGAAGCCGGAAATCTCGGCCGTACCGCCGACCCGGATGCGGTCACCAAGCCTGGTGATTGCCACCTTGTAGGTCTCGTCCATCACCGTCGACACCGGTGCCGCCGCGGCATCCTTGATCGGCACGGTGATCGAATAGCCCTTGACCGGATAGACCGGGATCGGCCGCTTCACCCGGCGCATGAAACCCGCCGAATAGCTGCCCATCGCCATCACATAGGCGTCGGCGGCTTTCCATCCCTTGCTGGTGCTGAGATTGGCGATGCGGTTGCGGCTGCGGATGATACGCCAGATCGTCACGTCGTATTCGAACTTGACGCCGCGCGCCACACAGAGCTCCGCCAGCCTGTCGGTGAACATCTTGCAGTCGCCGGTCTCGTCATGCGGCAGCCTGAGGCCGCCGACGAACTTTTCGCGCACCCCGGCCAGGCCCGGCTCCGCCGCGATGCAGCCGTCCTGATCGAGGATCTCGTAGGGCACGCCATACTTCTTCAGCACCTCGACATCGCCGCCGGTGCCGTCGAGCTGCTTTTGCGTGCGAAACAACTGCAACGTGCCTTGGGTCCGCTCGTCATAGGCGATGCCGGTCGATTCGCGCAGCGCCTTCAGCGTGTCGCGGCTGTATTCGGCCAGCGGCACCATGCGCGCCTTGTTGATTGCATAGCGCTCGGCCGTGCAGTTGCGCAGCATCTTGACCAGCCATGTCCACATATGCGGATCGAAGGCCGGCCGCACGACCAGCGGGCCATGCTTCATCAGCAGCCATTTGATCGCCTTTAGCGGAATGCCGGGCCCGGCCCAGGGCGAGGCGTAGCCGGGCGATATCTCGCCGGCATTGGCGAAGCTGGTTTCCAGCGCCGGGCCTTTCTGGCGGTCGAGAACCGTCACCTCGTGGCCGGCTTCGGCGAGAAAATACGCCGTGGTCACCCCGATGACGCCACCGCCCAGCACCATGATCTTCATCGTACAACACTCCACGGCGACGCTCAAACCGGTGCCATCTTCTGTCTGCCGGATTCTGTGGCGCCCGCCAAGAGGCTACGCGCCAAGCGTCAGCTATTGAGATAGCGCCGATGGAAGCGCGGGCCGAGGCTGGTCAGGATCTCGTAGCCGATGGTGCCGGCATGGCCGGCAGCCTCATCGACGCTTTGCGAGGGACCGAGCAATTCGACGAGATCCCCCTCGCGGAGCTTGCCGGACGGCAGGGCGGAGATGTCGAGAATGATCAAATCCATCGACACCCGCCCGAGGAAGGGCAGGCGCGCGCCCTCGAACCAGGCCGCGGACGCCGCGCGTCGGTGCCAGCCATCGGCATAGCCCAGCGAGATCGTCGCGGCAGCGAGCGGAGCCGTCGTTTGGAACATGTGGCCGTAGCCGACACCGACGCCGGCCTCCAGCATGCGTGTCTGCACGACCTTGGCCTCCAGCCGCACCACCGGCAGCATCGGGTTCGGCCTGGCCGGTGTCGGATTGATGCCGTAGAGCGCGGCACCCGGGCGGGCGAGATCGTAGTGGAAGCGCTGCCCCAGAAAGATGCCGGACGAATTGGTCAGCGAGGCCGGCGCCTTCGGCAACAGTGCGCGCAGCTGCTCGAACGCCAGTCGCTGCCGCTCATTGGCCGGGTGCTCCGGCTCGTCTGCGCAGGCCAGATGGCTCATCACGAAGCGTATGTCGATGCCGTCGAGAGCATGCGGATCGGCGGCAACGCGCTCCACATCCCGGGGCGCCATGCCAAGCCGCGACATGCCGCTGTCGACTTGGATCGCAGCCGGCAGTTTTCGGCCGGCGCGCCGAGCCGCCGCACGCCAGGCCGCCAATTGTTCCGGGCTGTTGATGACGGCGCAAAGGTCTGCCGCCACCGCGTCCGGTTCGGCACCAGGCGGAATGCCGTTCAAGACGAAAATGGCAGGATCCGGCCCGATCGAGCGGCGCAAGGCGACGCCTTCGGCCAGAAGCGCGACGAAGAAGGTGTCGCAGCCTTCGCGCAGCAGCGCCGCCGCGACCTGGCTGGCGCCGACGCCGTAGCCGTCGGCCTTGACCACCCCGGCACAGCCAACATCGCCCAACCGCGCTTTCAGCCGCCGGTAGTTATCACGGATGGCACCGAGATCGATGGTGAGGATGGCTCCCGCCACCGCTTCGCTTGTGGCGGTGACCTCTTCGGGCAGCGACCTTTTGGGGGCGTCGTTCATGGCGACCCTTCTTCTAGCGGATAGACATCAATAGGACCGCCGGGTCGGCGCGGCAACCGGGTCGTTTCCTGCTAGGGCTATTGCACCAGATGGCGGAACGCCGCCACAACGTCCTCATAGACATGGCGTTTGAACGGCACGATCAGGTCGGGCAGGTCCCGCATCGGCCGCCATGCCCATTTGTCGAATTCGGCGGTATGGCCGCCCGGCGGCGGGTTGATCTGGATCTCGCTGGTATCGCCGTGGAAGCGAAAGGCGAACCATTTCTGCGTCTGGCCGCGATATCGGCCCTTGAAGGCGATGCCGACGAGATGGTCCGGCAAATCATAATTGATCCAGTTGGGCGCTTCGGCCAGCAGCGAGACGCCTCGCATGCCGGTCTCTTCATAGAGTTCGCGCTCTGCCGCCTGCAACGGCTCCTCGCCCTTGTCGATGCCGCCCTGTGGCATCTGCCAAAGCTGCGTCGTGCCGGCAAATTCGCTGTCCGGCTCGGCAATGCGGTGCCCGACCCAGACCAGGCCTTCGGCATTGAGGATCATCAATCCGACGCAGGGGCGATAAGGCAGCGTCTCGCGATCGATTCTTTTTGTCTTCGGCATCGGTCAGTCTTTCCGGTCGTCGTCCAATCAGGACGTGGCTAGCCTTTTTGCGGGTCAATGGCCACCGCTGAAACCGGCACGATCTCGATGCCGCGCTTCTTGGCCTCAACCACCCAGGACGACACGGTGTCGACCGTCAGGTCGAAGGCCGAGCCGATGCCGACGGCAGTGCCTTTGGCCCGCGCGGTCGCTTCGAGACTGTCGAGTTTCTTCAGGATTTCGCCGCGGTCCTGCACCGCATCGATCGCCGTGTCGCCGGAGACGAAGGGCACGCCGTCCTTCAGCGCCAGGTCGGGCGCCAAGCTGCGCGCCGACGATCCGTCATCGATATAGGCGAGGCCGCGTTTGCCGAGTTCGGCCATGAACGGCTCCATCGCGGCGGCGTCGGCCGAAAAGCGCGCGCCCATGTAGTTCATGACACCGGTGTAGTTGGTCGTCCGCGACAGCGCCCAATGCAGGTTCTTCAAATTCTCGTCCGCGCTCGCCGCCACCGTCAGCGTGTTGCGGCCGGGATTGATGTTTGGATAGTCGAACGGTTCGAGCGGCACCTGCATGACGATCTCGTGGCCGCGTTGCCGGGCTGCCTGCATCCAGCGGCCGATGCTGTTGCCTTGCGGCGCGAAAGCCAGTGTCACTTCCGCCGGCAGCTTGGCGATGGCCGCCTGGGTGCCTGTCTGCGAAACCGAAAGCCCGCCAATGACGATCGCCACCCGCGCCCCACGCCCGCCGGACCAGGGCCGCGCATAGACGTCGAACGGCCGCAGACCGTCAGCCCCGCGCACAGGCAAAGGCCCGGTTTCGCTGGCTTCGATCAGCGCCTTGTCGGGAATATGCGCGATCTTCAGGTTCTGGCCGATGGTCGATGGGTCGCGAATGACGATCGCCGCCTTGGGCGGGCCATCGCCCGCTTCCGTCTGTACGTGGATGATCTGCGGCCCGCCTGTCTCTGCCGGCGTCTCCGGCTTTGGCGTCGCCACCGGGGCTAGTGCGGCCGGCATGGCAGCGGGTTCGGCCGCCGCAGCTACTTTCGGTGTCGAAACGGCAACTTCTTGCGGCTTTCGAAACGGCTTTTCCCTGAGCGCGATCGCGCCGGAGACGCCGACCACAGCCAGCGCGGCCAAGGCCGCCAAGACCGTGCCGCCGCTGATCTTGCCGGCGGCGCGCGGCGACCGGACAGCCTGTCCGAGCGGGCGTTCGATGTCCTTGCCCATATCAGCCAAGCCCTAATCCCCGGGCGCATCAGCTTCGAAGACGAAACCGCTTCGAAAAGACATGCGCGAATTCATCAATCCTGGCGCACCCGTGGCGCCGTGTTTGGGGTTTTGCCTTGCCCCCGAATCAAACTGCCGGAACCTTTCGGTCCCGGCAGCTTCGCATTGCTTCCATCGGGCGGCCAGACCTACTTGTCCGGCCCACCGCTACTGGTTGAGAACGGCCTTCTGCGGATTGGGCGGGAAGGACGGATCGGTCTTCTGGCCGCGCAGCAGCTGCTCGGCATAGATGAGCTGCAGATCGTCCTTCGGATCCGGCGGTACATAGGCCGCCGAGCCCGAACCGGTCGTGCTCTCGTCGGCGCCCTTGATATGGCCCTTGAGATCGGATTCGCCGCGCGTCAGGTCCCTGCCCTGCAGTTCCGGCGGCAATGGCTGGTCGACCTTGATGTCGGGCGTGATGCCCTTGCCCTGGATCGACTTGCCGGACGGCGTGTAATAGAGCGCCGTCGTCAGCCTGAGCGCGCCATTCTCGCCGAGCGGAATGATGGTCTGCACCGAACCTTTGCCGAAGGACTGCGTGCCGACCACCGTGACGCGGCGCAGATCCTGCAGCGCGCCGGCGACGATCTCCGACGCGCTGGCCGAACCGCCATTGACCAGAACGATCATCGGCTTGCCGTTGATGTCGTCGACCTGCTTTGGCTTGGCGTCGAAGCGAGTGACGTCCTTGGGATCGCGGCCGCGCGTCGAGACGATCTCGCCGCGGTTGAGGAAGGCATCGGACACGCTCACCGCCTGGTCGAGCAGACCACCCGGATTGAGGCGCAGATCCAGAACGTAGCCCTTGAGCTTGTCGTCCGGCACCTGCTTCTTGATGGTGTCGATAGCGTTCTCGAGGTCGTCATAGGTCTTTTCGGTGAAGGAGGTGATCTTCATGTAGCCGATGTCGTTTTCGACCCGGAACTTGACCGCCTTGACCTTGATGATGTCGCGCACGACCGTCAGTTCGATCGGCTTGTCGGCGCCCTGGCGCAGGATGGTCAGCTTGATCGGCGTGTTGACCAGGCCGCGCATCTTGTCGACCGCGTCATTGAGGGTCAGGCCGCGAACCTCTTCACCGTCGATCTTGGCGATATAGTCGCCGGCCAGCACGCCTGCCTTGGCGGCCGGCGTATCGTCGATCGGCGTGATGACCTTGACCAAATCGTTCTCCATGGTGACCTCGATGCCGAGGCCGCCGAACTCGCCCTTGGTCTGGACGCGCATATCCTGCGCCTGCTCGGCGTTCATGTAGGAGGAGTGCGGGTCAAGCGAGGCAAGCATGCCGTTGATGGCGTTCTCGACCAGCGACTTGTCGTCGGGCGGTGTGACATACTGTGCCCGCACCCGCTCGAAGATATCGCCGAAGATCGCCAATTGCTTGTAGGTCTCCGACCCTGCAGCGTTCGCCGCCGAGCCGGGCGTGCCATAAACAAGGCTCATGGCGGAGGCGCCCATCAGCGCACCGGCAAACAGAAGCGACAGTTTCCGCATTATTCACGTCCTTCCAGAAAAACGGTCCGCCCACCATGGGGTCGGATCGACGGGTTTTCCATCCTTGCGAAACTCCACATAGAGTTCCGACGTGGCATTTCCATTCTTCGAAACCGAGGTGCTCGCCACCCTGGCCTCTCCCATCGCGCCGACCGGCTCTCCTGCGAGCACTGATTGACCGGTTGCGACGCTGATTCTGCTCATCCCCGCCAAAACGACATGATAGCCGTCGCCTGCGTTCAGGATCAAGAGTTGACCATAAGAGCGAAACGGCCCCGCATAAAGCACATTCCCATCCGCCGGCGCGGTAACGATGGCTCCCGATTGTGTCGCAACCATGTCGCCAAGCATCACCGCGCCGTTACCGTCATCGGCGCCGAATCGCCGTTTGATGCGGCCGGTCACCGGTAGCGCGATCTGTCCCTGCAGCGCTGAAAAAGGCGCTGCGGCCGCAAGCTGGTTGCCTTCCGGCACCGGCAGCGACGCCAGTTCCGTCGGCGTTGACGTCTTGTCGCTGTCCGCCGTCTTCTGCTCGGCGGCCTTGGCCGCATCGGCAGCCTTGCGGGTCTTGTCGGCTTGTGCTTCGAGGGACGCGATCAATTCCTTCAGGCTGCCGGCCTTGGCCGCCAGCGCCTCGGATCGCTGCTTTTCAGCGGCCATTTGCGTTTGCGTGTCGGCTTCGAGCTTCTGCTTGGCTTCCAGCAGCATGCCGAGTCGTTTTTTTTCCGCCGCCTGGTCGCCGACCACCGCCGTCAGCCGTGCTCGCTCGGCCTCGATCGAGGCCGTGACCTTGGTCTGCTCCTTGAGATCGGCGAGCAGGATATCGGTCTGCTGACGCAATTCCGGCACCACCGCGCCGAGCAGGATGGCACTGCGCACCGACGACAACGCGTCCTCGGGCTTGACCAGGATCGCCGGCGGCGGGTTCAGCCCCATGCGCTGCAGCGCGCCCAGCACTTCGGCCAGCACGTCGCGTCGCGCCGCGAGCGAGGCGCGTATCTTCTGTTCCTGACCCTTCAGCCCTTCCAGCCTGGCGCCGATGTCCTCGATGTCCTGGCCAAGCTTCTGCTCGGTCATCGCCGACTGGATCAGGGCGGCGGTGATCGAGGCGTGATCCTTCTTGATGGTCGCGATGTCGGCGGAAAGCTTCGCCAACCGTTCCGACGACAGCGTGATCTCCTTCGAGACCTGCTCGTATTCCGCCCGGCTCTGGTCCGGATCAGGAGCCATGTCGAGCGTATTTTCGGCCTGCCCCGCATGCAGCGACAGGACAAGCACCGCCGCCGCGATGCCGCAGCGCGCGCGCCATGAGCCCGTTCTCGATTTCCAGCCTTCAGACATTCGGTGTCGACTCTATCTGCGGCTTCGTTAACGAACCATCAACCATGTTTGAAAGGCCCGTTTCCGAATGCATGCCGCCCGAAGTGGTCAGGTCCCGGAATGCGACATGCATAATACCAAAAGCCAGTCTTGCACGGCATTGGGGCGGAAATCCGCGTGAGTCGCGCCAATTCACCGGTTTACGAGCGATGATAGGGATGTCCCGAAAGGATGGTTGCCGCCCGATAGAGCTGCTCTCCCAGCATCACCCGCACCAATTGATGCGGCCAGGTCAGCAATCCGAACGACATCACCAATTCGGCCTGATCGCGCAGCGACTGGTCGTGGCCGTCGGCGCCGCCGATGGCGATGATCAGCGCCTTGCGGCCACCGTCACGCAAGACGCCGAGGCGCCCGGCGAAATCTTCCGAGGAAAAGCTTTTGCCGCGTTCGTCGAGCAGGATCAGCGCGGTGCCGGGCTGCAATTGCATCTGCAGCTTCTGGCCTTCCTCACGCCGCCGCTCGTTGGCGGTCTGGCCGCGACCTTCGGCGATCTCGGCAATGCCGGCGAATTCGAGTCCCACCGCAGGGCCGCTCTTGGCGAAACGCTCGAAATAGCGGTCGGCGAGCAACTTCTCGGGGCCGGCTTTCATCCGGCCCACGGCATGAACTGATATCTTCATCCTCGCCCCTATAAGCCGCTAATGCATGCGATGACATGCATCAAAACAAAGGCGGCTTAGTGGAGGGTTTCTTCCTCGAGATCCGGCGCCTGCCACATCTTTTCAAGATTGTAGAATTCGCGGACTTCGGGGCGGAAGACATGGACGATAATATCGCCCGAATCGATCAGGACCCAGTCGGCGCCTGCCAACCCCTCAACGCGCGCCGTGCCGAGCCCGGCATCCTTGAGCGCTTTGAGAAGATGATCGGCGACAGCCGCAACATGACGGTGCGATCGACCCGAAGCGACGACCATGTAGTCGCCGAGGCTCGATTTTCCCTGGATGTCGATGGAGACAATGTTTTCGGCCTTGGAGTCTTCCAGACTGGCAAGGACTGTCTTGATGGCGCGGGACACGGCGTCGTCTACGCTGATCCTGGCCGGCGAAGGCATGATATCGGCCTTCTTCCGCAGTGCTGTTCTCAGTGTATTTCCTTTCGCAGCAAGAACAACCAAATCACCCTTAAAAGCAGGTGACGCCACTTAGATAGGCAGAGTTCCCTTACAGTTTCAAGACGGCACCTGCCTGGCACGAACGTATTCTCGATCCTGTGGTTCCGCCGCACGTCGGAAAAGATCGGAACCCTCGCTCCCCGTACGGGTTATCGGCTCACCGACCAACCGGATTTTCACCATGCCGATCGACCCGCAAAACACCCTTGCCACCGTTCAGGCTGGCCTCGCGCAACTGAGCACGCTGATCGTTTCATACTCTTTCTCGGCCATCGGCGCCGTCATCCTTTTGGTTGTCGGCTACATCATCGCCGGGCTTGCCGAACGTTCGATCTTCGTCGGTCTCGGCCATATCCACGGTTTCGACGCAACGTTGCGGCATTTCTTTTCCAAGATCGTCCGCTACGCCATCCTGATCCTCGTCACCATCATGGTGCTTGGCCAATTCGGCGTGCAGACGGCGTCGATCATTGCTGCCATCGGCGCCATCGGCCTTGCCATCGGCCTGGCTTTGCAAGGCACGCTGCAGAACATTGCCGCCGGCATCATGCTTCTGGCGCTGCGGCCGTTCCGCATCGGCGAATCCGTCGAGGTCGGTTCGATTGCCGGCACGATCGAGGAGATCGGCCTGTTCGCGACCAAGCTCAGGACCGCCGAAGGCGTCTATATCCTGGCGCCCAATTCGACGCTGTGGAATCAGCCGGTGCGAAACTTCACCCGCAACGGTGTGCGCCGCGCCGACATTACGCTCTCCATCGGCTCCTGGAACGACATCGACCGCGCCCAGAAGACTTTGCTCGCCATTGCCACCGCCGACCGGCGGGTGAAACGTGAGCCGGCGCCGATCGCTTTCGTCGCGACGTTGGGCGACAGCACCGTGTCGATTGCCTTGCGCTACTGGACATCCTCGGCGGATTTCTTCGCCGCCCAGACCGACCTCACCAAGCGTGCCAAGCAGCAATTCGACTCGGAAGGCATATCGATCCCGCTGCCGCCGCCGGAAGCACCGACGCCGGAAGCTCGCCGGCAATGATCGGCTAGCCGTTGCGCCGATCCTGCTCGTCCGGCGCGAAGGCCAGTTCGACCGGCAGTGGCGCCTGCGCCGTCATCGGCGCGAAACTGCCGGTTTCACCGGCGGGAACCGGACGCGTCGTGAACACGCGCAAGAGCACGAACAGGCAGAAGGCAGCGGCAATGAGGATCGCCACATAAATGAAGGTCTGCGTCCCGAAGGCGGCCGAGAGCGCCGTCACGATGCCGGGCACGATGAAGCCCGAAAGCGACCAGGCAAACAGCAGCGAACTGGACAGCGCCACCATGTCCTCTTTGCCGGCACGGTCGGAGGCATGCGCGCTGGAAAGCGAATAGATCGATTCCGAGGCGCCATCCCAGATAATGTAAATCACCACCAGCGCCGCCAGCGCGCCGCCATCGAGCCCAAGCGCGAACAGGCCGGCGACCATGGCGAGCGCGGATGCGGCGATCAGCACATAGCGGCGGTCGGTGCGGTCGGAAATCCAGCCAAGCGGGATCTGCAGGATCAGCGTGCCGACGGGCATCGCCGAAAGCAGCAACGCCACATCGGCCTGGCTGTAGCCCTTGGCCGTGGCATGGATCGGCGCGAAGCCCGCGATCGACATCGACAGGCCGCCGACTGCCAGCATGCCGGCAACGCCGACGGGCGAAATCCGCCAGGCCCGTCCGAGCGCCACTGAGGCCGCCTGCGGTGCGGGCGGTTGGGCCAGCCGGGTCATCCCGACGGGAAGGATCGACAAAGCGGTGAAGACGATACCGATCAACGGTGCATCCGCCGTCCTGATATCGACCAGCGCCAGCGTCGCGTAGCCGACGCCGAGCCCAGCGACATAGGCAACGTAGAAGAAAGCCATCACCCGGCCGCGGATGGCATTGGCAATGGCATCGTTGAGCCAGCTCTGCGCGACGATGAACAGGCCGCATATGGCAAAGCCGTAGAGCGCGCGGGCGGCGATCCACAACAGCGGATGCGGGCCGGCGCCGACAGCGGCATTGGCCAGCGCGATCAGCGCCGACAGCACCATGAAGGCGCGGGCATGGCCAACCCTTCGCACCAGCGGTCCGGTCAGGATACAGCCGGCGAGGCCGCCGGCCGAAAGCCCGGTGATGATCAGCCCGGCCCAGGTCGGATCGAAGCCCTCGGCGCCAAGCCGGACCGGAATATAGGCGAACATCAGCCCGTTGCCGACGGCGATCAGTGCCATCGACACGATGACGCTGGCAATCGCGATCAACGGCGTGGGCTCGGTGCCCTGCTCGACTTCGCCGCGGTTTTTCCTGGGAATCGACATGCCTGCTCAGGATCGCCCACGAAACAGGCAAAGGGAGCGATAAAAGCGACATGACCGGGCGAGCGGTCTTACCCCTTCGCCAGCTTGCGGATCGCGCTCGATGACAGCGACGAGCGTGGGCCGTGGATGAAGGTCCAGGCCGGCGCCTTCATGCGGGCAAGCCTCGGCGCATCGCCTTCGTCGACGCGCGCATAGTCGAACGTCTTGGCAACGACCGAGGACAGGAACGACAGCGTCGCTCCCGGCCGGTCGATGACGGCGATCGGGAAGGTCATGACGATTTCGCGCCAGCGTTGCCAGCGATGGAAATCGCGCAAACTATCCGCACCCATGATCCAGACGAAGTCGACACCAGGGTTGCGCGCCTTGACCAGCGCCAGCGTGTCGGCGGTGTAGCGGACGTGATGGGCGGCCTCGAAAGCGGTGACCTTGATCTTCGGGTTCTTGGCGATCTGCTCTGAGAGTTGCAATCGCTCGCTCAACGGCGCCAGTTCGCCTGTGTTCTTCAGCGGGTTGCCCGGCGTCACCATCCACCACAACTGGTCAAGTGCCAGGCGTCGCAGCGCGATTTCGGCGACCAGCGCATGGCCTGCATGCGGCGGATTGAACGAACCGCCGAACAGGCCGACGGCCAGCCCTTTCTCGGCATGCGGCATTTTGAGATAGTGGGAGGGGATTGCGGGCTGAAGGGACCACAGCATGGTGCTAGGCACCCCCCTCTGTCCTGACGGACATCTCCCCCGCAAGGGGGGAGAGCAGTTTCGGCGAAGGTGTAAACCTCGCATCGTTGAAGATTGGCGAAATCAGAAATGTCGGCCAATCTCCCCCCTTGCGGGGGAGATGTCCGGCAGGACAGAGGGGGGTAGACGCGCGCAACCGCCTCAAGCTCTATCGATGAAAGACGTCAAGGCCTCACCTGTCCAGACCCGCGCACGCGGTATTTGAACGAGGTCAGCTGCTCGACGCCAACTGGTCCGCGCGCATGCATCTTGCCGGTGGCGATGCCGATCTCGGCGCCCATGCCGAACTCGCCGCCGTCGGCGAACTGCGTCGAGGCGTTGTGCAGCAGGATCGCCGAATCGATCTCGTTGAAGAATTTTTCGACGACCTGCGCATCCTCGGCGACGATCGCCTCCGTGTGATGCGAGGAGAACGTTTCGATGTGTTCGATCGCACCACCGATGCCGTCGACCAGCTTCACCGCGATGATGGCGTCGAGATATTCGGTCACCCAGTCGAGATCAGTGGCCGGCTTCGCGTCGGAAAACACTTTCAGCACTTCGGCATCGGCATGGATTTCGCAGCCGGCGGCGCGAAGTGCGTCGAGGATCGGCACCAGATGCGTGGAGGCAACCGCACGGTCGATCAGCAGCGTCTCGGCGGCGCCGCAAACGCCGGTACGCCGCATCTTGGCGTTGACGGCGATCTGTACCGCCATGTCGAGCTTGGCGGAGCGGTCGATGTAGAGATGGCAGATGCCTTCGAGATGGGCGAAAACCGGCACCCGCGCCTCGTTCTGCACCCGCCCGACGAGGCTTTTGCCACCGCGCGGGATGATGACGTCGAGTGTGCCGCCGAGGCCCTTCAGCATCTCGCCTACGGCGGCGCGATCGGTGGTCGGCACCAGCTGGATAGCGTCTTCCGGCAGGCCGGCTTCCTTCAGCCCTTCGACCAGGCAGGCATGGATGGCGGCCGAAGAATTGAGCGAATCCGAACCACCGCGCAGGATCACCGGATTGCCGGCCTTGAGACAGAGCGCGCCGGCATCCGCCGTGACGTTCGGGCGGCTCTCATAGATGACGCCGATGACGCCGAGCGGCGTGCGCACGCGCTCGATATGCAAGCCGTTCGGCCGGTCCCATTGCGCGATCACGTCGCCGACCGGATCGCGCAGCGCGGCGATTTCCCTGATGCCTTCGGCGATAGCGCGGATGCGCGCCGGATTGAGCTTCAACCGGTCCATGAAGGAGGCGGAAAGCCCTGATTCCTCGCCATTCGAGACATCGATAGTGTTGGCGTCGAGGATGTCTTGCTCCCGGGCGACGATCGCCTCGGCCATGGCGAGGAGTGCGGCATTCTTGGCGGCGGTCGTGGCAATGGCCAGCGGTCGGGCGGCAGCCCGGGCGCGGCGGCCGATATCGGCCATCAGCGCGATGGTGTCGTCCCCGGATTTTTCATGCAGTTTCAGCATGGCTTATCCTCCGCTTACATCGCCACCGGCCAGCACTTGGTCGCTAGCCCCTACTTGGGCACCAGAATGACTCACCACAAGGTCGTCGCGGTGGATCATCGCCGAACGCGCCTCGTAGCCGAGCACGGTTTCGATCTCGATCGTCTTCAGGCCAGCGATCCTTACGGCATCGGCGGCATCATAGGCAACCAGTCCGCGCGCGATCTCGCGGCCTTCGGGCGACAGGATCGCCACCGTGTCGCCGCGCGAGAAATTGCCGCTGACCAGCTTGACGCCGGCCGGCAGCAACGACTTGCCCGACAACAGCGCGCCAATGGCGCCGGCATCCACCGTCAGCCGGCCGGCCGGTTCAAGCTGGCCGGCGATCCAGGTCTTGTAGCCCTTGACCGGATTGGAACTCGGTCGGAAGAAGGTGGCGCGCTCGCCGCGTTCGATCGCCATCAGCGGCGACAGCCGCGTGCCCGACGTGATGATCATCGCGGTGCCGGCGGCGGTCGCGATCTTGCCGGCATCGAGCTTCGTCCGCATGCCGCCGCGCGACAATTCGGAAGCAGCGGCTCCCGCCATCGCCTCGATATCAGGCGTGATCCGGTCGACCACCGGAATGAACTTTGCTTTGGGGTCACGCACCGGCGGCGCCGTGTAGAGCCCGTCAATGTCGGAAAGCAGCACCAAAAGGTCGGCGCCCATCATCGTGGCAACGCGAGCCGCCAGCCGGTCATTGTCGCCGTAGCGGATTTCGGAAGTCGCGACCGTGTCGTTCTCGTTGATGACCGGCACCGCCTTCATCTTCAAAAGCGTCGAGATCGTCGCCCGCGCGTTGAGATAACGGCGGCGCTCCTCGGTGTCGCCGAGCGTCAGCAGGATCTGGCCCGATTTCAGGCTGCCCTTGCCAAGCGCATCCGACCAGGCGCCGGCCAGCGCGATCTGCCCCACGGCTGCCGCGGCCTGGCTTTCCTCCAGCTTCAAGGCCCGCTTGCCGAGGCCAAGGATGGTGCGGCCAAGCGCGATGGCGCCAGAGGAGACGACGAGGATTTCAGCGCCACCCTGGGCAAGCACGGCAATATCGTCGGCGAGCGAGGCCAGCCAGTCGCGCTTCAGGCCCGTCGTGCGGTCGACGAGCAGCGCCGAGCCGATCTTGATGGTGATGCGCCGATATTTTTTCAGCGACTGCATCGTCTCACTTGTCCCAGCGCGTCTCGACCGGAGCCGCGATCCCCGCACGCGCCTCGCCCACCACCGCCATCAGCGCCCGCAGCACCGCCTCGACACCCTCGCCGGTGACCGCCGACAACAGCATCGGCGCACGCCCGGCGGCGCGCTTCAGCGAGGCGACCTTCTTCTTGCGCGCCTCGGCGTCGAGCGTGTCGACCTGGGAAAGCGCTACGATCTCGACCTTGTCGGTCAGGCCGTTGCCATAGGCCTCGAGTTCGGCGCGCACGGTCTTGTAGGCCTTGCCCGGATTTTCCTCCTGCGCCGAGACCAGATGCAGCAGCACGCGCGTGCGCTCGACATGGCCGAGGAAGCGGTCGCCGATGCCGACGCCCTCATGCGCGCCTTCGATGAGACCCGGAATGTCGGCGATGACGAACTCGCGCGCGTCGATGCGGGCAACGCCGAGACCGGGATGCAGCGTGGTGAACGGATAGTCGGCGATCTTCGGCTTGGCCGCGGTGACGGCGGCGAGGAATGTCGACTTGCCGGCATTCGGCAGCCCGACCAGCCCGGCATCGGCAATCAGCTTCAGCCGCAGCCAGATGTTGAGCTCTTCGCCCGGCAGGCCGGGATTGGCGCGGCGCGGCGCCTGGTTGGTCGAGGTCTTGAAATGCTGGTTGCCGAAGCCGCCATTGCCGCCCTTGGCCAGCAGAAAGCGCTGGCCGACCACGGTCAGGTCGCAGATCAGCGTCTCGTTGTCTTCTTCGAACACCTGCGTTCCCGCCGGCACTTTCAGCGTGACGTCGGCACCCTTGGCGCCGGTCATGTTGCGGCCCATGCCATGGACGCCGGTCTTGGCCTTGAAATGCTGCTGGTAGCGGTAGTCGATCAGCGTGTTCAGCCCGTTGACCGCTTCCAGCCAGACATCGCCGCCACGGCCGCCATCGCCGCCATCCGGCCCGCCGAACTCGATGAATTTTTCGCGCCGGAACGACACCGAACCGGCGCCGCCGTCACCGGAGCGTATGTAGACTTTGGCTTGATCGAGAAATTTCATGGGATTCGCAGTTTCTACTAGTGGCTTTGCGGCATTGCTCTAAACCTTCGGCCTTGCTCTAAACCAAGGCGCGGCGAAGGGCGAGGACGTTTTATGACAATGGCCGCGCGGGATTGGGCGGAGAGATGTCGGAATGAAGCTTGTAACCTATAACATCCAGTACGGCATCGGCCTCGACGGGCAGTACAATGTGGGGCGCATCACTGACGCCGTGCGCGGCGCCGATGTGATCGCGTTGCAGGAGGTGACCCGCAACAATCCCAGGAACGGCGGCCGCGACATGGTCGCCGAGATCGGCGAGGCGCTGCCTGACTATTTCGCCGTCTATGGCAGCAATTTCGAGGCCAATATCGGCTCGCGCCTCGAGAACGGCCGCGCCATCACCACGACCTTCCAGCTTGGCAATATGGTGCTGTCGAAGACGCCTATTCATCTGTCGCGCAACCTGCTTTTGCCGCGCAGCCGCAGCTTCGAGATGATGAACTTCCAGCGTGGCGCGCTGGAAGCACTGATCGAGACGCCGCTTGGTTTCATCCGCTTCTATTCCATCCATCTCGATCACCGCAGCCCGGTCGAACGCGCCAGGCAGATCCAGTTCCTGCGCCGGCGCCTGTTGAACTACGCGCTCGAAGGCGGCGCATTGTCCGGCGTCGCCGAGATCGGCCTGCCGGAATTGCCGCATCCCGAAGCCTTTGTCGGCATGGGCGATTTCAACATGCTGGTCGGATCGCCCGAATATGTCGAACTCGCCGGCCGGCCGGACCACGAATTCGGCATGCCGCTGACCGCCGACTTTGCCGTCGATGCGGCCTTGCGCCTGAACGCCGCCGGCGACGATCTCGTCAGCTGGGTCGATCCCAAGCAACCCACCAATCCCAACCGCGACAAGCGCATCGACTACATCTTCACCAGCGCTTCGCTCGCCAAATCCCTGAAGCGCCTGTGGGTCGACCGAAAGGCCGTCGGTTCGGACCACCTGCCGGTCTGGGTCGAACTGGGCTGATGGCCATTCATCTGGCAGCGTTTTCGCGTTCGACGATCGCCATCATGATCGTATCGCGGTATTTCCCGTCGATATGGATGGCGTCGCGCTGTACGCCCTCCCTGACAAACCCGACCTTGTCGTAAAGAGAGATGGCGCGCGCATTGTCGGAATGTACGGAAAGCTCGATGCGGACAAAGCCGACCTTGCGCGCCTGCGCCAAGGTCGCATTGATCAGCCGCAGTCCCACGCCATGCCCCCGATAAGAGGGAATAATCCCCATTCCGAGGGTGCCGCGATGAGCATGGATAAGCCGGTCATGGCGTGAGATGTCACACCAGCCGACAACCTCGCCACGGACAACGGCCACGAACCCTGGATCGCCTCTGCCGATACGATCCATCGCGAAACTTCGGGTTTGATCCAGCGGTGGTGCCTCGAGGAAGGACAGGTACTTTCGCTCACGCGCTACGACATCGAGCGCCCGGTGAAAGCTTTCAGCATCCCCGGGCATCATCGGCGCGATCGCGGCCGTTTCAATATCGCTGCTGTCGACCATTGGCTTGACCGGCTTCATCCATCAAAAATGCACCCAGTTTCTGAGGCTGGTCCAGGTCTTCCTGTCGAGTCGGTAGCGCTCGACCGGCACCTGGCCGGCGACGATCGAATTCAGCATGCCCTGGCCGGCATACTGGAACCCACACTTGTGGATCACCCGGCGCGAGGCCGGATTGATGACCCGCGTCGAGGCATGCAGCACCTGGATCGACGTCCTCTGGAAGGCGAGATCGACCAGCGCATGCGCTGCTTCGGTCGCATAGCCCTTCTTCCAGTAAGGCTCGCCGATCCAGTAGCCGAGTTCCAGGCCGCGATCGGTGGTGTTGAGGCCGGCACAGCCCACGAACGTCTCGGTGCCGGCCAGCGTCAGGGCAAAGGCGATGCCGGCCCGGCGCGACTTGGTCATGGCGAGGAAAGAGCGGGCCTCGGCCTCGCCATAGGGGTGCGGCATGCGGGCCAGCATTTCGGCGACATGGCGGTTGTCGGCAAGCTCGACCAGTTGCGCGATATCGCCTTCGTGCGGCGCCCGCATCACCAGTCGTTCGGTGACCAGCACCGGGCAGTCTATCGCGTAACTTTCGTCTTCTGAGTCTTCCGCTTCGGCAACCATTTGAAGTCCTCCAGGCACAAGAAAAAGGGGAGATGGAAACCCATCTCCCCTGATCCTTTTCCTGGCTTTGCCAGACACCGGTCCCGAGATGGGCGCCGGTGTTCTAGTGCGGAACCGGCTACTCCGCGGCTTTGGTAATCGGGTTGACCGATACGTAGGTTCGGCCGTTGGCTTTTTTGTTGAACGTCACGGCGCCGGTCTCGAGCGCAAAAAGGGTGTGGTCCGTACCCATGCCGACATTGACGCCGGGATGCCACGTGGTGCCGCGTTGACGAATGATGATGTTGCCCGGGATGACGGCTTCGCCGCCGAACTTCTTCACGCCCAGACGCTTGGAATGCGAGTCGCGACCGTTGCGCGACGAGCCGCCAGCTTTCTTGTGTGCCATCTAACTAACTCCGTTGCGCCGCAAGGCGCCTAAAAGGCCTTATGAACGCGTTCGCGTTCCGTTTCAAGTCCGATCCGGCGAGCTAATCGCCAGAAAAATTACTTCGCCGCCAATTCCTTGGCCTGCTCGCGCCAGTCCTTGATCTGGTCGGCGCTGAAGGGCATGTGCTCGTCGATCTTGGCGACATCCTTGTCGGTCAGCTTGGCGAGCTGGGCGAAGGTGATGATGCCCTGCTCGTTGAGATCCTTGGCTGCGACCGGGCCGATGCCCTTGATCACAGTCAGGTCGTCCGGCTCGCCCTTCGGCGCCTTGAACAGCGGTGCCGCCGCGGTCTCGGCTGCCTTTGTCTCGGCTGCCTTGGCCTTGGGCTCCTTCTTCGGCGCGGCTTCCGCCTTCGCTTCGGTGGCGGCCTCTGCCTTGGCTTCCTTCTTCGGTGCCTTGACCGCTGCCGTCTTCGTCGGCTTGGCGCCACCCAGCAGAATCTCGGAGATCCGCACGGTGGTCAAAAGCTGGCGATGGCCGATCTTGCGGCGCGAGTTCTGCCGGCGGCGCTTCTTGAAAGCGATGACGGTACGGTTCTTGCCCTGCTCGACGACTTCGGCGGTGACCACCGCGCCATCGACGAACGGCGCGCCGAACGTGACATTTTCGCCCTCGCCATGCGCGAGCACGTGGCCGATCTCGACCATATCGCCGACATTGGCTTCGACTTTTTCGATCTTCAGGAGATCGTTGGCGGCAACGCGATACTGCTTGCCACCCGTTTTAATGACTGCGAACATTTTTTGCCTTTCGCTGTTCGGTCGGCCTTGATGAACCGCCTCTGGCGGTTCGGCCGTCTTTTTGTCAGTCTGCGGGTTCAAAAAACAAGCGGCGCGGAAGAACCCTCCACGCCGATTGCGCGGTGTCCCTAACCGAAGGCTGGGTGCGAGTCAAGGCAGACAGGCGCGTCGGGACTGTTATTGGCGGGCAACCACTGGCCATGTCGGCAGCACCGCACCGCGCTGCCGTCGTGAAGGCAAGGATGCACGGCAGGTCGACAATCTGCCTGCGTCTCCCTGCACCTGACCCACCGTGAATCCGCCGCTTGTCCCGCAAGCCAAATAACTGACGGATTGGCCTTGTAACCTGCCCGTTCAGCCGTTATCTAGTGCGCCGCCGGCAACGGCCGACCATGACCGCGGAGAGGTGGCAGAGTGGTCGAATGCACCGCACTCGAAATGCGGCATGGGTGCAAGCCCATCGGGGGTTCGAATCCCTCCCTCTCCGCCATCGATGGCCCTAATGGCAACGGTTCTATGCCACGATTGCTCCCCTCAGCGAGAGCTGCTTCAGCAGATGTGTCAGCATTGATCCAAGGGCCACACATAGGCGCATCCGCGCTAGTTGTGAGCTTTCAGGAGGTTGTCCATTCGGACCGGACCGAGGAGACTCGGCGCACACGGGGTGACTAGCAACGCCATCGCGCCAGGAATGTTCGCTACCGAGACCAACGCCGCGATGGCGGAGAATCCCGATATGGTTGCCTTCGCCCGCCAGCGGGTTCCGCTACAGCGCTGGGGGCAGCCGCGGGAAATCGCCGGTGCGGCACTGTTCCTTGCCGGCGATGCGGCCTCTTTCGTCAACGGACATGTCTTGACTGTCGACGGCGGGATGTCGGTACGGATGTGAGACCGCAGGGCAGATTTTGCCGTTGAGGCATCGGATGACCCATTGAAAGGCAGAGCGTCCGACGTAGAATTGGCAGGAAAGAGTCGAGGTACCCATGAAGAAGGAAGAAGCGGAACAACTCCTGGGCGATGGCCCGCCCGACTTCGATCTCGGTCCTATAGAAGGCTACCTGCATGCCGTGGCAACCGAGCGGCAAGTGCCGGATGTCGCCATCGGGCTCTGCACCATCAGGATCGAAGAATCCGCTCCCGCATTGCGTGCGGTCCTCGCAAGAGCGGCCGACGGAGTTGCTCTGTCGGACGATGACAGGATGCTGCTCTTCAGAGGCCTGTATATTCTGGGCGGCGCCCGTGACAGCCAGGCATGCCAACCCTTGCTGCGCCTGCTGCGTCGACCCGCGAACGAAGTCGATCGCCTGCTTGGCGATGCCATTACCGAAACCTTGGCGCGCATGATCGCCGGCGTGTTCGACGGTGACGCCGACGCCCTGTTCGGCACCGTCGCCGAACGCTCCGTCGACGAATTTGCCCGTGATGCGCTCTTCGGCGCCGCCACCTTCCTGACCTGGGATGGCCGCATCGAGCGCGACCGAATGCGGCGTTTTCTCGAACGCTTCCACGAGGAAAAGCTGGCGGTCGACGACGATCATGCCTGGATCGGCTGGCTTGAGGCAATCGCCCTACTTGGATTGCGCGATCTTGTTCCGCTTGTCGACAGCGCCTGGGACGAAGGCCGCGTGCCAGAAGGGGTGCTTGAATACCACCACTTCGAACGCGACCTGCTGGACGCCGAGCAGCGACCGGACGACGTCCGCCGGTTCAACCGTGCCAATCTCGGCTATATCGACGATGTGCTCGTGGCGCTAGACTGGACCCGCGGCCTTGATCTTGACGAGGGCCTTGATCTTGACGAGGGCCTTGGTCTTGACGAGGACGATTGGCAATCGCCGTGGCCAGACTGGGATTGGTCCAATCCGACGCCGGCCACGAACCCTTTGCGCGATATCGGGCGAAACGATCCATGCCCCTGTGGAAGTGGCAAGAAATTCAAGAAATGCTGTCTCACAAACTGACAGTCGCCAGAGGGGCGCTGGCAAGAGCGTTCAGATCGAACCACCCGCTTGATGCGCCGCAATCGCGCTCAGAAAAACCTGACCAAACTCCTTCAGCTTCGCCGCCCCCACGCCATTCACTTCGGCGAAGGCGTCGAGATCGCGGGGACAGCGTTCGGCCATGTCGATCAGCGTGCGATCGGAGAACACCACATAGGCCGGCATCTGGCGCTCCTTGGCGAGACGCAGGCGCAAGGATTTGAGCGTGGCCAGCAGAGATGCATCCACGCCTTCCGCATTCATACCCTCGGCCGCTCGCATCTTGCGCAAGGCGCGGCCGCGCACCTCGACGCGGTAGTGGAACGGCATCTCGCCACGGCCGAGCGCATGGCCTTTTTCGGTGATGGCGAGGCCACCATGGCCGCTCGGATCGGGTTCCAGGAACCCGCCCGCGGCGAGCTGCCGGATCAGCGACTGCCAGAAGTCCTTCTTGTGCGCCAGTCCGCTGCCGAAGCTGGCGAGCCTCTGGTGATTCCTGGCCAGGATCTTCTCCGTCTCATGGCCAAGCAGGATATCGATGACATGGCCGGCACCGAAGCGTTCGCCACTCTGTGCGATAGCCGCCAGGATGGTCCGTGCTTCCGCTCCGCCATCGGCGCGCGGCGCCTGGTCGAGACAGGTGTCGCAATTGCCGCAGGGCTGCGCTTCCTCGCCGAAATAACCAAGCAGCACCTGGCGGCGGCACTGCGCCGTCTCGCAATAACCGATCAGCGTATCGAGCCGGCGATGCGAACGCCTTTTGTGCTCCACCGCAGCGTCCTCATCGTCGATGAAAAGCCTGCGCATGCGGATATCGCCAAGGCCGAACAGCATATGCGCTTCCGCATCCCGCCCGTCGCGGCCGGCGCGGCCGATCTCCTGGTAATAGGCCTCGAGGCTGCCCGGCATGTCGGTGTGGAAGACATAGGCGACATCAGGCTTGTCGATGCCCATACCGAAGGCGATGGTCGCCACCATGACGACGCCGGACAAGGTCATGAAAGCGTTTTGATTCGCATCACGCGCGTCCTTGCTCATGCCGGCATGATAGGCGAGCGCGGTGACGCCGTTCTTCTCGAGGAAGGCCGCCATCTCCTCCGTCTTCTTGCGCGACAGGCAGTAGACAATGCCGCTGCGGCCTGGATGACGCTCGACGAAGCGCAGCAACTGGCGCTTGCTGTCCTGCTTGGCCTCGATGGCAAGCTTGATGTTCGGCCGGTCGAAGCCAAGCACCAAGGTCTCGACGCGCTCGGCGAACAGCCGGGCTTCGATGTCGGTGCGCGTGCTCTCGTCCGCCGTCGCCGTCAGCGCGATGATCGGCACACCGGGGAAGATGTTACGCAGCCGCGACAGGTCCTCATACTCGCGTCGGAACGCCGGACCCCATTGCGAGATGCAATGCGCCTCATCGACGGCAATCAGACTGATATCGAGCCTGGCCAGCGCCTCGAGCATCCGCTCGGTCATCAGCCGCTCCGGCGCGAGATAAAGCAGGCGCGTCTGGCCCGAGGCGACGCGCCGCCATGCGGCGATGTTGGCCTCGCGGTCGATCGAGGAATTGATCGTATCGGCTGCCACGCCGGCAAGGCGCAAGGCGGCGACCTGATCCTGCATCAGCGCCACCAGCGGCGAAACGACAATGGTGAGCCCGCCCAGGACCAGCGCCGGAACCTGGTAGCAAAGCGATTTGCCGGCACCCGTCGGCATGACGGCCAGCACATGACGCCCGGCCAGCAGCGCGTCCATGACATCGGCCTGGCCGGGGCGAAAATCATCGAAGCCGAACACGTCCTTCAGCACGCGCCGCTTGGGATCCTCGGCCAAGGTGCTCGTCGCCGATGCCTGCATCAGGCAGACACCGGGCTGGAATCTCGTGAACCGAAGAGGATGTGGAAACCGATCAAAACGACTCTCTGCATGGGCGCTTTGGCTTAGCGCAGCTGTTATCGCACCACAACAGGAACAAGCCGGTATGAGGGATTGAGGAGCGCCGAAGCAGGCCGACCGATCGGCAGCACCCAGTAAGGGCACCCTGCGACACCTGCGCCCCGCTGGATTCCCTCACGCCTTGCGATGTAAGCTCGGCCCGACAAGCCAGGGAGGGCGCGATGCTGCAGACCAGACATGATTCTCTCGGCGAGCGGTTCCAATTGCAGCGCACCGCCTTCGAGGCGCAGCCTTTCCCGGACTTTGGCGTCCGCAAGGACCGCCTGAAGCGCCTGCTGGCAGTCGCGACTGAGCGCCGGGACCTTGCTGCGCCCGCCCTACGGCAAGACGTTCGAGCGGCTTTTCAGCCTGCTCCGGCACATGACCTGACCGAACGCAGCCACCAGCCATCGCCACCTCCGGCGCATTAAGACTATCTTCACCATCATGCGGCAGCTTCCGCATCCTGCGGTCATGTCTTGAGTACCGCGGCGCCACAAGCGCCCAGGCAACAACCCGCGCCTCTTTTGGGGCGCGGGTCTTCCCTGCTCGATCTCCCACCGTTAAGCGAGGAAATCGGCCCGATGCGGCGTAAAGCTGTCGACCAGCCGCCCCGCTTCGAGCGCCTTGACGCCGTGCACCAGACCGGAGGGCACGATGAAACTGCCGCCGGCCGCAATGGTTTCGGTCCGGCCGTCGATGGTCACCTCGAAGCGACCCTCGGCGACGTAGCTTGCCTGCACATGCGGGTGCGAATGCAGGGCACCGACGCCACCCTTGTCGAAGCCGAATTCGACCATCATCAATTCATCGGTGTGCAGGAGAACGCGCCGCCTGTTACCGTCCGGCGTCGCCGTCCAGGTGCCCTCGCCCGCATGCGCGAAAATCTTTGCGGTCATCGTCATCTCTCCTCATCGCGCCAGCCAGCCGCCATCCACCGGCACCACCGCGCCATGCATGTAGTTCGACGCCGGCGCCAGCAGGAAGACGGCGGCGTCGCCAATATCGCCCGCTTCGCCCCAGCGGCCGGCCGGGATCCGCGCCAGGATGGCGGCGCTGCGATCAGGATCGGCGCGCAGTGCCTGCGTGTTGTTGGTCTCGATATAGCCCGGCGCGATGGCGTTGACGTTGATGCCTTTTTGCGCCCATTCGCAGGCGAGCAGCCGGGTAACACCGAGCACGCCATGCTTCGAGGCGGTATAGGACGCGACCCGGATGCCGCCCTGGAAACTCAGCACCGAGGCGATGTTGACGATCTTGCCCTGACGCTCGCCGGCCAGGACACGCCTGGCAAAGGACTGGCAGAGCAAAAAAGCCGTCTTCAGATTGACGTCCATGACGTCATCCCAATCGGTCTCGCTGAGATCGACGGCATCGGCGCGGCGGATGATGCCGGCATTGTTGACCAGCCCGTCGAGCGGACCGCTTTTGTCCCAGATACGATCGAGCATCGTGCCGGCGGCCGACGTGTCGGCAAGGTCGGCACTCACCGCCGCGAATTGCCCGCCCATCGCGGCAACCCTGCTTGCCGTATCGTCCATCGACGAGCGGCCGACGCCGATCACCACGCCGCCGGCGCGTGCGATCGACACCGCGATGCCCTGGCCGATGCCGGTGTTGGCGCCGGTCACCAGGATGCGCTTTCCGGCAAGGCTGAAGGCGGAGAGTTCGCTCACCGCAGATCGTCCAAGCTTACCGGATCGACATCGGCATAGTCGACATTGTCCCCGGCCATCGCCCAGATGAAAGCGTAGTTGGAGGTGCCGGCGCCCGAATGGATCGACCAGCCCGGCGACAGCACCGCTTCCTCGTTGCGCATCACCAGATGGCGCGTCTCGCCCGGCTCGCCCATGAAATGGAAGACGCGCGCCCTCTCGGCCAGGTCGAAATAGAGATAGGCCTCCATGCGCCGGTCATGCACATGGCACGGCATGGTGTTCCACACCGAGCCCGGCGCCAGTTGCGTCATGCCGACCACCAGCTGGCAGGTTTTTACGCCCTCGGCATGGATGAATTGGAAGATCGAGCGTTCGTTGCAGGCATCCTTGCTGCCGAGGTCGAGGCGTTTGGCATCGCCGATGCGGATCAGCCGGTTCGGATAAGCCTGATGCGCCGGCGCGCTGAGCAGGTAGAATTTCGGCGGCGTGGCCTTGTCCGTCGAGGCAAACGACACGTCGCTGGCACCCATGCCGAGATAGAGCATGTCGCGCGCCTGCAATTCAAAGGACTGGCCACTTGCCGTTACGCTGCCTGCCCCGCCGATGTTGACGGCGATCAGCTCGCGGCGGTCGAGGAAGTTCCTGGTGCCGGTCGGCTTGATCGCTTCCAGTTGAAGCGGCAAGCCGGTCGGCACGGCGCCGCCGACGATCATGCGGTCGTAATGGGTGTAGGTCAGGCTGATGCGGCCCGGCTGGAACAGGTCTTCGATGTGGAAATTGTGGCGCAGCTCATCGGTTCCCATGGCCGCCGCGGCGATCGGATCGATGGCGAAGCGCGAGGTATAATCGGTATGGCTCTGGCTCATTTCAATCCTGACTTGAGATGGGGCTGTCCTGACTTGATTGATTTATTCGCCGGCAGCGGCCTTGACCGAACTGGCATAAAAAGCCTGCCTTGCATGCAGGCGCTCGCGGTAGCGTTGCTGGCTGGCGGTGAGATGCGTCCGCATCGCCTCACGCGCGGCCTCGGCATCGCCTGAGGTAATGGCGTTGAGGATCACCAGATGCTCGCGCTGCAGACCGCGCTGATAGCTGTCGGATTGCACCAGCTCGGTCGACCAGGGCGAGGTCACGTCGCACGGAATGGCGCGCCGGCCGAGCACATCGAGCATCTCGACATAGAACGGATTGTTGGTGGCGCTGGCGATCGCGCGGTGGAAGGCGAGGTCGGCCGGGCCGGTCGGCTCGCTGGCAAGCAGCAGCCGCTCGAACTCGAAGAACGCTTCCTGGATTGCCGCCTCCTGCGCGGCGTTGCGGCGGATGGCGGCGATCCCGGCCGATTCGATCTCGATCGCAAGACGCACTTCGAGCACGTTGAGCGCAATCGAATCCTTGCTGCCCATGTCGGCGGCCAGCGCGCCGAACATCGTCGAGATGTGCTCGGTGACGAAGACACCGGCGCCCTGGCGCGGCTCGACCAGCCCGTCGGCGGCAAGCTTGGCCAGCGCCTCGCGGATGACGGTGCGGCTGACGCCGAAGGTCTCGGTCAGCTGGCCCTCGGTCGGCAATTTGTGGCCAGGCTGAATCTCGCCTGCCTGCAGCTGCCTGCGGATCGCCGCGACGACGGTTTCCGACAGCTTGGGTTTTCTCTCGACCTTGAGGTCGGCGGATGCAGCGGGCACTTGATGGTCTCCTAGTGGAACAGGCTCGGCAGCCACAATGAGATTTCCGGTATGTAGGTGACAAGCATCAACACGACGAAAGCCGCGCCGTAGAATGGCCAGATCGAGCGCATCGCCGTCCAGATCGGGATCCGCCCGATGGCGCAGCTGACAAACAGCACCGCCCCAACTGGCGGCGTGCACAGGCCGATGCCGAGATTGAGGATCAGGATGACGCCGAAATGCACGGGGTCTACGCCATAGGCCATCACCACCGGCAGGAAGATCGGCGTGGTGATGATGATCAGCGGCGACATATCCATGAACGTGCCGAGGATAAGCAGCACCACATTGATCATCAGCAGGATGACCAGCTTGTTGTCTGACACCGACTGCAGGAAGGCGACGAGCGCGGCGGGGACCCTGAGATAGGCCAGCAGCCAGCCAAAGGCAGCAGCACAGCCGATGATCATCAGCACCATTGCCGTCGTGCGCACGGCCGCCGTTGTAGCGGCGACGAAGTCGTTCCAGCTCATCGAGCGATAGATGACAAGCGTCACCAGGAAGGCGTAGACGATGGCGAT
The DNA here is from genome assembly GCF_040320745.1 of Mesorhizobium sp. M0621. NCBI lineage: Bacteria > Pseudomonadati > Pseudomonadota > Alphaproteobacteria > Hyphomicrobiales > Phyllobacteriaceae > Mesorhizobium > Mesorhizobium sp. M0621. The sequence continues at coordinate 5,544 of NZ_JAMYQF010000001.1, read as the reverse complement.
GCACGAGCTTTCAGTGGCCGTGAAGACGCCGGAGCGGACGCCGCCGAAGATAATGCCGATAAGGACCAGGCCCGGAATGGCGGCGACAAGCAGTTGCAACGCACGGCCGAAGCCCGCGAACGGCTCAGTCGGGTAGCCGCGACGGCTGGCAACCCAATAGGCCGTGATCATGAGAGACAGCGCCAACAGCAGGCCGGGTATGACGCCCGCAGTGAACAGGTCGGCGATCGAGATGCGGCCGCCGGCCGATATCGAATAGATGATCATGTTGTGCGAGGGCGGGATCAGCAGCGCGATGATGGCGCCGACCGAGGTGATGTTGACGGCATAGTCGATGCCGTAGCCGCGCGCCTTCATCTGCGGGATCATCAGCCCGCCGACCGCCGAAGCATCGGCCACGGCCGAGCCGGAAATGCCGCCGAACATGGTCGAGGCAGCGATGTTGACCTGCCCCAGCCCGCCGCGCAGGTGACCGACCAGGGAACCGGCAAGCGCCACCAGCCTGGCGGCGATACCGCCACGCACCATCAGGTCGCCGGCGAAGATGAAGAACGGGATGGCCATCAGCGAAAACACGCTGACGCCGGAGTTGAGACGCTGGAACACCACGAGCGGCGGCAGGTCCAGCACCAGAACCGTCGCGAAGCTGGCGACGCCGAGGCAGAACGCGATCGGTGTGCCGATGATCAGCAAGAAGACGAAGGTGCCGAACAGAACCATCAGTGCCATCACAGACCCTCCTCGCCCGTGGCGTACTGATCGGCATCGACCGGCAGTCCGGCAAACCGCCCGGCCAGCCGCTCAAGCGAAAACAGACAGACAAGCGCGCCGCCCAGGATGACCGGCAGGAAACCGACGCCGCCCGGAAAAGCGAGAGACGGCATCACCGTATTCCAGGTCAGCCTGGCAAGCTGGACGCCGTAGACGATCATGCCGGCGCCGAAGGCGAGCACGACGATATCCGAAACGCTGCGCAGCACCGCCTTGGCGGCGGGCGGCAGGAAATAGAGCAACACATCGAAACCCAGATGGGTGCGCTCGCGAACACCGACCGCGGCCCCCAGGAAGATGAACCAACCCATCAAAAGCACCGAGAAGGGTTCCGTCCAGCTTGGCGAACTGTTGAGCACATAGCGCGAAAATACCTGCCAGAAGATGATCACCGTCATCAGGGTCAGCCCGATGCCGCTGACCCACAGCGCAAGCCTCGCCAACCGTGACAGCAGCCGCTCTATTGCGAGCCAAAATGGTTTCATATGCACGCCTCCCCCGAATGATGGCGCGGACAATCGCGCCATCATTTGCCACGACCGGACTACTTGGTTGCCTGGATACGCGATGCGAGATCTTTCAACTCGGGCGTCGACAGATACTTGTCGTAGACCGGCTTCATCGCATCGATCAGCGGCTGTTTGTCGATCTCGCTGACCTTGACGCTGGCCTTCTCGACGATGTCGCGCGACTTCTTCTCCTGCGCGTCCCACAATTCGCGCATCTTGACGACGCTGTCTTTTGCCGCTTGCCGGACGATCGCCTGGTCTTCCGGCGTGAGCTTGTCCCAGCTCACCTTCGACATCACCAGCACTTCCGGAACGATCTGGTGCTGATCCATGGTGTAGTGCTTGGCTACCTCATAGTGCTTGGCGGATTCGAAGCTCGGCCAGTTGTTCTCGGCGCCGTCGATAACACCGGTCTGCAGAGCCGAGTAGACCTCGCCATAGGCCATCGGCGTGGCGTTGGCGCCCAGCGCATTGACCATGTCGACAAACACGTCGGACTGGATGACCCGGAACTTCATGCCCTTCAGGTCGGCGATCGAGGTGATGTCTTTCTTGGTGTTGTAAAAGGAGCGGGCGCCGGAATCGTAGAAGGCAAGGCCAACCAGATTATGCGCCTCGAATGCTTTGAGGATCTGCTCGCCGATCGGCCCGTCCATGACATGGCGCATATGCTCGACCGAGCGGAAGATGTAGGGCAGCGACGGCACCGCCGTCTCCGGCACGATGCCGTTGAAAGGGCCCATCGAGACGCGGTTGAGGTCGAGCACGCCAGCCTGGGTTTGTTCGATCGTGTCCTTTTCCTCGCCGAGCTGTGCCGAGTGATAAACCTCGACCGAATAGGCACCCTTGGTGCGCTCCTTGATCAGCTCACCCATGTACTTGACCGCGTCGACGGTCGGGTAGCTATCCGGATGCGTGTCTGCCGAGCGTAGCACGGACTCGGCGTTGGCAACGCCGATCAGCAGCGAGCCGAAGGCGAACGTGGCTGCCGTCAATTTCGAAAAATGCAACATGACTTCCTCCCTTTTAAAATCGTAGCGCCCGGCTCAGAGCCGGTACGCCTTCTTCGCAAGCGTGTAGGCAAGCTCCCGCGCCAGCTCATGCGCCTCGTCTTCGCGCAGCCTGTGTTCGGCGACGAGACGTGCGAGGAACGCGCAGTCGACCCGGCGCGCCACATCGTGACGCGCCGGAATGGATGGAAAGGCGCGGGTGTCGTCGTTAAAGCCGACGGTGTTGTAGAAGCCGGCCGTCTCGGTGGTCATCTCGCGGAAGCGCCGCATGCCTTCCGGGCTGTCGTGGAACCACCAGGCCGGCCCGAGTTTCAGCGCCGGATAGACGCCGGCAAGCGGCGCCAGCTCGCGCGCATAGCTGGTCTCGTCGAGCGTGAAGAGGATGATTGTGAGGTCGCGCTCCAGCCCGACGCAGTCGAGCAGCGGCTTCAGCGCCGTCACATAGTCGGTCCGGGTCGGGATATCGAAACCCTTGTCGCGGCCGAACTTCTGGAAGATCGCGGGCGAATGGTTGCGCCATGAGCCGGGATGGATCTGCAGCACCAGCCCGTCGTCGAGGCTCATCTTGGCCATCTCGGTCAGCATCTGGGCGCGGAACAGTTTTCGCTCGCGCTCGTCGTCGGAACCACGGCGAATCCGATTGAACAGTTCCTCGGCCGCCGCATCGGAAAGATTGGCGGTCTCCGCCGTCGGATGGCCGTGGTCGGACGAGGTCGCGCCAAAGCTCTTGAAGAAGGCGCGTCGCTGGCGGTGCGCATCGAGATAGCCGGTCCAGTTTCCGGTGTCGCAGCCGGTGATTTCGCCGAGCCGGTCGAGATTGGTTGAAAACCCCTCGAAATCGGGATCGACGACGGCGTCAGGCCGGTAAGCCGTCACGACGCGGCCCTGCCAGCCGCTGTCGCGGATCATCTGGTGCCATTTGAGATCGTCGAGCGCGCCCTCAGTCGTCGCGATGACCTCGATGTTGAAGCGCTCGAACAGCGCGCGCGGGCGGAAATTCTCCCACTGCAGCAGCGTCGCGATGGTGTCGTAATGGCCGTCGGCGGTCGCTGCGGTCAGCGGTTCGCCGATGCCGAACAGATCGGCGAGCACATGGTCGAACCACAGCCGGGTCGGCGTGCCGCGAAACAGATAATAGTGCTCGGCAAAACGCCGCCAGATCGTCCGGCCGTCGGTCTCCACCGGCCCGCCGTCGAGCGTCGCCACGCCGAGATCCTCAAGACGAACGCCCTGGCTGAACAGCATGCGGAAGATGTAGTGGTCCGGCACGATGAGCAGTTGCGCCGGATCCGGAAACGGCTCGTTCTGCGCATACCAGCGCGGATCGGTGTGACCATGCGGGCTGACCAGGGGCAGATCCTTGATCCCGGCATAGAGATCGCGTGCGATCGAGCGCGAATGCGCCTCGGCGGGAAACAGCAAATCCGCATCGGTCAGTGCCACGATCATCCTCCCAGAGTGGCTATCGGTAAGGTCGACAAGAAATAATGTCAACATACAAAAATTAGATTGTTGTATGATGACTTTTCGACCCATTGTGTGGCAGGAAATCGAATGTTACGCCGCTTGCCGACCATTCCCCGAGGCCATTTCATGCCATCCGACCAGACCAGCCGCATCACGACGATCAAACGCCTTTCCGGCAACACAGTGCCGTCGCTGCCGGCTTCGATCGCGACGCCTTCGTATGATCGCAGCCGTGTCGTCCCGGGCATCGTGCATCTCGGTGTCGGCGCCTTCCATCGCGCCCATCAGGCAGCCTATGTCGACGACTGCCTGGCGGCAGGCGAGACAGGCTGGGGCATAACAGGCGTGTCGCTGCGCAGTACCGACACACGCGACGCGCTCACGCCGCAGGATGGGCTCTACACGCTGGCGATCAGAAGCAGCGGCGAGGAGAAGCTTCGGGTCATCGGCTCGATCGGCGCGATGCTGGTGGCGCCGGAGGATCCGGGCGCGGTGCTGGCCGCGCTGACCGATCCGCGTACCCTGATCGTCACGCTGACGATCACCGAAAAGGCCTACCTGAGGGCGGCGGGCGGTGGACTGGATACCGCTCATCCTGATATCGCCCACGACCTGGCAAATCCGAAAATCCCGAAGACAGCGCATGGTTTTCTGACTGAGGCGCTTGCCCGGCGACGCGCCGACGGCGCACCGCCCTTCACCGTGCTGTGCTGCGACAACCTGCCGGCCAACGGCGCCACGCTGCACCGGCTGCTGGTCGAATTCGCCATGTTTCGTGATACCAGGCCCGCCCAGTCGGGTGATGCCAAGCTTACCCAGTCGGGCGCTGCCGTGCTCGCCAAGCACATTGCCGACGCGGTAGCGTTCCCATCCAGCATGGTCGACCGCATCGTGCCGGCGACCACAGATACCGACCGGGCACGGATCGCAGAAGAACTCGGCGTCGAGGACGCCTGGCCTGTCATGACCGAGCCGTTCTGCCAATGGGTGATCGAAGACAATTTCCCGGGGGGCCGGCCGGCCTGGGAACAGTTCGGCGTCACCATGGTCGACGACGTCAGGCCCTTCGAGGACATGAAGCTACGCCTGCTCAACGGCTCGCATTCGGCCATCGCCTATCTCGGCCTGCTCAGCGGTCACGCCACCGTCGACCGTGCCTTCGCCGATCCGGCGATACGGGCCTTTGTCGATGCACTCTGGGCCGAGGCCATTCCGACGCTACCAAGGAATGCCGGGCTGGATACGGCAAGCTATACGGCTGAACTGGCCGAGCGTTTTTCGAACACCGCTCTCGCCCACCGCACGGCGCAGATCGCCAATGACGGCAGCCAGAAACTGCCGCAACGCATCGTCGCCTCCACCTTGGAGTGCATCGAAGCCGGGGCTGTGCCCGAACATCTGACGCTGGTAATCGCCACCTGGATCGCGGCCTGCGAGGCGCGCGGCAAGACATTGCCGGAGAGCCATTTCACCGATCCGCTCGATGCAGCGTTGGCGGCAATCGGTGACAGGCGCCTGTCATCCGCCGAAAGCGTCGCGTCGGTGTTCGATCTGACTGGCTTTGCCAAGGGAGAGTCCGGGCGCAAAAACCTGGTGGATCTCACGATCGCCCATCTCGAACAGCTGCGCCGTGGCGGACCGGCAGCAGCCTTCGCTGCATTGGGCCTCTAACAAAAAAGCCCGCTTCGAGCGTAATGCAGTTCACTTAGGCACCTTCAGTGTTCTGACAGGATATTTGGCTGGTAGCCTTTTGACGACACGGGGGCATGATCGCCCCCGTGTTTTTG